>NZ_CP012712.1:2500000-2815000 GCF_001295365.1 Parageobacillus thermoglucosidasius | reverse complement strand
CGACCGCTTTGCCCGCTACTATACACCAACGATTATGCTGATCGCCTTGTTTGTTGCCACTGTGCCGCCGCTGTGGCTTGGCGGAGAATGGCTGACATGGGTTTACCGCGGCTTAACGGTGCTTGTTGTCGGCTGTCCGTGCGCTCTTGTCATAAGCACGCCGGTAGCGATCGTAACTGCCATTGGACAAGCGGCGCGGCAAGGGGTGCTGATTAAAGGCGGGGTGTATTTAGAAGAAATCGGAAAGATATCGGCAATTGCATTTGATAAAACAGGAACGTTAACGACAGGGATACCGGAAGTGGCTGATATTTATTCATTTAGCGACTTGGATGAAAAGGAATTGTTAAAAATCGCCGCAGCCATTGAGAAACAGTCGGAGCATCCGCTTGCTTCCGCCATTTTGCGCAAGGCAGAGGCATTGCAAATATCATCCGACGATTTGCAAGTAAGCGAGTTTCGCGCTATGGCTGGCAAAGGTGCGGCAGCCCGTGTGAATGGAGTTATGTATTATATTGGGAAACCGTCTTTGTTCTCTGAGGCTATACATGAAGACATTCGTGCGCAAATTGCCCGCGAACAAACACAAGGAAAAACAGTCATGTTGCTTGGAAATGAAACAAAAGTGCTTGGCATGATTGCCGTTTCCGATCAACTGCGTGAAAATGCCGCTTCTGTGCTAGAAACATTACGCAACTTAGGAATCTCGCAAACTATCATGTTAACCGGCGATCACGAAACGACCGCGCGGGCCATTGCCTCTTCCCTTCCGCTTACCGATATTCGCGCTGAATTGCTTCCAGAAGAAAAATGGACGGCGATTCAAACGCTGCAGCGTCAATCAGGACGCATCGCGATGGTCGGCGATGGTGTCAACGACGCTCCCGCGCTTGCTGCGGCAGATGTTGGCATTGCGATGGGGGATATTGGCACCGATGTGGCGTTAGAAACAGCGGACGTTGTCTTAATTGGCGATGATCTTGAAAAGCTTCCGTATGTCATCCGGTTAGGACGAAAAGCAATGCGCATTATTCAAGAGAACATCGCGGTTGCCTTGTTGTTAAAAGTGTTGGCGCTCGTTCTCATTGTTCCTGGCTGGCTTACATTGTGGATGGCCATTTTTGCGGATATGGGGGCGACGCTGCTCGTATTGCTCAATTCGCTGCGGCTGCTCCGCCTTGATGGGATCAGCAAAAAACGATGAGGCAAAAAAGAGGATGTCCCAAAAGTGTTCGCATAGCGTTCGCTTTTGGGGCACTTTTTTGGGCAAAAAAAGAAGAAAACCGTTCCTTTTTTGGTATAATAGAGTCACCACAACCCTACCAAGAAAGGACGGTTTTCTTATGTACATTTATTATAACCGAGATCAACTCATTTTGCCAATGGATCTTGAAATTCTCATTCCCAAACATCATCTTTGCCGGATCGTGGATCTAGCCGTGGAAAAAATGGATCCAGCTCTGCTCGTTTCCCTCTATCCCGGCGGAGGCCGCCCAGCCTATCATCCGAAAATGATGTTGAAAGTCATCCTGTATGCCTACGCCAATCGGATCTATTCCTCTCGCCAAATCGCCAAGCAATTGAAAGAAAACATTTATTTTATGTGGCTATCCGGCCATCAAACACCGGATTTCCGCACCATCAACCGATTTCGGTCGGAACGGATGAAGGACATCATTTACGAAACGTTTTTCTCCATTGTCGATCTTCTGCGTCAAGAAGGGTTGGTCAAACTAGAGGATTACTTTCTGGATGGAACGAAAATCGAGGCCAGCGCCAACAAGTACACGTTCGTTTGGCGCAAATCAACGGAAAAGTACGATCAGAAGTTGGAGGAGAAATTCCGGAAAATCGTAGCCTCGATCGAACAGGTGGTAAAAGAGGATGAAGAGTCGGAACAAGAAGGAGATTTTCAAGAAAAGCTGGAAGCTTCACCGATCACGTCTGAAAAGATCGAAGCCGTGATCGAACAAGTGGAAGAACATCTAAAGAAAGAGCCGAAGAATCGCACGTTAAAGAAAGCAAAACAGCAATTGGAACAAGACATTCTCCCCCGTAAGAAAAAATATGAAGAATACAAAAAAGTGTTAGGCGAACGAAACAGTTTTTCGAAAACGGACCCCGATGCGACGTTTATGCGGATGAAAGACGACCATATGAAAAACGGCCAGCTCAAACCGGGATATAATGTGCAGATAGGGACAGAGAACCAATTCATCACTGGATTTAGCGTGCATCAACGGGCGGGGGATGCCGGATGCTTCATTTCACATTTGGAGCAATTGGCCGCCTATGGGCGTCCCATGCCTAAACGAGCGATTGCGGATTCCGCCTATGGGAGTGAGGAGAACTACACGTACTGCGAGAAAAAGCAGATCGTCGCGCTGATCAAGTACAACACATTGGACCGGGAACAAACGAAAGCGTGGGCGAAAGAGATCGGCCGAATCGAGAACATGACGTACGATGAGGAATTGGATGAGTGGATTTGCGCGAAAGGGGAACGGCTGGTGTTTGTGTATAAACGGAAGGAAACGACCGACAACGGGTACGTCATCGTCAAACGGACGTATCGTTGTACAGCATGTGCCGGATGCCCGTTTCAAGCAGCATGTGCCAAAGGCAAAGACACGAAAACCATCCGCGTTTCCTTGAAAAATCAACAACAACGGCAAGAAATCCGGAAACGGCTGTCCACGGAAGAAGGGGCGACGACATATCGAAGACGGCAAATCGAAAACGAGCCGGTGTTTGGGCAAATCAAGCATAATCAGCAATTTCATCGGTTTTCATTGAGAGGCCTCCCAAAAATTACCTTGGAGTGGGGTCTAGTTTGTGCTGCCCACAATTTGAGAAAGTGGGCCACAACGACCGACCCAACAAGGAAAAAATAGGATAAAATTCGGAAATAAGGAGAAATTCCTGCCTCAAAAAAGGAATAAATAACCAAATGGTAAGAAAAAGAAACAGAGGCTACTCTCAAAAGGTCGGTTTAGACGACCTTTTGAGACAGCCTCTTTTTTACGTTTTCTTTTGCTTTAGCAGGGACGCTAAAAGATGGACCGCCCATATTAATAAAAATAAAAATAGAATAAACATTTCTGGCGTTTCCATGGCACGAAACGGGTTCAAGACGTTTTGTGCCGATTGAGGCAACGTTAGGCCAATTAATATGTCCATTCCAATGGTAATGCTGATTAAAACACTGCCGATAAATAGCGAAATACCTATTAGTTTCATGAAATCCACCCGCTTCTGTTTTTTTCTTTAGTTTTCGTTTTCTGCGCTGTAATCATTCTTTGATCGTATATTAGCCTAGTTCGTTGTCTATAATGGCAAGTAAACGAGTTGGAGAGAGGCGAAAACGATGCTGTTTCAGTGGGGATTGCAAAAAAAACAAAAAGAAAAAAAGCAACAAAAAGAACCGCCAACCCAACAAGAACGTGACCAAAGCGGCCAAGCGCAAGACGTTCCGCGCGAGCCGATTCATTCGCTGCTTGACGTTAATCTCGACATTATTCGCCAGACGACTGGAAACAGTTCCGATGTTGTTATTCGCCGCTTTACGATGGGACAAGAACGGGAAATTCGCGCCGCTCTCATTTTTATCGATGGGCTTGCCGATGAAAAAAATGTGTATCAATTTTTGCTTGAGCCGCTGATGGCAGCAACATTTCCCATTTCCTTATCTCCAAAGGACGCGTTCTTCTTTGTGGAGAAAAAGCTGGCTGCTGTTGGTGAAATCGAACGCATTTCTCATTGGTTTGATTTATTTTTAGCACTTACGTCCGGGGAAACGATCATTCTTCTTGACGGGCTGCCGTCTGCTTTAAGCGCGAGCACAAAAGGCGGAGAAACCCGGGCGATTCAAGAACCGCAAACACAGCTGGCGATTCGCGGCCCGCGGGATGGCTTTACGGAATCGCTACGGATGAATACTACGCTTATTCGCCGCCGCATTAAGAACCCGAACCTTTGGCTGGAGACGTTGAAAATTGGCGAAGTGACACAGACAGATGTTGCCATTATGTATGTGAAGGGAATTGCCAATGATGCCATTGTGGAGGAAGTCAAAAAACGGCTCCGTGGCATTCGAATTGACAATGTTCTCGAATCAGGAGATATTGAACAATTAATCGAAGACCAAACATTTACGACTTTCCCAACATTGTATCATACAGAACGGCCGGATGTGGTAGCGGCAAATCTTTTGGAAGGGAGAGTAGCGATATTTGTTGAAGGGACTCCGTTTGTGCTTGTTGCGCCCGCTTTGTTTATCCAATTTTTCCAAGCGGTTGAAGACTATTACGCCCGGTTTGATATTGCGACGGCACTGCGGTTTTTGCGTGTTCTCATTTTCTTTCTTTCTCTTGTTGCCCCGGCGATTTATATTGCGGCAACGACATTTCATCAAGAAATGATCCCGACACAACTTGTCATTGCGATTGCTGCCCAGCGTGAGTCGGTTCCGTTTCCAGCGTTTGTTGAAGCATTGGTAATGGAAGTAGTTTTTGAAATTTTGCGGGAAGCAGGTGTGCGCTTGCCGCGCGCCGTTGGCCAAGCCGTTTCGATTGTCGGAGCGCTTGTCATCGGACAGGCGGCGGTAGAAGCCGGGTTTGTTTCCTCAGCGATGGTGATTGTCGTTTCCATTACGGCCATCGCCAGCTTTGCGACTCCTTCGTTTGCAATTGCGATTTCTGCGCGCCTTATCCGTTTTGCGCTTATGTTTCTCGCCGCTATGTTTGGGTTTTACGGCATTATTATAGGCATTTTGATGATGACGCTTCATTTGTGCAGCCTTCGTTCTTTTGGCGTTCCGTATATGTCACCGCTTGCTCCGTTTATTCCGTCCAATATGGGCGATACGCTTTTCCGTTTGCCAACATGGGTATTTAAGGAGCGTCCCCGTTTAATAAGCCAGAAAAATATTGCGCGCCAAGGGAAACATCAACGGCCTCAGCCGCCTGCTTCCAATCGCCAGGAAAAAAAAGAGGGAGAGCAGTCATGAAACGAAAAATAGCCATCATCTTTTCACTGCTGTTATGTACAGTCATTCTTTCCGGATGCTGGAGCAAAAAAGAATTGACTGATTTGGCGATTGTCATCGCTGTCGGAATTGATAAAACGAAGGATGGAAAATTTGTCATGACATTTCAAGTCGTCAACCCAGGAAATGTTGCCGGGGCGACACAGCGAGGCGGAGGCAGCGGTGGGGTGCCGGTTTCCATTTACAAAGCAACAGGAAATAATCTCATTGAGGCAAGCCGGAAAGCGTCAAAAAAACTATCACGGCTTATATACTATGCGCATACAAACTTAGTGGTGATTGGGGAGGAAGTGGCAAAAGAAGGAATTAACGGGTTGTTTGATGCGCTTGAAAGAAGCGGCCAATTTCGCACGACCGCGATGGTGGTGGTCGCCCATCATCATTCCGCAGAAGATGTTTTGAAAATATTAACGCCCATTGATAAAATTCCGGCAAATCAAATTATAAAAACAGTACGATTTTCTGAAAAAACGTGGGGGCAAACGATGAATGTCAGTGTTGGAGATGTCATTAATGATCTCGCTTCATCGGGAAAAACGCCGACCATTAGTGGCGTTGAGATTGTCGGAGGAGTGAAAAAGGGGAAGAGGCAGGCGAACGTGCAAGCTTCTGAGCCTGATGCACGATTAAATGTTAATGGCATAGCTATGTTTAAAAATGACAAACTGGCCGGATGGATTTTTGGCGAGACAGCGCGAGGAGTGTTATGGGTGATGGATAAAATTGAACAGACGGACATTACGGTTGAATGGAAGCGAAGAAAAGAAGCAGTGGCCTATGAAGTCGTTCGCGCTAAAACAAGCGTGGCAGCACATATGAAAAGAGGAAAACCGTCGATTTCCATTCGCATTAAGGCAGAGGGAGATATCGGCGAAGCGCTTGTCCCAGTTGACTTTACCGATCCTATGCAAATTCTTGCGTTAGAAAAAAAGATCGAACAAACGATAAAAAACGAAGTTATTCAAGCGGTGGAAAAAGCGCAAGAAGAAAAAACGGATATTTTCGGATTTGGGAACGTTGTCTATCGTTCGTATCCGCGTGAGTGGAAAAAGATGAAACACGATTGGGACGAAAGCACTTTCCCGCACTTAGAAGTGAATGTGACGGTAGATGCGTTTATTCGCCGGACGGGATTGCGTACTAAACCGTACATACTTGGATAATAAGGACGGTGAAAGAATTGGAACCGGTGAAAATAAACGCGCGGCAACTGTTTGTGTTAATCGTCTTGTTTGAACATGGAAGCGCTATCGTTATTCCGCTTGGCATAGGGGCAAAACAAGATGTTTGGCTTGCGATTTTATTAGGTTTAACATTCGGTTTATTGTTGTTTTTGATCTATTACTGCCTTTACCGCTACTATCCGGATGCTCCATTGACTACATATGCACAACACATTGCCGGACCTTGGATCGGCAATGTGTTGGCATTTATATATGTTGTCTATTTTCTTTATGTTGCTGCCCGCGTGCTCCGAGATTTCGGTGAGCTGTTGTTGACATTTGCGTATCCAGAAACGCCGCTCTTTCTCTTAAACTCGATTATGATGTTGACGGTGATGTATGGTGTCTATAAAGGAATTGAAGTGATTGCGCGGACGGGGGAGTTGTTTCTCACCTTTCTTTATCTCCTTGCAGTATCTGGGTTTATATTGGTCATTTCCGCAGGGTTAGTGGATATCCATCGGCTGCAACCAGTTTTGGAAGAAGGGTGGGAAAGAGTGTGGAAAGTCGTGTTTACGGAGACGCTTTACGTTCCATTTGGAGAAATGATTGTATTTACAATGTTATTTCCATATATGAATAATCCGGGAAAAATGAAACAAGCTGCGATAACAGGCATGGTGTTAAGCGGTATTAATTTAGCGATTATTATGACGGTCAATATTGCTGTACTAGGAACGGATGCTGTCGTTCGCTCAACATTTCCGCTTTTAGACACAATACAAAGAATTCGCGTTGCGAATTTTTTGGAGCGCCTTGACGTCTTTTTTATGATTGCCCTTATTATTGGCGGGTTTTTTAAAATATCGATATTTTTTTATGCTGCGGTCGTCGGAACGGCGGATGTATTCCGCATGCAAAACCATCAGCGTCTCATATACCCGCTCGGGCTGATGGTTTTGCTGTTGTCCATCGCGATCGCGAGCAACTATCCGGAACATATTAAGGAAGGGTTGAAAATTGTCACCATTTATATGCATGTGCCGCTGCAGATCGTCATCCCGCTTTGCTTGCTCCTTGTTGCGGCCATTCGCCATCGCATTTTCAAACAATAATAAAAACGCATTCTTTTTTTATAACAAGCAGGAAAACAAGAATGATAAGCGAAGTAATAAAAAAGAAAAATTTTTATTTTCAAAAAATGGTCTCCTTTTTTAAAGGCGACCTTTTGTCATGAAGCGGCATGTGGTGTATGTTTGCTGAATGAGCAAGAAAAAAGATTACTATGAAAAAGGGTTGAACAATAGTGAAGCTAGATTTACAGACGATAGGGAAAACATGCAGCCATCGCACAGGCGAAGGAATTGTCATTACAGATCGGAATAAAGTGATCGTGGCGGTAAATGACGGGGCGGCAGCGTTAACTGGTTACTCCAAGGAACAGTTAATCGGTCAGTCGTTTTATTTTCTTGTTTCCGATGAACATCATGTCGAGCAGTATGAATTCATATGGAAATCGGTGTTAGAACACGGCTATTGGGAAGGAAAGATCAATTATCATATCGGCGGCGACCGGAAATTAGCGCAAACATTAACCGTTTATGCGCTCACAGGTACAGCGGATGAATTTTACATTTGGCGGTTTTCGAACATTGAGACAACCATCCATTCGCCAGAACCAGAACATATGCTTCAAGCCATTTATCAAACTGCTCCAATTGCGGTCATTTCATTGTGCAAAAATATGGCTGTGAAAGAATGGGGAAATGCAGCGGAAACGTTGTTCGGCTGGAAGCGCGAAGAAGTCATCGGACGGGAGTTTATTTCGTTATTTCCTGATCAGCCATCACGTATGGCGCTGTTTTCTCATCCATTCAAAGGAGAAGGGGAAAAAGAGCGGGTTGCAACAGGGGAATGCACGGTAAGGCGCAAAGATGGAACGTTTGTGGATGTGGCTTATTCCGCCATTTCGGTTACTGATTCGGAAGGGAATGTGACGGGGTACATAATGATGGTCGACGATATCACAAAGCAAAAGCAAAAGGAAATGGAGTATAAGAAGCAAGTGGAGCTTGCGAAAAAAATTCAGCAAAGCGTATTAACGCCTCCGATACAAAACGACGTGGTGACGATGGACGCCATTTATATTCCGTCTGATGACTTATCAGGAGACATGTATGCGTGTTATCAAATCGATTATGATCGCTATGGCGTCATTATTATTGACGTGATGGGACACGGCATTTCCTCTTCACTTGTCAGCATGCTGCTTCGCTCACTGTTGCGGGGGTTGATTGTGCGCGTTATCGACCCCGTGTATGTTGCCATAGAGCTGGAAAATCATGTGCGGAATTTATTCCCAAGCCATGCGAATGAACTGAGATATTTATTTTCGATGATTTATTTAGTCATCGATACGAAAAAAAAGCAGATTGAATATACGAACGCCGGTCATCCGGCTGGGCTGTTAGTTACGGAAGATGGGGAAGTCATTGAATTGGATAAAGGCGGGCTGGCGATCGGTAGTCCGTTTTCCGTTCCGTTTGAAAAAGGGGTTATTCGTTATCGGCGGCGAACAAGATTGTTTTTATATACAGACGGGATTTTGGAGGAAATCGACCCGTCTATTTTGCAAAGCATGAATAAAATCCGCCGTTATGCTAAAATGTACAGTCATTTGCCAGATAAACAATTTTTGCGCATGTTGATCGATCACGATCGGTCGCCAGTGAATCCTGCTGATGATATATGTTTATTGTCGATTACGATTCAATAACATCTCTTGTAGGGAATCATGTCAGAGTAGGGGCGAAACCATGTACGAAATGACAATACAATGTGTGGCGACAGAGGAGGCCATTGATTTTTGCGATTTATTGGCGGAACAAATTGCCCGGTTTTTTTCGGTTCAAGATTGCGACATGTTCGTGTTGTCTGTTCATGAAGCGGTCATTAATTCGGTGGAAGCGATAAAGACATTGAGGAAAGATGCGGCAAAGAAGACGTTTTTATTATCTTTGCGGGTCACGGAAGAGGATGTAACTGTTACGGTTGTGGATGAAGGGGACGGCATTCCGAGCAAACAGTTGGAACGAATGGGGGAAGAAAGCCTTGAAGATTTGTTACTTGCGGAATCTGGGCGCGGACTTTTGCTGATAAAAGAAGTGATGGATGAGATGTGGTTGGAGCGTCAAGAAAACGGAAAATGCGCGATTGCGATGAGAATGAGGAGAGGGCGCAATGGATCGTCGGATATCCACTCTTGAATTGGAGATGGCATCGTCAGAACAATTTGGGAAAATATTGTTGAAGGGGAAGTTAGTTTACAATACACAACAACTGGCGAGGCAAATGCTTGAAATGGCGCTGTCTGAAATAAAAGGGGACGTCGTCGTGATGGACGTCAGCAATCTCCTGTTTATTGATAGTACCGGTTTGGCGCTATTAATCCATTTTTTAAAAAAGGAAGTTGCCAAAAAAAAGAAAGTGATCTTCACTGTTTCTGCGAATAAAACGATCGAAAAGCTGTTGTTGATTGCGAAATTCCACAAATTATTTCCAATCGTGGAGAGCGAGCAAGATATTATTCCATTTTTCGCGTCTTCGCCTGAAGTGATTGCAGATCAAAAAACGTTGATGCAAATTTGGACGGAAGCGCGGAAACGAGATTGACCATTTCCCCGATTTTTGCTGACAAAACGCAAGGAGAGATGATTGTCTAAGCCATCTCCCCCGGCATTTGTTTTTTAAGTAGCGAAAAATTGTAAAATAGTTTTTTTGCAAGTAGAATAAAAGTTACAGCATAGGCGCGGGGGAGTGAAAGGATGCAGCAAGTACTGTCTTACTTAAAATCGTACCGCAAATGGATGATCGCCGCTTGGTTGCTTATGTTCATTGAGCTGATAGTGGAATTATGGCAGCCATTGTTGATGGAGAAAATTATTGACAATGGGGTAATGGCGAAAAACTTTTCTGTCGTTTGGACATGGGGAGCGGTCATGCTCGGCACTTCGCTTTTAGCGTTTGCTTCGGGGATTGCCAATTCATTTGCTGCCGCCTACGTCGGCCAAGAATACGGGTTTTTGCTGCGAAAGCGTTTGTTTGAAAAAATTCAATCGTTTTCGTTTGCCGATTTTGAACGTTTTCCGACCGCTTCGCTTATCACAAGAATGACGAACGATGTGACGCAAATACAAAACATGGTGTTTATGAGTTTGCGCATTGCTTTGCGGGCGCCGCTTCTTGTTTTGTTTGGAGTGGTGATGTCTTTTGCCGTTCACGTTCAGCTGGCGCTTGTGTGCGCTGTTACCGTTCCGCTATTGGTCGCGTTTCTTTTATGGATGATGACAAAAGCGGCAGCGTCTTTTTCGATTGTGCAGCAAGCGCTCGACCGTGTCAACAGAGTGATGCGCGAAAATTTGGCGGGAATGCGCCTCATTAAAGCATGGATGAGAGGAACATACGAGCAGAAGCGGTTCATGAAGGAGAACGAAGCGCTGATGGAACGGACGATCAGCGCATTGCGTTTGGTAGAAACGATTACTCCCGCATTATTGTTGATGATGAACGTGGCGGTTATCATCATTCTTTTCATCGGCCGCGTCGACGTTCAATCAGGAAGCGCGACGGCAGGGCAGGTAGTAGCCATTGTCAATTATACCACCCGGATTACGGCAGCATTATCGATGTTTACCTTTATTACGATGGCATTTTCGCGCGCTAAAGCATCAGCGGAACGTGTTGCTGACGTATTACGCGTGAACGTGGATGTCGAAGATGCTCAGCAAGCAACAGATAAAGTTTCCGGACAAGGAGAAGTCCGCTTTGAACATGTGTCATTCCGTTATCCGAATAGCCGCGCTCTCGTTTTGAAAGATATTTCATTTGTCGTTCACCCTCATGAAACAGTGGCGATTTTAGGTGCAACCGGTTCAGGGAAATCGTCGTTGCTTCAGTTGATTCCCCGCCTTTATGATCCGGTTGCCGGGCGGGTGATGATCGATGGCGTCGATGTTCGACACATAAAGCAAGAACAGCTGCGGGCATTCATCCGTTTCGTCCCACAGGAAGTATTGCTGTTTTCCGGAACGATTGCTGAAAACATCCGTTTCGGAAACGAGCATGCTTCAATGGAAGAGATTATCCAAGCGGCGAAACATGCGCAAATCCATGATACGATTATGAAGTTTCCGGATGGATATGACACGGTCATTGGCCAGAGAGGGGTGAACTTGTCCGGCGGGCAGAAACAGCGTCTTTCGATCGCGAGGGCGCTCGTTGGAATGCCAAAAATTTTATTGCTCGATGATAGTACAAGCGCCTTAGATTTAAAAACGGAAGCAAAACTGCTGCGGGCGTTAAAGGCGTATACGTGCACGACATTGATTGTGACGCAAAAAATTCAAACAGCGATGGAAGCAGATACGATTTTCTTGCTTGATGACGGAAAGCTTTTAGCAAAAGGCAGCCATGATGAGCTGCTCGAAAAGAGTGAGATATACCGAAAAATCGTAGAATCGCAGTTTGGAAAGAAGGGAACATAATGTTGCGACCGAGACATGGCCCAATGGCAGCTGTCGGGCAAAAGCAGCAAGCAAAAGACAACATCGGAACATTGAAACGGCTTTGGTCGTTTCTTTCTCCGCAAAAAGGATGGCTTATCGCCGTTATCGCAATGGTGATCGTTAGTTCCTCCTTAAGCCTTCTTGGTCCATACGTAGTGGGAAGAACGATTGATGCCTACATTGTCACCAAACAGACGGACGGCTTCTTTCTTGTTGTGGCGCTTCTTCTTTTTGTTTATGCAGCGCTCTCTGCATCCACTTTTTTGCAAAGCTACTGGATGATTAAGGTCTCCCAAAAAACAATTTATGCCATCCGCCAGCGGCTGTTCCGCCATTTTCATGAATTGCCGATTTCGTTTTTTGACAAGCGCCAACAAGGGGAATTAATGAGCCGGATAACAAACGATATCGAAAATATGAGCCAAACGTTTAACAGCACAGTCATTCAAGTGGCATCAAGCACGCTTACGCTCGCCGGAGCGATTTGCGTCATGCTTTGGCTAAGCCCGCTTTTAACGTTTGTCACTTTGCTTGTTGTCCCATTGATGTTTATCGGGATGAGATGGATTACTAACCGCACGCAAAAGCGGTTCCGCGAGCAGCAGCGCTGTTTGGGAGAAATGAATGGATTTATTGAAGAAGTGATTTCCGGGCAAAAAATCGTGAAAATGTTTTCGCAAGAACGAAGAATGATGGACGAATTTTTGCAGAAAAATGAAACATTGAAGCAAGCGGGATTTTGGGCGCAAACGTATTCGGGATTTATCCCGAAGCTAATGAACTTTTTAAACAACTTAAGCTTCGCGCTTATTGTTGGCGTCGGCGGTATTTTAGCGCTGAAAGGGATTATTTCGATTGGGGTTATCGTTGTATTCGCCGAATATGCGCGCCAATTTACCCGCCCGTTAAACGATTTGGCGAACCAATGGAATACGCTGCTTTCCGCATTGGCCGGCGCGGAGCGAGTGTTGGAAATTTTGGATATGGAAAAAGAAGAACGGGATGAAACAGGAGCGATCTCGCTTGAGCGCATACACGGGAAAGTAGAATTTGACCATGTCGTGTTTTCCTATGACAAACAACAAAACGCCATCCGCGATGTCAGCTTTTCCGTTTCTCCAGGTGAAACCGTGGCGCTCGTCGGCCCGACCGGTGCGGGGAAAACGACGATTTTGCAACTGCTCGCCCGTTTTTATGATCCGGATCACGGCCATATTTTCATTGACGGTCACGATAGCCGTTCGATTAAACGCGCAAGCCTGCGCGCCCATATGGCGTTTGTTTTGCAAGATACGTTTTTGTTTGAAGGGACGATCCGCGATAACATCCGCTACGGAAAATTGGATGCGAGTGATGAGGAAGTGGAGCGAGCGGCAAAATGGGCAAATGCGCATTCGTTTATTATGAAGCTGCCGAACGGTTATGACACGGTGTTAAAGCAAGATGGCGGCGGCATCAGCCAAGGCCAAAGACAGCTGTTGGCAATCGCCCGGGCGATGATAGCAAACCCGTCGATTTTAATTTTAGATGAGGCGACGAGCAATATTGATACAGTCACGGAAATGAAAATTCAGGAAGCACTCGAACGGCTGATGAAAGGCCGGACATGTTTTGTCATTGCCCACCGGCTCAATACAGTCCAAAACGCGGACCGCATTCTTGTCTTGCATGAAGGGAAAATCATCGAACAAGGCACGCACGAATCGCTGCTTGCAGCCAAAGGATTTTATTACGATTTGTATCATCATCATTTGCAGACAGAAGAAGTATCATAAAAAACGACTTGTACATGCGCGTACAAGTCGTTTATTTGTCAGCGATGGCGGAAAGCCTTGCCGCAAACGCTTTGCGCCAGCTTTCCGACAAGGCTGGTTCCGCGATGATTTTTTGCATTGCTTCGCCATCTGTTTTTTCAACATAGTAAATGTGGTTGACATATTGTACAGATAACCGGGTCTGGCTGCGTTCAACAAGTGTGAGCTTATCCCCTTGTTGAATGATTCCTTCTTGCAACACCCGAAAATAAAAACCGGTTCGCCCTGTTTGCTGCACTGCCAGCGGAAGGTCCGGAAGGCCGTGCCGTTTGGCGAGCTTAAAGCAAGGCTGCCTTGGCTGGGAAAGTTGAATGACGGCGGTTCCGACGGAAAAAATATCGCCGATGCACGCTTGTGCTTCTGTAAGTCCTTCTAACGTTAGGTTTTCTCCGAACGCACCAGGGGAGAACGGGCGGTGGTACCGTTTTTCCCATTCGGCAAAATGCTCGGACGGATAGGCGCAAATCGCTTTGTCATATCCGCCGTGATGCACTAAATCTGCTTGTCCGTCGCCGACAAAGTTGTGTTTTGTTACGAAGAGCGGTTCCATCACCGGTTTTTTATAAATTCCCGTTGTGAACGGTTTTCCATCGAGCATCACCGTTTTCGGCGCGCCGATGTTGACGGAAATTACTTTCATTTATTCCTCTACCCCCATAATTCTTCAGCGATTAATTGGAATGACGTCAATTTATCTTGAAAATCATATGTAATCGTGACTAACATGATTTCGTCGGTTTCGTATGCCTCGCTTAATCGGAAAAGCTGTTCTTTGATTTGTTTCGGTGAGCCGACAATCATCCGTTTGCGGTTTTCGATAACCCGTTTGCGCTCAAACGGGCTGTATGGGTAAGCCATCGCTTTTTCCGGGCTTGGCGTGCCGTTGGATATCATGCCTTGTTCAAGCATCAACAGCGATAAATCAAGGCTTGATGCCACCCATTCCGCTTTTTCTTCCGTTTCGGCGCAAATGGCGAACACGGCGACCATGTTGCGCGGCTTATCCAAATATTTTGATGGAACAAACTGTTCGCGGTACAATTTTGTATAATATTCTCCGCCTTCGCCGTTAATGAATTGGGCAAATACGTACGGCAACCCTTTTTGTGCGGCAAGGAGCGCGGTGGACGAGCTCGAGCCGAGCAGCCAAACATCAGGCGCTGTCTGAACGTTTGGTGTCGCCTTTAGTCCATGCAATGGATGCTTTTCTGGCAAATCGTTATGTAAATAAGCAAGCAAATCGTCAATCTGCTCTGGATAACGGTCTATATCTCTTCGCTTTCCTTCTTGCAAGGCGATCGTCGCGATCGGCATGCCGCCAGGCGCCCTTCCGACGCCTAAATCGACTCGGCCGGGATGAAGGCCTTCGAGCACTTTAAAGTTTTCTGCTACTTTGTAGGCGCTATAATGCGGAAGCATGACTCCGCCGGAACCGATGCGGATGCGCGATGTTTTTGCGCCAATATGGCTAAGCAGCACTTCCGGAGACGAACCGGCAAGGTTGTTTGTATCGTGATGTTCCGATACCCAAAAACGCTCGTAGCCGAGCTCTTCGACAAATTGCGCGAGCCGGACGGTGTTGGCTAACGCTTCTTCCGCGGTCATGCCTTCCGCGATCGGTGATTGGTCTAAAACGCTTAATTTAAGGCGCATGAAAAAACATCCTTTCGTATCTATCGGTCTTTGGGAATTTTTTTCAAGAAACAATCAAACAGTGTATTTTCATTATGTTTCAATTTCAAAAAAATGTCTATTCATTTGCTTTAACGGTGCGAAAAGATTTTTTTATTGTTAAAATATCACTGAATGCACGGATGAGCGCCGCGAATGACGCGGATGCCATGTGCGCTTTTCATCCAATTAAGCGAGGGATTTGTGATTCGCTTTGTTGCTTTGATATAATAAAATAAACATAGATTTGGAAAGGATGTGGATATATGCCAGCAGTCGAGTCGAACATGTTCCCGTTAGGAAAAAAAGCGCCAGCGTTTGAACTGGTGAATGCGGTTGATGGAAAAACTGTCCGTTTGGAAGATGTCAAATCGGATGTTGCCACGGTGATCATGTTTATTTGCAACCATTGCCCGTTTGTCAAACATGTACAGCATGAACTCGTCCGCCTTGCCAACGATTATCAGCCAAAAGGAGTGACGTTTGTCGCGATTAACTCGAACGATGTCGAAAAATATCCGGAAGACTCGCCGGAAAACATGAAAAAAGTGGCGGAAGAATTAGGGTATCCGTTCCCATATTTATTTGATGAAACACAAGAGGTGGCGAAAGCGTATCAGGCGGCGTGCACTCCAGATTTTTACGTGTTTGACCGCGACTTGAAATGTGTCTACCGCGGACAATTGGATGATTCCAGACCAAACAACGGCATTCCAGTTACAGGCGAGTCGATTCGCGCCGCTCTTGATGCATTATTAAACAACGAACCGGTGCCAGAAAAACAAAAGCCGAGCATTGGTTGCAGCATTAAGTGGAAAGAATAAAAGTCTCTTGACATTTCTGCATCAATCGATTAGCATAAAGCAAGCACCATTTTGATTGCTATGGGACGGTATGGCTGCTCCTTTTTATACCGGAGATAAAAGTGATATCGCTTTTGGCGATATCACTTTTGTTTTGCGGCGGTCTGTTTCTGCGGAAAAAACAAATTCACACTGGCGCAGCTTCGGAGCTGCAAGGATGGATGAGAGGCAGGGCTTCCATTGTTTTTGTTTTTTCGGTATCGTATTAGTAGATAGCTAGATATCATCTTCCATTTTATTAATAACCATAATATTATTATGTAAACATCGGAAGGAGAAAAGAAATGAGACCGCTGCTGCATCGTGTATTTGTGTACGGAACGCTGCTCGTTGGTGAGGAAAACCATCATGTTGCGGCGCCGTACATCCGCGATATCCAGCCGGGAAAAGTGAAAGGCCGGCTTTATCATGTCGGCGCATATCCCGCGCTTGTGATGGAAGAAGAAGGAGAAGTGATTGGCGAATGGCTGACAGTAACGGAAGAAGGGCTGCAAGCGATGGATGAGCTTGAAGGGTATGAAGAAGGCGGGCAAAATAACGAGTATGAACGGGCTTGGATTAAAGATTTGGAACAGCCGCTCGAAGGATATGTTTATGTATACCCGAAAAGCAAAGCCGCCCACCTTCCGCTTATTCCGTCAGGATCATGGCGGCATCGGCATATAGACTAGCTACTATGAGAAAGAAGGTGCTTTGATTGAACGAAATCAGTCATGCGTCACTTTTTGCCATATGGCTGTCTTGTGCCGGTATTTATATCTTACCGACAGTCATTAAAACTGGAAAAAGACATTATTTGGTCTTCGTTGCGCGGATTTGCTCAGCTCCTTGTATTAGGATATTGCATCTCTTATCTTTTTTCGCTTGAAAAATGGTATGTCATCATTGGTTATGTGCTATTGATGGTCGCGGTCGCCTCATTCAACGTTTCAAGGCGGGGGAATGACAGAAAACGCACGTTTTTTCTCGTTTTTTTCAGCATGATCGTTTCTGTCGGAGTCCCGATTATGTTATGGCTGATTTGCCGCATTATTCCGTTTCAGGCGCGATACATCATTCCCGTTGCCGGCATGTTTTCCGGAACGGCGATGGTCGCCGCGAGCGTCGTATTAGAAACGATGAAGCAAGATAACCGCGACAATATAAAACAGTATGCGGTCAAAATCGCAATGATTCCGACGATCGATTCTTTAAAAACAATGGGGCTTGTGCAAATTCCTGGAACGATGACGGGAATGATTTTAGCGGGGGCAGAACCGATCGCTGCGGTGAAATATCAAATTTTTATTGTGTTCACGCTTCTTGTTGTTGCCGCCATTTCTTCGATTACCGTTTGTTTTTTAAATTATCAAGTTTTCTTTCAAACTAATGTTCGCCAAGGCGCTGATCTTCGCCATTCGCTTGATAATGACGCACATGGATGATGCCCGCTGCCGACAGGTTGTTGCCATTTTTACCGGCGGCTGTTTTTATTAATATAAAAGCATAAATATACAATTGCAACGTTTTCTTGCTTAATGTTTAGAAAAAGGCTCCAAATGCAAACTTCTTTTATAAGATCAATGCCATCATAGCAAAGATGATAAATGATCAGGCGGCATATTTGGACGAATCAAAAAACATGCCGGGGTTTGGCATCTGCGATTTGCCGATCGTCAGCATCAAAGGAGTTTTACAACGCGTTACAATGGCGGAGCGTCTGGATATATCGCGGAAAGAATGAGCGCTGATTGTGTTGATGATTGCACCTTTGACATGGTTCGCGGATTTGATGGCTTGCATGTTATGGGGAGCGCTTTTCGGAAAATGTCGATCAGCACCAAGCGGGACTAGCCATGTTTTGGCGTGAGGCGATATATATGACTGCGGCCGCCGGATCGTTTCAGTGGTCCACCTTTAGGCAACATAGATTCCGATGATGATTCTGAATCTTATTTTATTTTTTTATAATACATAGTTGACAACTATGAATACTTGGCATTAATGTATTAATTGATAAAAATATTCAATCGTTTCAGACGGAGGGAGAATGGAGTGAAAAAGTTAATCGTATTCGTAATTGTCGGATTTATCGCACAGCTTATTGACGGTTCACTTGGAATGGCATATGGGGTTACATCAACGACGCTGTTGCTTGCATTTGGAATTACTCCTGCGGTCGCTTCTGCTTCAGTGCATTTAGCGGAAGTGGTCACAACCGCAGCTTCGGGTGCATCTCATATTAAATTTGGAAATGTCGACCGCGACATGGTGCTTAAATTAATTGTTCCCGGTTCGCTTGGTGCGTTTGTCGGCGCCTGTTTTTTAAGCAATCTTCCAGGCGATCTCATTAAGCCATATGTTTCTTTATTTTTATTGGCGCTTGGATTTTACATTATGTACCGGTTTTTATTCCTTTCTGCTAGGCAAGAACAACAAACGCCGCGGAAATTTTCGAATAAGCAGCTTGTCCCTCTTGGTTTAGTGGCCGGCTTTCTCGATGCGACTGGCGGTGGAGGATGGGGGCCGATTTCCACTCCTGTTCTTCTCGCCAACAAAGGAATAGAAGCGAGAAAAGTCGTTGGGACGGTCGATACATCGGAGTTTGCTGTTGCTTTATCCGCTACCATTGGATTTGTCATTTCATTAGGCTGGGAACAAGTCAATTGGTTTTGGGTAGGAACGCTTATGTTAGGAGGCATCATCGCTGCGCCAATCGCTGCGTGGCTCGTCCGCAAGCTGCCATCCCATTTGCTCGGGGTATTAGTCGGAGGATTAATCATTTTTACTAATGCTCGCACATTGCTGCAAGCATGGGAAGCTCCTGACAAATGGTACTCAGCTGTATACAGCATCATCGTGATTGGTTGGGCGGTTTCGATATGGCTGGCGATTCGCAACTACCGGAAAATGTCGTTATCTAATGATCTGGCGTCATAAACGCATGAAAACAGATGGATAGATGAGATAATCGTTCTATCATTGATGCTTGAGGGAAAACAGCCTGTTTATCCGGCACATCAAGACATTCCTTTATTGCAAAACAATATGCGGAAATAGAGGGTTATGCTGTGAATGATGGATCATATAAGACATAAACGATGGAAGATGGATTATCTGAAGTCGTTTATGTCTTGTTTATTTGTGGAGATTCTCTTGTTTATTTGTTAGAATATTAAAATAAATTATAAAAATGGGAGATGACATTATGCAAAAACCAGTTGATTTAGGATATGGCATTTCCATGATTGATTTGTATGATTTAGGGGTTGCTCAGCGAACCGGTACATATGTGTTTCATGAAGAAGAGATTGCCATTATTGAGACGGGGCCAAGCCCTTCCATTCCGCATTTGTTAAAGGGATTGGAAGCGCTTCATATCGATCCGGCGGATATCCGTTATATTATTGTGACACATATTCATTTGGATCACGCTGGCGGTGTTGGAGTGCTGCTGGAAAAGTGCCCGAATGCTTGCGTCGTCGTCCATCCGAAAGGAAAACGGCATTTAGCGGATCCGTCGCGGTTAATCGCTGGGGCGAAAGCAGTATATGGCGAGAAATTTGATAAATTGTTTTCCCCTGTTTTGCCTGTTCCGGAGGATCGGCTTATCGTGAAGGAAGATGGCGATACGTTAACGCTCAGCAGCAAGCGCACATTGACGTTTTTCGATACGCCTGGCCATGCCAACCATCATTTTGCGATTTACGATTCGCTCAGCCGCGGTGTTTTTACCGGTGATACAATCGGGGTATTTTATCCGCAGTTGCTAAAAAATGGCTTGGAATATTGCTTGCCGTCCACTTCTCCGAATCAGTTCCGGCCAGAGGCGATGCTGCAATCAGCGGAACGTCTCGAACAACTTCAGCCTGAACGCATTTATTTCGGTCATTTTGGCATGCTTGAAAACCCCCGCACGGCGTTCGAACAGCTCCGTTTTTGGCTTCCAAAGTTTATCGAGGCGGGAGAAAAGGTGATGGCGGAGCAATCCGGCGCGCCGATGCATGAAAAAGCGCAAGCGGTGTTTCAAGCGCTATATCAAGAGGTCAACGACTTTTTGCAAGCAAAAAACATTTTGGCGCCATCCGAAGCGCACGATATCATCCGCATCGATCTGCAAGTATGTTCGCAAGGAATTGTCGATTATTTGCAAAAGACCATTAGCCAAGGGTAGAAAGTCAGATGCCAATATATGTTATCAGGTTGGGAATGCCGTTTGCACGGCAATGTCTGTGTTATTGGCTTGGTGCTATCGCCAAGCTGTTTTTTTATAAAAAAAGCCATACGTTAGGCAATGCCAAAAAAATGTTGTATGATAAAACAATAAAGGCAAAGAAGAAAGGATGATTGCATGCGCCGCGGTATTGTTGGCATCATCACGATTGTATCCGCGCTGGCAGGAATATTATGGCTTGGCGGCCTCGCCATGGCGATTCAAGACCAATTTTTTGCCGCCAAAGCGCCGCCGGCAGGCACGGCAAAATATCCAAAAGAGGAGAAAACGGATAACCGTGGAATTTATATTGTTGCCCTCGGCGACTCGCTGACAAGAGGAACGGGAGATGAAAGCGGAAAAGGATATGTCGGCTATATGGTTGATCAGCTCCGCCAAAAAACGGCGAAGCCGATTCGCGTCACAAACTTGGCTATAAAAGGGCAGCGGTCTGCCGGACTTCTTCAGCAATTAGGACAAGCCGAAATCGAGCGGCAGTTGAAATTAGCCGACATTATTGTCATGACGATCGGCGGCAATGATTTATTTCAAGGTGGGGAAGCGCTGAAGCTTGCGCCAAAGCAGATTGAACAAGCAAAAGCTTCGTATTTGCGCAATTTAGACCGCATTTTTCAAACGATTCGCCGCATCAACAAAGATGCCGTCGTTTTTTACATCGGGCTTTACAATCCATTTAGCGATCTCGCCGATGCGAAGCAAACGTCAGCGATCGTACGGCAGTGGAATTTTGCTTCAGCAGAAACAGCGGCTCGCTATTCCAATATTATCGCTGTTCCGACATTTGATTTGTTTGCCCTTCATGTTAATGATTATTTGTACAGCGATCATTTCCATCCGAATAAGGAAGGCTACAAGCGGATTGGCGAACGCGTCGCTTCTTTGATTACATTCACAGAGGGGGACGAAAAGTGACGAAGCAGGCGACATTAATCGTGGAAAATTTGCGCAAAACGATTCGCCGCAGAGAAATTATTAAAGGGATTTCCTTTGAACTGAAGGAAGGAGAAGTGTTCGGTTTTTTGGGGCCGAACGGCGCAGGAAAAACGACAACGATCCGCATGCTTGTCGGGCTCATCAAGCCGACATCCGGACGCATTTCCATCTGCGGCTATGATCTTGAGCGCCAGTTTACAAAAGCGATTCGCCATATTGGCTGCATCGTTGAAAATCCCGAGCTGTATCCGTATTTAAGCGGCTGGGAAAATCTTGAACATTTTGCGCGCATGGTTCCAGATATCCCGAAAAAGCGAATAAACGAAGTGGTCGAATTGGTTGGGCTGCAAAACCGCATTCATGACCGCGTTAGCACGTATTCGCTCGGGATGCGGCAGCGTCTCGGCATAGCCCAGGCGCTGTTGGGAAAGCCGAAAGTGTTGATTTTGGACGAGCCGACCAACGGGCTTGATCCGGTCGGCATCCGCGAAATGCGTGAATTTATCCGGTTTTTGGCGGAAACGGAAGGATTAAGCGTCTTAGTGTCTTCCCATTTATTAAGCGAAATTCAGCTGATGTGCGACCGTGTGGCGATTATGGCGAAAGGGGCAATGCTTCGGATTGATACAGTGGAACATTTATTAAAGGAGCAAGCGCGCGTCGTGTGGAAAGCCGAGCCGCTGGAGGCGGCAAAAACGGTATTGGCGGCGGAAGCGTCGATGGTTCGAACAGATGGGGACACGCTGATCACTCCGTACGAACCAAACAAACTTTCCGTTTGGAACAAAAAGCTTGTCGAAGCAGGGATCGACGTTCATGAAATCCAGCCGAAACTGCCGACGCTCGAAGATTTGTTTATCGAATTAACAGGAGGAGAGACAATTGAATAACCTCGTCTACAACGAAATGTTAAAAATTGTCCGCAAAAAGCGCCTGTTCGTCATTGCCGCGATTGTCGCCGTGCTTGTTTCCCTGTTTACATATGCACAATTTAAACAAGTCAAGGAGCTGCAAGAACGTTTAGGGACGAGTGATTGGCGGACACAGCTCCAACAGCAAATTATCGACGCGCAAAACCGGCTTAGTTCGAGCAGCATTTCGGAGGAATGGCGGAAATATTTGCAAATCCGCCTTCAACAGCAGCAATACTATTTGGAACATGACATCAACCCATCTGCCCCTGGCGCGCCGACGTTTATGCGCATGTTTATCGAAAATGCGATCGATTTGTTTCTCCCGCTTTTAGTCATGGTCGTTGCCGCCGATTTGGTATCCTCAGAAGCAAGCGGCGGAACGATCAAGCTTTTGCTGACAAGGCCGGTGAAAAGGGGAACGGTTTTGCTAAGCAAATACATAGCTCTTTTTTTGGCGATTTCGTTTATTTTGCTGACGGTGGCCATACTTTCTTATGTGATTTCAGGAATGGTATTCGGGTATCAAGGATGGCGGCTGCCATTGCTCACCGGTTTCACCATTAATGGGGAAGAGTTAAATACGGAAGGGGTTCATTTGCTCCCTCAATGGAAATATGTGTTAATCGAATTGGGGCTTGCCTGGTTTGTTTCGATTGTCGTTGGAACATTGACGTTCATGCTTTCTGTGTTGATGCGCAGCACCGCCGCGGTGATGGGAATTATGCTTGCTGCGTTGATTTCCGGAGCGATTTTGTCCAATATGGTGTCCTCATGGGAATCGGCGAAATACTTGTTTATGGTCAATCTTCGCCTTACGGATTACATCAATGGAACGGCGCCGCCAATCAATGGAATGACGCTCGGTTTTTCCATGGCGGTGTTAGCGGCATGGGGGCTTGCGGCGCTTGTCATTGCGTTTATAGTATTTACGAAGCGCGATGTATATTAAAATTAAAAAAAGAAAGGGGCGAAACCAATCAGCATGGTTTAAAGGTTTCGTCCTTCTTTTGCCAAACATAGTCGCAGTAGAGAATATTTTTTATTTTGCTAATAATAAAAAATAAATGAATTTAAGAGTGAACGAAAAAAAAGATGATAAATCTATTGACTTTTTTATTTTTTTCGTTAGAATAATAATTGCCGCAAGCGAAAGAGCAAAGCGATCGGTTGCGGCAGGCTATCGGGAAGTAGCTCAGCTTGGTAGAGCACATGGTTCGGGTCCATGAGGTCGCAGGTTCAAATCCTGTCTTCCCGATCATTCGTGATGGGGCCTTAGCTCAGCTGGGAGAGCGCCTGCCCCGCACGCAGGAGGTCGTCGGTTCGAATCCGATAGGCTCCATCATTGAATTGGAGGAGTACCCAAGTCCGGCTGAAGGGGTCGGTTTCGAAAACCGATAGGGGTGTCACAGCCCGCGGGGGTTCGAATCCCTCCTCCTCCGCCATTATATAAGATTACCTATGGATAATGTGATGAATGGAAACGCAAGCTTGCCGATGCACATCGGCAAGCTTTTTAGTTTTTATGGAAAATGAGGCTGCGCTTTGATGAGTGTGAAAACTTCTTAAGGCACAGTGAACTCGGAGCGCCTGAAAGACAATGTTTTGCCTGTTTCTTGTTACACGGTGTTGATGACTTCAGCAAAATGGCCTGTCCCGATTAACGGAACAGGCCAAAATTACTCTCATTAAAAGTTTTTCGCTACTTGTTCTGCGCGCTTGATCGCGTTTTCCTTAATGGATTCGGCTTCATTCGGGAATTGCGCCATTCCTTCAACGATAACGGATTGAACGTCAGTAATGCCGATAAAGCCAAGCACTGCCCGTAAATAACGGTCGCCAAATTCTACTTCTTTCGTTGGCCCTTCTGAATAAATTCCGCCGCGCGCTTGAATGTGCACTGCTTTTCTTCCTGTTAATAGCCCTACTGAACCATTTTCAGTGTAACGGAACGTTTTTCCTGCGATGCAAATTGTATCAATATATGCTTTCATTTTCGGTGGAAAACTAAAGTTCCACATTGGTGTGACAAACACATATTTATCCGCGCTGATGAATTGATCGGTTAGTTCGTTAATGCGGCTTATTTTTTGTTTTTCCTCTGCACTTAATTGGTCAAATGATTGTCCTTGCTGTAATTTGCCCCAGCCGTTCAACACGTCGGCATCGATATAAGGGATATCGGTGCGGTAAAGGTCTAATTCGATAATTTCATCTTGCGGGTTTTGCTGTTTATAAGCGTTCAGAAACGCTCTGCCGACGGATAAGCTGTAAGATTCTTCTTCCCGTTTTGGATTTGCCGTAATGTACAATAGTTTGGCCATGTTTTTTTCTCCTTTCATTGCGATGAATTTATTGCGTTTGTCAAACACTATGCGAACGGCAATACGTGTAACATAACGTTTGAACATTAATATAATAATGTAACAAACTTACTTTTGTAAAGTAAAATATTTTTTTCTATAAATTATATTGGCAAGAAAAGAAGCAAATTATCGTGGAAGATGCAGTAAAAACACACGGATGGCAGAAAGGGAGCGCTTGCTGTGCCCTGAGCTTTTGTTTTCAAAAAGAATTTCGCTGGACGGTTCCAAAGGGCAAAACGCATGAGAAGAAGCGGCAAACGAAATAACTAAATAATAATCCCGTTAGAGGTGGCGAAATAAATCGTTTGCAATTATCAGCTCTGTTGGAGTACGATACAAATGAATTTGTTTACGACAGATAAGGGGGAGAACAAGATGCCGGTGCAGCGTCGCATCCGCCGCGTGAAAACAGTGCAAATCGAGACAAACAGCCCAATTCACCGCAGCGGCCAAGTGTTAGAGCCTGGAAATTGGGAAGAATACGATCCGTTTTTATTGTTAATGGAGGATATTTTCGAAAGAGGAACGTTTGACTTTCATCCGCATCGCGGAATTGAAACGGTTACGTATGTCATAGACGGGCAGCTCGAACATTTTGATAGCAAAGCCGGCCACGGAACATTAGGGCCGGGGGACGTGCAATGGATGACAGCAGGCAAAGGCGTCATTCATAAGGAAGATCCGGTTCGCGGCACGACAGTGCATAGTTTGCAGCTATGGATTAATTTGCCGAGCGCGCAAAAAATGGCGGAACCGCGCTATCAAAATTTAAAGGCAGAAGACATGCCGGTCCGCCAAGAAGATGGGGCGCTGATCCGCGTGTTTTCCGGATCGTCGCAAGGGGTAAAAGCACCAACGCTCAACCATGTGCCAGTGACAATGGTCGAAATGATCTTAGATCCGGGAGCAAGTGTCGTACAAGATCTTCCAGGAAGTTACAACGGCTTTCTGTACATTCTTGAAGGGAGCGGAACATTCGGCGCCGATGCCACGGAAGGAAAAGCGGGGCAAGTGTTGTTTTTAAGCCGCGCCGAAAACGAACCGGAAAGTGAGCTTACCGTCACCGCTAAAGAAAAACTGCGCGTCCTCCTTTATGCTGGCGAGCCGATCAACGAGCCGGTTGTCGCTTATGGACCATTTGTAATGAACACGCAAGAGGAAATTCGCCAGGCGATCCGCGATTACCAAGAAGGAAAATTTACGGAATAATGGCGATAAAAAGCGTTCCGAAACGGGACGCTTTTTCCGATTAACGATATGGCCAAACGTTTTTATTTTGGTATATTATTGACAAAAATGAAAATATTTCGTATTCTATAATTAAATAGTTAGGTAATTTTCTAAATAACAAAATAATGATGGTGAACATAGTATGAAAATGAATCATGTTTATAAAGCGCTGGCGGATCCGACGAGAAGAGACATCCTCAACCTGTTAAAAAACAAAGATTTAACCGCAGGAGAAATCGCTGATCATTTCCGCATTTCCAAACCAAGCATTTCCCATCATCTGAATTTGTTAAAGCAGGCGGATTTAGTGCACGCCGAAAAAAAAGGGCAGTACATCTACTACTCTATCAACACGACAGTGCTGCAAGATGTGCTAGCATGGCTTTTATCTTTGCAGGAAGGGAAGGGGGAAAAGGAATGAAAAAGCATTGGTATTTTCTCTTGTTGCTCATCATTAGTGCAGGGCTTTCCTTATGGGCGTATCCGCGGCTGCCGGCGGAAGTTCCGACTCATTGGAACTTTTCGGGGGAAGTGGATGGCTATTCATCAAAGCTTTTCGCCGTTTTATTTGGCCCGATTCTCTTGATATGGATTTATGGGATATTGATTGGAGTGGCGAAAATTGATCCGCGTAAAGAGAATTATGAAAAATTTGCCGGCGCGTATCGCATTTTTGTGAATGCATCGTTAACGTTTTTCGTTTGTATTCATCTCGCCATTATTTTTAGCGGTCTTGGCTATGATGTCAATATGGATTGGATTGTGAATATAGGGTTAGGCCTGCTGTTTGTCATTCTTGGAAATTATATGCCAAAAGTTAAAGCGAATTATTTCATGGGCATCCGCACGCCGTGGACGCTGGCGGACGAAGCGGTGTGGGCGCGCACGCACCGGTTTGGCGGCAAAGTATTTTTCATTGGCGGAATCATTATCGCCGTATCTCCCTTTGCTCCATCCTCCATTCGCGCTGCGCTTCTCATTGCTTCGATCGCCTGTATCACCATCGTGCCGATAGTATATTCTTATGCCGTTTATAAAAAGGTCGCTGACAAATAAGATGTGATTAGCAAGCAGGCTGTTCGGGCTTGCGGGAGGTAGCGGCAAATTTTGTTGTCTACCTCTTTTTTATTGCCAATTTGGTTGTTAGGAGATGTTGCAACATTGGGGGGGAAGGGAAGCAATAAGCTTGTCATCGATGATTGACATGAAACCAAATGGTTTCATATAATTGAAATGAAACCGAAAAGTTTCGTAATGAAAATGTGGAGGTTAAAACAATGACAGCAGAAAAAAACGCAGCAAACGGCATGTTGCCGCAGATTTGCCATACAATGGTTTTTCAAGCGCCGATTCAAAAAGTTTGGAAGACTGTTTCCACTTCAGAGGGGCTCGCAGCTTGGTTTATGCCGAATGATCTTCAGCCGGTTGTCGGCTATGAGTTTCATTTAAATGCTGGGCCTTTTGGGATGTCTCCGTGTAAAGTAATTGAAGTCGAGCCGCCTCACCGCCTGTCTTTTCGCTGGGGGAAAGATTGGACGGTTACTTTTGTGCTGAAAGAGCTGAATAAGCAGCAAACAGAATTTACGCTTATCCACTCCGGCTGGGAGGCGAATAAGGTGACGGAATTCGGCGAGTCGCATACGATTGTGCGCAATCGAATGGATCAGGGATGGGCCAAGCTTTGCCAATCTTTGGGAGCGTATGTCGAGGAGTAGTATAGTATATGGCTGCTTTATCGCAAAAGCATGATGTCTTCCAGGCCATCGCTGATCCTACCCGGCGCACGCTACTGCGATTGTTGGCTGATAAGGAAATGCCTGTTACCGCCATCAGCCGCCATTTTCCCATCAGCCGAACAGCTGTATCGAAACATTTGCGGATTTTGGCGGATGCCGGGCTTGTGAAGGAAAGAAAAGTCGGCAGGGAAACGCGATACCGCCTTGAACCGACTCCGCTGTTGGAATTAAAGGAATGGCTGTCCTTTTATGAGCGATTTTGGGATAACAAAATGGCGATGCTTAAACACTACGTGGAACACGGTGAAGAACACATGGTGGATAATGGCGATGATAAATAAGCAACTTGGGAAGAGTCAACTATTTTTTGGTATTATAAAAAGCAAAGTGATTTATAACAAATAGGGGGGCATGTATGATGAATGCAGTCATTGAAACGATTTTGCAGCACCGTTCCATCCGGAAATTTGAAGACCGCCCGTTAACGGACGAGCAAATTCGCACGATCGTCGAATGCGCGCAAGCGGCGTCGACATCAAGTTTTGTGCAAGCATATTCGATCATTGGCGTGAAGGATAAAGAGACGAAACGAAAGCTTGCGGGATTAGCGGGAAACCAGTCTTATGTCGAACATAACGGGCATTTCTTCGTGTTTTGCGCCGATTTTCACCGCCATGAAGTGATCGGGGAAATGGAACAGCAAGATGTGCTGCCATCGCTGG
The DNA here is from genome assembly GCF_001295365.1 of Parageobacillus thermoglucosidasius. Lineage (GTDB taxonomy): Bacteria > Bacillota > Bacilli > Bacillales > Anoxybacillaceae > Parageobacillus > Parageobacillus thermoglucosidasius. The sequence goes on along the minus strand of NZ_CP012712.1, from coordinate 2,786,767 downwards.
AAAGCACGGAAAAATTTATGGTCGCGCTCATTGATGCGGCATTGGCGGCACAAAACGCAGCGATCGCCGCTGAATCAATGGGGCTTGGCATTTGCTATATCGGCGGATTGCGCAACAATTTGCCGGAAGTGTGCAAACTGTTGAAAGTGCCGAAACGGGTCATTCCGCTTTTCGGGCTTGCCGTCGGTTACCCGGCACAGCAGCCTGACAAAAAACCGCGCCTGCCGTTTGAACACATATACCATGAAGAAACATATGAGCAAGACCGCACTAAATTCGAAGCACAGCTGAAACAATATAATGATATTGTTTCCGCGTATTACGAGCAGCGGACAAACGGCAAACGCCGCGATACATGGACAGGGCAGATGGCCAACATGCTCAGCAGCCCTGTGCGCACGTATATGAAAGAATTTGTAGAAGGAAAAGGGTTCAATCTTCGTTAATCACGCTCCGTCATAATCAAACACATAGCCGTAATCCCTTCTGCATCAGGGATGCGGCTTTTTGGCTTTTCGCCTGGCGCCCACGTTAGCCATGAAATTTTCATTGGAAATGGCCTCTAATTTTTGCCAACGGCGATTTCATTTTGTTCGCGAGGGAATTCCATTTCGTTTGTTATGGCCGCCGGGGAGGAAGCAAACCGCTTTGCAACCGCATGAACATTTTCTTTCATTTCTGCCTAGCACGGTAGCATTTTAACATAAGCTAATCTGCCCCAATTTCTTTTTATTCAGGCGGAGTAGGTGGTGTGTCGTCATCGGCCCAAGCTTTTACTCATATTCCAATGTAACGGCGGTATTCGCTAACGATGCGGGATAGGGCCTTTTTTGCTGTTTTCTCGCGTGAAAGGTTTTCGCGGTTATCATTGACCCGAATCTGTATTCTCTCTTTTCCTATGTTTTACGCGAATAGAAAAGGGTTATTATTCACTTATTGATATTTTCAGAAAAATTTGTTATATCTTGTTATAGATTTATCAGTGGATAAGAACAATGTAAGTTGCTTTTTGGGGGGATACAAGGTATCTTGGGGTGATTATTTGTAGCATTGCTAGTTTATTGATGATTTTACTGGGGTATTTAATTTGGACAAAAAAGAAATTATTCCTTATAGCAGGTTATGATGAGGAAACTTTTGAAGGTGATAAAGAAAAATTAGCAAAAGCAATGGGCATGTTTTCTATATTCGTTGGCATACTTGTCTTTATTTTTCCATTTACTCTTGAATATATTGGTTCATTCACAGGGTATATATTTGCAATCATCATCGTGTTAGGGACGATGGCAATGTTTATTTATGTCAATATACTCAATCGAAAGTGAGAAAAGAAGAATCCTGTAAGACAATGCCATATATCTTTTATTTATTCTGAATTTTATGTTGATTTTAATGTGCGAACGTGTTATACTTCACTTCAAAAAAGCATATGTTTGTTTCAAAGTTCACATGACAGGCACTTATTCTTTATTGAGCAAAGAAAACGGGGGTGAGACGGTGGCGCAACATTTTTTATCACATTTAATCCTAGTAAACAAATGGGTATAATAAAATTTACTTTAGTGTAATGTGCAATGAAACCTTTTCCAAATTGATAAGGGGGTGTTAATGGATGCATAAAACGAACTTATCTGATGAAAGAGCATTGCCGGCTATCCAAAGCGGATGGGCGGAATTCATTCGCAAAGAAGATTGGTGGGCGGTATGGATCGGCCTCTTTCTTGTCATTTTGGCCGTAGTCCTTTGGTCGGCAGGCCATTCGATTAAAGTGCTTACGGCACAAATTCCTAAATGGGGGGACATTCATACTTTAACGGATGCATTAAGCCATCATTTTGGATCCATTGTTCTCTTATTTATCACTTTCTCCATTTTATTTTCGATTGCTGTATTCTTTTTGCGTGTTAAAGTTAGTCAATTTGTTTCTGGATTTATCGTTTTATTTATACTTAGTATATTGATCAATATTTTTAGTTCATGGGAATGGGCGCAACGATATACTTTGGAAGCACCGCTCATTGCCCTTGCGATAGGGCTTGTTATAAGCAATATTATTCCGATTCCTGACTGGTTTGAAGCAGCATTGCGGACAGAGCTTTATGTGAAAGTAGGCATTGTGCTTCTTGGTGCGACACTTCCTTTTACGCTCATTGTCAAAGCGGGACCTGTCGCCATTCTTCAGGCGACGATCATAGCTGTCGTTACCTTTGCCACTATTTACTTCGTCGGCTCCAAGCTAGGTTTGGATAAACGATTTGCAGCTACATTGGGGGCAGGAGGTTCTATATGCGGTGTCTCCGCTTCGATCGCTGTCGGTAGCTCCGTAAAAGCGAAGAAAGAGCACGTTTCTGTTTCGATATCACTTGTTGTGATTTGGGCGATTGTCATGATTTTTGCTCTTACATTTATGATAAAATGGCTCAAAATACCGGCAGGACCGGCAGGGGCGTGGATCGGCACATCGGAATTTGCCGATGCCGCAGGGATCACGGCAGCCAGTGCATTTGGTGATAAAGCGCTCACGGCGTTTACCCTGATGAAGGTGATCGGCCGCGATATATTTATTGGGGTGTGGTGCTTTATTCTTGCATTCATTTCTATCACTCGGTGGGAAAAGAAAGAAGAAGGAACGAAAGCAGATGCCTCTGAAATATGGCGCCGGTTTCCAAAGTTTGTGCTTGGCTTTTTTGCCGCTTCAGCCATTGTGACCATCATTCTCGCCAGCGTTTCAACAGCCAGCACCGATGCGATTAATGCGGATATTGTGGCGCCGATTAAAGAATTGCGGACATGGGCTTTTACTTTTTGCTTTTTATCGATTGGATTGACAACCCGCTTCAAACAATTGACATCGGTTGGTTGGAAACCTTTTGTCGCATTCAGCTCAGGGGTTGCGGTAAACGTGGTTTTAGGATACATTCTGTCCATTCTTCTCTTGGGCTCTTACTGGGCAAATCTGTAATACTTATGAAAGAAAGGGTCTGTGGAAAGTGCGCCTCTGCACAGGCCCTCTTTCCTTAAGGTAAACATGAATGTGGCGGAGGAAGTGAGGATGAAGAAGAATCAATGGACTTGCAAGCAAAAAATTTGCTTTATTTTTGAGATTTTTCCTCGTCATGCAATGCCTTTAAAAAAGTTGCGCCATATTCGCCAAATGAATTCCCGCTCCGTCAGAGAACTCCATGCTTTTTTATCGGCTCATTTGGAGAAGATCGCCAGCATGATGGATCTTTTGCAGGAAGCACACGATCATTGGATTGTTTATGGCAAAAAGGACAAAATTATAATGGAAACAGATACGTATGATTTTAACGAAGCGCTTGATGTTTTGTCCAGCCACGGTTTCAACAAGGATGATTATATATTAAGAGTGGAATACGAACGGAAATGGGGAATGCTTTAATCCTTTTGACTTCTTTGCTGTTTCTCTGATTCCTGATCCATTTTAGCAGCAAGCAGATTTTAAAATGGCATTTACATGTTTGGCCAGAAAAAGAAGCGGAAAACGTTGCACGTCAGCGCCTTCCTGCATGAATAATTTTAGAAAAGCGAAAGCCAATAAAACGATGAAAAAAGGAAAGTTTATTGGAGCAGCTGCAGAAGGAATTAAAAAATATCGTCCATATGAGATATAATAGCCGTTGGTATGCCCGGCCGTCTTTAAGCCAATTAAAACAAATAAATCCCTGTCATTTAGGCAGGGATTTATTTGTTTTAAATAGTTCTAAACACCAACTATAATCTTCAAACCATCATTAAAAAGATCGTCAACGGTTCGGCCTGAAGAAAAATATTCTTCTATGCTTTGAACCATCAACGGATGTTCCTTTTTAAACTGTTCGAAATCAAAGTCTTTAATTTCCTCAGGTGAAGGTAGAGTGGTTTGCTCCTCGATCACATACCCGAAAGTGTAATGGGTCGCGGCCAAAACGATTAAGCGGGCTTCCCGAAGGCTGATGCCGGCACTATGAAGTGATTGGATAGCCACTTCGGATATTTTAGCCATCGTCAATGATAAATGGGCACCCGCGACAACGCGCCCACCATCGGTATATGAGAGCATGGCTTTACGCAAACGGTTAAGAGTGCGGATCAGCCAATCTTGCCAAGGCTCACCATCACCTCGCGGCTGTAAGTCCGCAAATTCCGTCTGCAAAATCGCTTCGGCCATTTCGTTAACCAAAGCGGCTTTATTGTTAAAATGCCAATATAAAGCCGGAGCTTGAACTCCCAGCCTTTTCGCCAGTTTTCGCAGTGTTACGCCCTCAAGGCCACTTTCATTGAGCAATTGCAGAGCTTCTTCTATAATTTGTTCCTTTCTTAATGCCATCGTATTTCTCTCCTCGACAGTTTCATCTTCAAGACTGCTTTTGGCTCAGCAATCGAAGAATCTCTATTCTACTTTGACATTTGAAATGGGGGGCTAAGCTTCAACAAGGCGAAACGGTTCTGATCAATGGGGCGACGGGAGTATCCGGCAAACTGGCCGTCCAGATCGCCAAGTTGTTAGGCGCAGGGCGGGTCGTTGGGACTGGACGCAATCCGGAGTCGCTGAAACGGGTTTTGGAGCTGGGCGCGGATGCTGTCATCGATCTTAAACAGTCCGATGAGGAGCTTGCAGATTCATTTAAAAAGGAAGCGGGAGAAGGTTATGATGTCATCCTTGATTTTTTGTGGGGGCGTCCGACGGAAATACTGCTCAAAACGTTCGTTCCTCATGAACTTGTTCCGGCGTCGCGGAGGGTGCGGCTTGTACAAATTGGAGAGAAGGCAGGATCGACCATCTCGCTTTCCGCGGATACATTGCGAACCTCGGGACTTGAGATTTACGGAGCAGCTACTGGTTGGGCACCTGAGGCGATCAATGAAGCCACCAATCAGGTGTGGGAGTGGATAAAGGAAGGAAAGCTGAGTATGGACATTGAAACAGTCCCGCTTAAAGAGATTGAAAGTGTGTGGAAACGCACCGATTTTCATGGGAAAAGAATCGTGATCATTCCATAAATTAAATGAGGAACAACATAATAGCACTCGATTTAGAGGGTGCTGTCAGTTTAAAAGCCCTGTCTCCATCCGAGAAGGGCTTTTTATTTGCTTCAGAAAATATTCAGATTTTTGGTGAGGCAGGTTATGATTTAATTTATTAAAACATTATTTTTCGTTAAGCGGTATTCTGCTTAACTGGGTGTAACTCTACACCCTCTGCTTTGTCCATAAAAGCAAGAAGGTGAAGTAAAGTTTCCGCTTTTTCATCGTGCTAACCAGTGCCGAGTTTTAAGCTGCATCATCAATCATGGGAGCCGCCGTTCAACGAATAACGGGATAAGCATTTAGCCATTCACAAATCTCCATCCGACGCACCAATCCTCATCATTATCCGATTTTTCCGCTGATCTCCCGGCTTTCATTCAAAGAGCCAGGGCGTTTTTACAGGAATTGATATATTTTTAAAATCTTCCTCATAAATTTCTGTTATATGACAATACACAATTTTTTATTCAATAATATTAGTGAAGGGAGTATATCTGAATGAAAAAACGCCCGAGTCATCCAGCTCCGTACGAAAATGTGCCGCAGCCGATAAGGGATGATGGCGCCGGCGCGACCGATTTCGGTCCTCGAGATGTTATGAGGGATCTGGAGAATCCCGATATGCTAGTTCCACCAGCCACTGATGCCGGAACGATCCCCAATTTAAAGTTCTCTTTTTCCGATACCCATATGCAGTTAAATCACGGTGGTTGGTCGCGGGAAGTAACGGTTAGAGAGCTGCCGATCGCAACCGCTCTTGCGGGGGTAAACATGCGGCTGACGCCAGGCGGCGTGCGCGAGTTGCATTGGCATAAGCAAGCAGAATGGGCCTACATGATTTTGGGGCGTGCACGCATCACTGCAGTCGACCAGGACGGGCGGAACTTTATAGCCGATGTCAGCGCGGGGGATTTGTGGTACTTTCCCGCTGGAATTCCACACTCGATTCAAGGACTGGAGGAAGGCTGTGAATTTCTGCTCGTCTTCGACGACGGCAGCTTCTCTGAGTTCGATACCTTCACTATTACTGACTGGTTTGCGCACACACCAAAGGACGTGCTAGCCGCGAATTTCGGTGTACCGGAAAGCGTCTTTGCCCACATTCCTACAAAACAACGATACATTTTCCAAGCAAAGGTGCCCGGCCCGCTGAAAAGCCATCATGTACCGGATCCTTACGGTACTGTGCCAAAGAGTTTCACGCATCGGCTGCTCGCACAGGAGCCGATCGTAACTCCGGGCGGGACGGTACGCATCGTTGATTCCACCAACTTCCCTGTTTCGATTACGATTGCGGCGGCGCTGGTAGAAGTCAAGCCGGGCGGGATGAGGGAAATGCACTGGCATCCGAATAGCGATGAGTGGCAGTATTATCTCACGGGCATGGCGCGCATGACTGTGTTCGCGGCGAATGGCACGGCCAGGACTTTCAATTATCGGGCCGGTGATGTAGGATATGTACCGCGCGCCTACGGTCACTATATCCAGAACACCGGTGACCAAAGCCTATGGTTTTTTGAAATATTCAAGAGTGACCGTTACGCCGACGTGTCGCTGAACCAGTGGATGGCGCTGACTCCAAAAGAGCTGGTACAGGACCACTTGCATGCAGGACCGGAGCTGATAAACGCATTGCGGAAGGAGAAATGGCCCGTCGTCAAATCACCGGTATCCGACGGCAGGCATGAAACCACCTAAACAAATGATAATTTTATGATCTCGCTTGTTTACTAAAAAAATCATGGTGCAGCTCGTGAAGATGGATGTTTGTTGCTCTCCACGCTGCTGGAAAGAGTTTATGCGGGATGATGCGAGGGAATGAAGCTTCATGAGAGGAGATAATGGAGAATTTGGCGGCCACCAAAAAAAGCGGGATGGCTCCCGCTTTTTTATGTATCACTCTTGACTGCTGAAAATGGGGGATAAGTGGATGCTTGATGTCTCGGATGATAAATAACAATGAATAACAATCGATCGTTTGTTAGGAAAAAGGGGCGCTACTCTGGCATGAAGCGTGATTTCTTAGGGTGATGCATATGTTGCCGCCATGCTTGTTCGTGCATGTTAAGCGTTACATGAGAATACACGTCTGACATCATCGTGCTTCACCATTTTCACGCCGGAGAGGAAGGGGAAATGGCGGAAGAAAATGCGTGCAAGCTAGTAACAGTTTCTACTTTTTGAAACAATACCTATCATTACTGATGATGTAACTTCTGTAGTTTGTTTACCGTGACAAATTGATAGCCTTTTTTTGAAAGAGAATCTAATATCCCTTCAATCGTTTTTAGTTCATTGCCAGTATTATCATACATTGGATGCAACAAAATGATAGCCCCCGGTTTTACATGTTTGTTAACATAGTTCACTTTGTCCAAAACCGAAGAGTAATAGGTGTCGGGCTCAAGGCCCCATGTTATGGTTTCGATATGATGTTTTTTCAAATAATAGGGTAAGCCAATCAGTTTTTTTCCATAAGGCGGGCGGAAGTCTATTTTCCCTTTGTAACCTGTCTTCCGGATTAATTGGTTGGTCATTTCAATTTCCTGCTTGATAAAAGAAGGTTTTTTGAAAATCATTCGTTGATGAGAATATGTATGATTTCCGATTTGATGTCCAGACTCCGCTATCTTTTTTCCGAGTTTTGGATTTTTCTTCAGTTCCTTTCCAGTCACAAAAAAGGTAGCCTTCGCATGGTATTTATCTAAAAGGGGCAATATTTTTTCAACATTTTTTGTCGGCCCGTCATCAAAAGTTAGCGCAACTGCTTTTTGGTTTGTTTCTACGTGACTGGTTAATCCTCCAAATAACTGGTATGTTCTTGCATTCATTAATTTATATGTGCCAAATAAAAAAAGCAGTAATGTAAGCGAAATGATCCCGTATAAGGCTATTCTTTTTTTCACCATTTGTCTTCCTTTCTATCATCATCGATGGTTCTTGGTGCATTTTATCAGTTAGTATTCATGAAAGCAAGGTGGAATCATTGAGATTGCGCTGGGAGAAATAGCGGTAAATGCAGAAGAAAAAGATGGAAGATTAAATGTGAAAGACTTTTGCCACACCGAAAATATTTGTTATTGTAATTTACTGGTAGGACAGCGGCAGAAATGTTATCATTATATTTGTAATATTGTTACTTCTAATTTTTGGAGGTGTTTAACATCAATAAAAAGGCGAAAGTAGTTATTGGACTAATCAGTAGCCTTGTTCTTTGTCTTTTCGGAGTGTATCGTTTAATGATTGAAGCTCGATCATCTTATTCATTATTGGTTCCTGCCATATTTGCTGTTACAGGTTTTATTGCACTAATCGCAAACATAATCGTACTGAAAAAAATGAAAATCGACAATGAAATTTAATATATCTTAACAAAAATTGAAGCCCTAAAGTAGCTCGGCGATAAGGGGCGATATTGAGGAAAAGAAGAAAATATCACCCTCGGTTCAGCGCCATCTTTGAACTCCCGAGCCGTTTGGCAGGGCTTTTTTATTTATGGGACTAGGAATAGACAAGGTTCTTGTTCGAAATAGTCGATCGGTGGCATTAAAATGACAAGGATGTTTGGTTGGAGGTAATGGAAATGACGGTAAATATCCGCCTGGAATTGTTTGTGAAAGATTTGCAAAGGTCTGTTGATTTTTACAAGAATGTCATTCGCTTGGATTTATCTTCTCAAAATGAAAGCAGTGCCATGTTTAAAACAGAAAATCTTAACTTGCTTTTAACTAAAGAAGATGTTATTTCGAGTAACCACTATTTTAGCGAAATAAAAACATCTCGAAAAGGAATGGGAGTTGAAATAATATTAGTGGTTCCAGATGTGCAAAGTTATTATCAACGTGATTATCAAGGACAAGCGTAACGGCACAGCAACTGTGTTAAGAAAAAAGCAAGGCGTTCCAATTGATATTTATACCCATTACCGGTATAATGTATATAGAATGATCGAATGAGGTGAAAAACATGAATCACTCGGAAGAGCATCATCCTAATCCTAAAATGGTACCGCGCACGGAAGAAGAAATTGCGAACATTGTCAAGCGTTTAAAGCGCATCGAGGGGCAAGTGCGCGGGGTGCAAAAAATGGTGGAGGATAACCGGTATTGTATTGATATTTTAATCCAGATTTCCGCGATTGAAGCGGCGCTGCATAAAGTCGGATTGCATTTGCTGGAACGGCATGTTCGTCATTGCGTCGCCAAAGCGATTCGCGAAGGCAACGGCGATGAATCGATACAGGAATTAATGACCGTCATCAACCAATTTTCGAAATAGGGAGGGAAGCGCGATGGGCGAGAAAAAGCATGTGACGCTGCATATTACTGGCATGACATGCGCCGCCTGCTCAAGCCGCATTGAGAAAGTGCTCAATAAGATGGACGGAGTCGAAGCAAACGTTAATTTAGCGATGGAAAAAGCGACGATCGAATATGATCCGGCGAAGCAAAGCGTCCGCGATATTCAAGAGAAAATCGAAAAGCTCGGATACGGTGTTGCAACGGAAAAGGTCATGCTCGATATCGAAGGAATGACGTGCGCTGCTTGTGCAGCGCGCATTGAAAAAGGCTTGCAGCGCATGGAAGGAGTGGAACGCGCCACGGTCAATTTAGCCACAAACAGCGCGGTTGTCGAATATAACGAAGGCATCATATCCGTTGAGGCGATTTTAGAGAAAATCAAAAAGCTTGGCTACAAAGGACAAGTGCGGAAGGAAGAAGAGGGAGCAGGGGTTAAAGAAGAACAGCTGAAACAAAAACAGCGGCAGCTTATGATTTCCATCGTTTTATCGCTTCCGCTTCTTTATACGATGATCGCGCATCTGCCATTTGACCTTGGTTTGCCGATGCCCGATTGGCTGATGAATCCATGGGTGCAGCTTCTGTTCGCGACACCTGTGCAGTTTTATATCGGCGGTCCTTTCTACGTTGGCGCGTATCGCTCATTAAGAAATAAAAGCGCGAACATGGATGTCCTTGTCGCACTCGGCACTTCCGCCGCCTATTTTTACAGCTTGGCGGAAGCGGTCAAAACGATTGGCAACGCGCACTATATGCCAAACTTATATTTTGAAACAAGCGCGGTGCTTATCACGCTCGTGCTTGTCGGAAAATATTTTGAGGCGCGTGCGAAAGGGCGGACGACCGAAGCGATTTCGAAACTGTTAAGCTTGCAAGCGAAAGAAGCGCTCGTCGTCCGTGACGGCAAAGAAGTCAAAGTTCCGCTCGAACAAGTGGCCGTTGGCGACACGATTATCGTCAAGCCGGGAGAAAAAATACCGGTAGACGGTATCGTGATTGCGGGCGCATCTGCTGTTGATGAGTCAATGATTACAGGAGAATCGATTCCGGTTGATAAAAAAGAAGGAGACCGCGTCATCGGCGCGACGATCAACACGACAGGCACTCTTACGATTCAGGCGGAAAAGGTCGGAAAAGATACGGCTTTGGCGAATATCGTGAAAATCGTTGAAGAAGCACAAGGCTCAAAAGCGCCGATTCAGCGGTTGGCCGATGTCATCTCGGGAATTTTCGTTCCAATCGTCGTTGGCATCGCCGTGTTGGCGTTTGTTGTTTGGTACTTTTTTGTCACGCCGGGCGATTTGCCAAAAGCGTTGGAAGTCGGCATCGCTGTGCTTGTTATCGCATGCCCGTGTGCGCTCGGGCTTGCCACGCCGACATCCATCATGGTCGGCACTGGAAAAGGAGCGGAACATGGCATTCTCTTTAAAGGAGGTGAATATTTAGAGGAAACGCATAAAATCAACGCGGTGCTGTTGGATAAAACCGGAACGGTGACAAAAGGAAAGCCGGAAGTAACAGATGTCATTGAGTTTCAAGAAGGAATGCTTGATTATGCCGTGTCGGCGGAAAGCGGCTCTGAGCATCCGCTCGCACAGGCGGTTGTCGAATATGGAAAACGACAACAAATTCCGGTAAAGCCGTTGGAGCGCTTTACGGCGCTTGCGGGCCACGGCATTGAAGCGACAGTCGCTGGAAAACGTGTTCTTGTCGGAACGAGAAAACTAATGAAAGAAAACAATGTCGACATGTCGCAACATGAAGCGAAGATGGTACAATTAGAAACAGAAGGAAAAACAGCGATGCTTGTCGCCATCGATGGAGAGCTTGCCGGAATCATCGCTGTTGCTGATACGATCAAAGAAAACGCGAAAGAAGCGATCCGTGCATTAAAACAAATGGGAATTGACGTCTACATGGTCACAGGCGACAATGCACGGACGGCGAAAGCGATCGCCGAACAAGCGGGAATCGACCATGTATACGCTGAGGTGCTTCCGGAAGACAAAGCAAGCATCGTCGAAACGCTGCAGCGGGAAGGCAAACGAGTGGCGATGGTCGGCGATGGCATTAATGACGCTCCGGCGCTAGCGAAAGCCGATATCGGCATGGCGATCGGCACAGGAACCGATGTCGCCATCGAAACGGCCGATGTCACATTAGTCGGCGGCGATTTGGCGCATATTCCGAAAGCGGTCGAATTAAGCCGCAAAACAATGACAAACATTCGGCAAAACTTGTTTTGGGCGCTGTTTTACAATACGATCGGCATTCCGGTTGCCGCTGCGGGGCTGTTGGAGCCGTGGATTGCCGGAGCGGCAATGGCGTTCAGCTCCGTATCGGTAGTGACAAACGCCCTTCGCCTAAAACGCGTGAAACTATAAAAATAAGGAGGAATCCATTATGACAACGACATTACAAGTGCAAGGAATGACATGCAACCATTGCAAAATGGCAGTTACGAATGCGCTTCAAGAGCTAGAAGGAGTCAACCGCGTCGAAGTTCATCTTGATAAAGGCACCGTCGATGTTGATTATGATGAAACGAAAGTCAGCTTGGACCAATTGAAAGAAGCCATTGAAGAACAAGGGTATGATGTAAAGTAAGCGAGAGCCTCCCTTTTTCTTAAGGGAGGTCTTTATTTTTTCTTGAAAGGTGCATAGCAAAATAGGTGGAATTCATGTAAAAGGGTACCAATATCTTTTGAAGAAATGTGCAAGAGTTGTCGCCGAACTTCATGGACTTGATTGGTACACCGTTGGTATATGTTTGAAGAACCCTGCAATCTGTAGGCGGAAGTGGCTTGCTGTAGATTTTCTTGTGCGCAATCGCGTTGTCCATCAATAATATAAGGGATAATAGTACTAATTTTTTACAACCTGTAGACATATAAAAATAATGACTAAACACATTTACTAGTCTTAAAGTCCTTCAATTAAAAAGGAAAGGAATCCACCTTTCCTCTCTTTTTGTGGGTATATTTCCATGATATAGTAAATTTGGTTACCTACTAAAAGTAGGAGTTTTATGAATGTAGGAGGACCGTTGTATGACCCTTGCTTCCTATTACTCTTTATTGCGCAAGAAGGAAGAAGAATTACAGCGTGTTTACCATTGTGAAGCAAAGTTGTTGAATTCGCAGGCGGAGTTCCAGGCTTATCAGCGTTTTGTAATGGAACCTGAACTATCGTCTAACACGTGGGATGGAAAGAAGGCAGAAAAATTCCAGCAAATAAGACATGAAGATATGTTGGAATCCTATCAAGATATGATGGAACAGCAATTTTCCGTGGTTTTCGATCAGCTTTCGGCGAAAGCGAATGACATCAAGGAAGAAATTAATTTGATTAGACAAATGATTGCGCAACTAGAAGCACAGCAAGCAGAGCAATAGGGGCAATGAATTATTGATGCTTTAATGTTTGTTGAAAGCGATGAAGCGGATTGAAAAAGAGGGGGGAGTTGTGAGTGAATGGCGAAATCCATATACGATTTGCACAGGTAGAAAAAAAGCTTCGTCAACTGCAAAACACCACGGAAGCGTTAACTATTTCCTATCTTTCGTCTATAGCCGGAGAAAATGAGCTAGATGTTGTGAGGAAATTGGATGAACTTAATGGCGAACTACGTCATCTTTTAGAAAAATATAAAACGCTCCTGCTTTCTAATATACAATCCACCTTTCATTCTCTTGATGCCATGAAGGAAACGGACCAAGCGATAAGTTCCTCTATTATCGGAAAGAGCCAAAGGGGAGAGGAATGAGTGAGAGTCTTAGATGTCTCTGATTTAGAAAATGGAATCAAGGAATTAAAAGCCATACTAAAAGCGCAAAAGGAACAAATAAATAACATTAAAGATGATATGCAATCATTTACACATTCCGAGTCTTTTTACGCTGGTGAAGGTGCCAAGGCTATTCGCTTTTTTTATAACGAGTGCCACATTCCGTTTTTACGGTTTCTCGAAAATTTCATCGATAACTATCAAAGATTTCTCGTTAACTTAGGAAAATCACTGAATAATTTAGAACCGGCAAATAACGGATTTATTCGCGAAAGCTTTTTGGAATATGAGATTGCTTCAGCATTACAGCGAATGAAAAACACTGTCAAGGACTTAGTCGACGAGGCCAATGGTTATATGAATGAAGTAAACGATATCGTTTACTTGACAAGATTAGACGATCAGCGTTTTATGCACGGATTAAAAAAAGCGGAAGATTATGCGGCAGAAACAGTGGAAGATTTGCGGAAGTTTGATTCTGAACAGACGAAAGAAATCAGCAGTTTGGAAGCTGATCTTCAAATCATGAAAAATTATATTGCGCTTATCGAGTCGATGTTTTGCCAAGAAGATTTTTCGGTTTTATCGTTTAACCTGGGGAAGCTAAACAGTCATCCAGATTATAGAACGCTGACGGTTAAATTGCGAAAGGATGAAATGAAGGAAAGGGTATATCCTTTCACTGATTTTTTCGCCACAATAAACGAAAAATTAAGTACAGGAGATAATATCATTATTGGCACAAGGCTTGTGGCGTTTCTCGCTTCCATGCAAGTAGCGAAAGGTTTGCAAATAAAATATATTCGTCAAGCACCGACCTTATGGCAAAAAATAAAAGGCGACTATCGATTCGCGGTGAAAGCTCCCCCTTCATGGACAAGCGAAACAAAACACGAATCGCCCCTGGCTAAATTCATTATCAAAGTGATGAGAAAAGAACCTGTTAGTTGGTATGAAAAAATACTGCATAAAATTTTTTCTAGTTACCGGAGTCCATCAGACTTTATTAAACATATGGCAGGATACCCTAAAAATATTGAAGGCATATTGACCGGGGAAGAGTTCAGAAATGCATTGATAGACCGGGTATCGGCAGGGGTTAAAGAAACAACTGAAGCTGCAACGAAAGCGAAGGGAATGCAGACAGTAGCTAATAACATACCAAGAGCAGGGACTTACATTACTATTGGTGCCAATATAACAGAGTATGTAAGTCCAGAAAATCAAAATAAAAGTTCGGCAGAACGGATTGGCCGTGTTTTAACTGGAATTGCAGTAGATACATTTGCTATAAACGTAGGAACAAGAGTGGGAATCCTGATTGGCAGTATAGGAGGACCGCCGGGGATGATTATAGGCGGGGCGGCCGGAGCGTTTGTAGGCGGAACCGCTAGTTCGCTGTTTGGCGATAAAATAAAAGACGCTGGGGGAAAAGTAGTTGACGAGGCGGCAGATGCGATTAAAGAGGTTGAAATACCGGCATCAATAAAAAAGTGGTTTAGCTAGCTGCTGCAGTTATTAAGGAGGCATATAAACTTATGACGTCAGACCTATGGTTTCTATTATCTGATCCATATACATGGATTACTATTCTTGATTATACGTTGGGGGCGATATTCTTATCACAGTTGGGTGTGTCTATAGCTGTTTTTTTAGGTGCTAATTTAGTGGTATATTACTATGACTTAGGTCATTCCAAAAATCCGGAAGCGCTGTGGGAAAAGGTATTCAATCTATTAGATTACTTGTTTTTATGGTTTCCTGTCTATCTGTATAAAAGAGTGTCTTCTTTTCCGTTTTTGATTCGGAAATTGCTGTATGCGGTTTTTACGGTGGTTGGGGCAGCGGTATACGGAATTATATGGCTAGTGCTGCGCAATCTATTGAAATTGCTGTTATTGGGGCACATATAACCGATGGAGCAAAGTTTTCAAGTTGGCAATCAGCAATTTTAGAGAAAACGGATATAAAGAGGAAAGAGAGGGAGCTGGATGGAGTTTGTCATGACGTGCACAACGGCAGAATTGATGCTGTTGGTGGGGGTATGTGATTATCCCGGTGTTGCCAAAGGATAGGAGCAGCAATGTTTGAAAAAAGTGGTTTAGCTAGCCATGGTTTAGGGAGGCATATCAACCTTTATGGCGTCAGACCTATGGTTTCTATTATCAGATCCATATACATGGATTACTCTTCTTGATTATACGTTAGGGGCGATATTCGTATCACAATGGGGGGTAGCTATAGCAGTTTTTTTTGGTGCTAATTTAGTGGTATATTACTATGACTTAGGCTATGAAAAACATCCGGAAGCGCTATGGGAGAAGATACTTAATCTAATATACAATTTGTATTTATGGTTTCCGGTTTATCTGTATAAGAGAGTATCTCCTTATCCGTTTTTGATTCGGAAATTGTTATATGCTGTTTTTACGGTTATTGGGGCAGCGGTATACGGAATTATATGGCTGTTGCTGCGCAACCTATTGAAATTGCTGTTGTTGGGGCAACTATAATGGACAGGCTAGGTTTTTGAGCTGGCAGCAATTGTAAGAAAGCAAGATACATAGAAAGTCAAAAGTAGAATGGAAAAAGGAAGAGGAGGAGTCCGATGGAGTTTGTCATGACGTGTACAACGGCGGAATTGATGCTGTTGGTGGGGGTATGTGATTATCCCGGTGTTGCTAAAGGGATAGGAGCAGCAACGTTTGGAAAAAGGAGCGAAAAAGAATGGAAAGCAATTTTGGAGACAGCGGAGCATCAGCTTATTTTAAAGGGGATTATCGATGATGAAAAAGCTGAGCGTGGCGAAGAACCAATATCCGATGAAATGAAAACATTTATCAATCGTTATGTGCAGTCAAAATGGATCATAAGAGGGACGGACATGCCGCGCAAAAGGGCGCTAATGTTCCATCATTACGAAGGGGACGACTGGTTGGCGCATATTATATATAAAGATATTATTCATGAGTTTTATTACGTAACATTTGACGAAATTTTAGATCAAATTCGTGAGTATTATTCATTTTCATCAGGAGATTCCGTGCCTGCAGAACAATTTTTTCTGACCGAGAAAGCGTTCGACTGGCTGAACGAACCGAAAAAAGTAGACAAAGTTAAGAAGAAAAGTGAATTTACGGACGAGGAAAAAAGAAGCTTCGAACATTTCCTTGAGGATCTTGAAGCGAAAAACCGATATTTATACAATCTCACTACCTTTCATTTCCCTAATGGAACGGATAATCTCTCGCCCGATCTCTATATGGAGAATGTGCTTTATCATATGAGAGATCTTTTCTTTTTTCTTCCATCTCAAAACGGAGTGTGGCTTGTCGAGTATACGCCGCATCCGAAAACACCGGTCCGTATTTATTTAGCAACGGTCGGTGAATGGATAGAACGAGCGGCTCGCTTCAAAGAAGTTATTGAAGTGTAACAGAAAACAGCGTGGTCCTTAGAGGAATTTGCAATGGATGCGGATTCATATTTGCCGCTGCTATAGAGCAGGCGCTTCTCCAGTGAGCTTGGCTCCATCAAGCTCATTCTTTAAAACTTAATTTAATAATAATGACTTTCAAGGAATGGATGTAGCCAGAAAGACAGAAATCCCGGCATCCATAAAAAAGTGGTTTAGCTAGCTATGGTTTAAGGAGGCATATAAATTGATGATGTCAGACCTATGGTTTCTATTATCTGATCCATACACATGGATTACTCTCCTTGATTATACGTTAGGGGCGATATTCGTATCACAGTGGGGGGTAGCTATAGCAGTTTTTTTTGGTGCTAATTTAGTGGTATATTCCTATGACTTAGGCTATGAAAAACATCCAGAAGCACTGTGGGAAAGAATATCCAATGTAATAATTAATTTATTTTTTTGGTTTCCTGTTTATCTATATAAAAGAGTATCCCCTTTTCCGTTTTTGATTCGGAAATTGCTGTATGCTGTTTTTACGGTTATTGGGGCAGCGGTATACGGCGTTATATGGCTAGTGCTGCGCAATCTATTGAAATTGCTGTTATTGGGGCACATATAACCGATGGAGCAAAGTGGAAGTCAGCAATTTCAGAGAAGACAAGCTACATGGAAAATTGTAAGTAGAAATGGAAAAAGAGAAGTTTTATCGCTTGTCTGGCAGCGCCGTTATGTCATTGAAAGAAAATAAAATTAGCTAAGCTAAAAATAATTCCCATGATGAAATAAGGCAGTGACAGGAAAGCGCTCCATTAAATTACCATTTACGAAAATGTCATTATTCATTCCGTTGGAGAAGCCCTATAAACGCATTGTTTAGATAAAAAATGGAGCTGTCTTAATTGTCAAATAAATTTGTATCCGTCACGGAATCACGGCAAGAAGCGTCATGTTCTCATTTCTGTTGCTAATTATGATTGTTTTTACCATCTTTTGTGGGGGATCATTTATTTGTGCTTTTAGCAAACACTATGGAGCTATTGCTGTTTTTTATATTTTTGTTGATCCAAAAGCTCCGCTTTGGCGGCAATGATAGAAAAGATAAATGGCTATTTCCGCTTGATTTATTGTTAAGAAGGCCGTCATTCCGGCCTTTTTTTGTTGCCAAGGCGCATGCATCATAACAGCTCGACAGATAGGGATTGAGAAGACATGTGACAGAAGCTATGAGCATATAATTTAGTAAATAGTAATCATTACGTTTTAATGCTTCGCATGAATGGAATGTAAAGGAGGGACGGGGATGTATCGTCGGTTTTCTTCTACGTTAATTGATATAACCGGGATTGTTGTGACCGCGATTGCTGCTTATTTTATGCTGGCCAGTCAGTTTATAGGGGCAGCGTGGTCGAGGAAACTTCCAGATTCCTTTCAGCAATTTAGTACGATTTTTTTAAGCATTATCATTGAAGCGATTCCGTTTGTGCTGATTGGTGTTATCATTGCCGGATGTATCCAAATTTTTGTTACAGAAGGACAAATCCGGCGCTGGATTCCGAAAAATCGGTTTCTCGCCGTCATAATGGGGTGTGTCGTTGGAGCTTTTTTTCCTGCGTGTGAATGCGGAATTGTGCCGATTGTGCGAAGACTGGTAGCAAAAGGAGTGCCGCTGCATGCCGCGGTCGGCTTTCTGTTGACGGGGCCGCTGATAAATCCGATCGTCATTTTGTCCACGTATATGGCGTTTGGAAATGATGGCACCATCGCGGCATTGCGAATGGGGATTGGCTTTATCGATGCTTTGATCATTGCCTTGGCTATAAGTTTCTTATTTCCGTCTAATCAGCTGAAAGCGGCCGCTGTGCCGGATGTACGGGAACATGTTAAACGTGTGTCATTGTTTCAGCAATTGGAGGAAGTGTTCAAACATTCGATTGATGAGTTTTTTGATATGGGAAAGTATTTAATTATTGGCGCTTGTATCGCTGCGTTGATGCAGACATATGTACATACTAAATCTCTATCCCTTTTTGGTGATGGCGATTTCGGAAAGACCATCGTCATGATGGGACTGGCCTATTTCTTATCATTGTGTTCGGAAGCGGACGTGTTTATCGCGGCTTCATTGAAAGGATTGTTTCCAATTTCTTCTATACTCGCGTTTTTAGTTTACGGACCGATGATTGACTTGAAAAATACGATTATGCTGTTGAGTGGATTTCGGGCTAAGTTTGTGCTCGTTTTGTTTGTTTTTATTACTTTCGTTGTGTTCGTAAGCGTGCATCTAACGAAGATGATGCAAGGGGGTGGAATGTGATGCGCTTTCATTTTCAGCAGTTTTTGCGGGCGATTATTTTAGCGGGTTTTTCGCTTTTTTTCATTCGCCTGCACGTTACAGATGAAATAACGAAATATGTGAATCCTAAATATGTCATGATGAGCCAAATTGCTGCTGGGATATTTGTGCTGCTGTTGCTCATTCAGATTTTCCGCATATGGGAACCAGACGGTCATCCGCATTGTCATGCCGGATGTGGGCACGATCATCATTCGCATGTTGGAGTGGGAAAACGGGTTAGTTTTTTCATTATCCTCTTTCCGCTGTTGGTTGGATTCGCTTTTCCGCCAGCTGTGCTCAATGCTTCCCTGGCCGAGAAAAAAGGAACCGTTCTTCCTCCAGCCCGTGCAAGCCAGCAACAAGACTCTTTATCGGCCATCGATCATCAAAAGGCTTTGCCTAACGATAACTATCTTTCCCAAGCGGAGTACAAGCAAAAAATGGAGAGGCTAAAAAACCAAACGGTCATCGTGATGAACGAAGAGGTGTTTGCTCCTTATTATGAGGAAATGCAAAATCATCCGGAAAGCTACCGTGGAAAGAAAATCAAAGTAAGCGGGTTTGTATACAAAGCAGCGGGATTGAGTTCTCATCAACTTGTAATCTCGAGGTTTCTCATAACTCATTGCCTTGCAGATGCCAGCGTGATAGGATTTTTAACCGAATTTGAAAAGGCAAGCCAATATCAGCCAGATACATGGATGGAAATAGAAGGAACTTTACAGATTACCACATACAACGGAGTGGAGGTCCCGGTCATCAAAGCAGATAAATGGAAGGTCATCCCCCAACCTTCACAGCCTTATATTTATCCGGTATTAATCAAAATTTTATAAGGATAGTGGCTCCTTTCATCAACTGACTTCGGCGTTTTTTGCCTATGATAAATAACGCATTTGCATGTGAAGAGAGAAACAAGCGGTAAAAATGAATTGATTCAATAACGCTTTTTTTCTCTTTTTTTGTTTGTCTTATAATTATTGGAAAAGTTCATTGAATAGTGAAACTCATTCTTGTAATATTCGTACTAGTAGTTGTATTAGACTTGGAAAGGAAGGAAATATCGTGAATCGATTGGAGTATCGGCTATGGCTTGGCGGGGAAATTTACCGGTTGCTTTATTTTTATGAATCGATCGACTTGCCGCAAATCATTACCCGGCGCGAATGCGAATTTTTTGTCAAAGAGGGAGTGACGTACCGGCAAGTTTCCTCGGCGCTGGAACACGATACGTTTGTTATTTACGTCGAGGAATATGAGCGAGGGCGGAAAGAAGCAGAAGTGGAAAGCAACAGTTTACGGCTGGAAGTTCGTGAGCTTGATGCGGAGAACAAGCACCCCGTGATCGCAGCGCTGGAGCTTTCTTCCCATCTCGATGTGATGATGTATATAGGGAGTTCATTTACATATTTTCATAGAAAAGAATGGCTTCGCGATAGTGCGGAAATTGACGAGGACCGAAAAGTGTATGTTCTTTATGTGACGCCAACAGGATTTGTTATGGAAGAAGGAGAGGCTAACCGATGAATAAGACGAAGAAGATGATGGTTGGCGTGCTGTCGACGTTGATGGCCGCTTCGCTTGCCGCCTGCAGTGATGAAAGTTTGCCGCCAAAACCGAAGGATCAGGATTGTGACGATTGGGAATGGGATTCGGCGACGGGGACATATGTTTGTGATGATGAGGACAGTTCTTATCACCGCCATTATTACTATGGAGGACATTATTACCCGTCTAAACGTAAGCTGCAGCGTTCCGCGGCGTATAAAAGCTACCAACAGAGCACGGAATTTAAGGCAAAGGCGAAATCCGGAATCGGTTCAGGAACGAAAGGCAGCTTTTTTGGAGGATGACGATGTATTCCGTTGAACGACACCGCCAGCGCCGCGACCGGTTTTACGGGGCAATCCCTGATTTTTGGGCTGACTTATACGGTGCAGAATATGCGTTGTTCGATTACGTTATGTTAACAGAAAAGGAAGCGGAGCAAATACGAACGGCAACAAACCGCATTGGCTATTTGTTTCGGAAAACTGCAGGCTTGTTGCGGCGGCTGCCCGATGAGACACTTCGATTGTTAGGGTTTCATCCAGATACGCTTCCGTTTTTGCGCATTCCCGCGCTTCCGGCGGAAACCGTGATCGCTCGGGCCGATCTTGTGCATGTTGGTGAAACGTTTAAGCTGATCGAATTGAACGCGGATACACCGACATTTATTCGCGAAACATTTGATATCAATGAGCGTGTTGCTTCCTTTTTTCATTTACGTTCGCCGAACAAAGGAGAAGTGCATGATGTCGCCGAAGCCATTCTGCATGCCATTTGGCAGTCATACCGTTTATTGCGTCGCGATGGAGAGCCGTATGTCGTATTTACTTCCCATGAAGATCATATGGAAGACCGCGAGACGGTCCGTTATTTGCAGCGCATCAGCGGAATAGAAGCGGCTTATGTGCCGCTTCATGAGCTCTATGTTGTGGCCGAGGATGTCCGGTTGCGTGGCGGCGGCATGTTGCGGCGCGGATTATATGATGGGGAAGGAAGGCGGATCGATGTGCTATACCGGCAAACATATCCGCTTGAACATTTAGTCGAAGATCGCTCTCCAGACGGAACGAAAGTAGGAGTGCAGCTGCTGGGACTGTGGAAGGAGCGGGAAGTCGCCCTCATCAATCCGCCATCCGCGTTTTTGCTTCAGTCGAAAGCGGTACAGGCGCTTATTTGGGGGCTGTATGAAGAAGGAAATCCGTTTTTCACAGAAGAGGAGCGTCAATGGATTTCCGAGCATTTTCTGCCGACTTATTTAGATGAAGAGTATTTTCTTGATCAGCAATTAATGTATGTGCAAAAACCAGCATTCGGGCGCGAAGGCGACACGGTCGTCATCAAAAGCGGAAAAGGCGAGCCGATGGTTGCCGATATCCAGCAAACATATAAGGACGAAACGCCTGTGTACCAACAATACATGCCGCTTCCCGAAACGGTGGTCAAAACCATCAACGGCTATGAAACGGTGAGGTTATTGCATACGTGTTTTTTAATTAACGGCAAAGCAATGGGAATCGGCCTGCGCGCGGGGGGAATGATTACAAATAACTTGTCTTATTATTTACCTGTAATGATGAAAGGATGAAGAAAATGACGTATGTGATGAATTTTCTGTTTTACACCGTGTTAGGACTTGTGCTGATGGGGGTCGGAATCGGCCTGTTCAGCTTAACGACGAAATTTTCCGAGCGCGAATTAATCCGCCAAGGCAATATGGCCGTGGCACTGAAATTGTGGGGCAAAGCGTTAGGATTGGCGATTGTCATTTACGCTGCCTGGAGCAACAGCGTCAGTTTGCCTGATGCTCTTCTATGGGGCGTCATTGGCATTATCACGCAAATTCTCGTGTATTTTGCGCTTGAATACATTTTCACGCCGAAAACCAACTTGGCCAAAAAAGTTGAGGAAGGCAATCTCGCGGTCGGGTTTAGCTTATTTGCCATTTCGATTATTGTCGGCTTGATTGTCGCCGGAAGCATGTCATATTAAATTGGAACTGTTACGTTCGTTTCGGGCTTTTTTTGCCAATGTTTATCTAAATTTTGTGTTCATGATAGGACAGAAAGGAAATAATAGCATTACTGTTCGAAAAATTTGGGATAGCTGGTTGTCGATTTTTTGAACCTATATTTAGAGAAAGTGGCGGAGCGAAAAAGCAAAATAAGATAGCGAGGAGAAAATAAAAGCAAAAGGGACCAGGATTTTTGCATTGGTCCCTTTACGTTCCTTGCAGTTCTGTCTGTTTGTGATCATCGCTTAGTTTTTGCTTCATAAGCAATGGATATAGGATTAATCCGGCCACAAATAGACCGATGCCTAAGAAAAATGTATGCCAATCTGCCGTTCCCGTTTTGATGACCCAAACCGAGTACGCTAGCGCCACTGTTGTGATGATGCCGTCCCGGATGCGAATGCGTTTTGCGTTTTCATACGTTTCTCCCGTTATAATTAATTTCAGCTGATACAATGCTGAGACAAGATACGGAACTAAGTAGGCGAGCGTTGCGACGACAATCGCGAAATTATATGCTTCGTTCACTGTTCCCGATATGGTCGAAAAAAGAAAAATTTGCGTCATGAAATTGGTAATAAACAAAGAACGGACAGGGCTGCCGTTTCGATTCGTTTTCGCAAAGAAAACGGGAAACAGTCCTTCTTTTGCTGCTTGATAAGGAACTTCCGAACTGACGACAATCCAGCCGATTGTCGAGCCGAACAAGGAAATAAGCGCTAAAATCGCCATGATGTAGGCCCCGTTGCTGCCGATCACTGCGTGCAGCGCGTCCACGAGCGGCTTTTGCGATTGCTGCAGCTGTTCTTGTGAAAGAGCCCCCATTGTTAACAATGTGATCCCTATGTAAATAAGCACCGAAATAACTAATCCAAGCAATGTCGCGATTTTCACATCTTTTTGCGATTTCGCGCGGTTTGACAGCATAACAGCTGATTCAATGCCGATAAATGCCCACAGCATCGTAATTGCCGCCCCGTTGATTTGGCTTGGAACGGATACCGCTTGTCCCTTTTCATCCATGAATGTAAATCCGCTGCCAAGATTCGCGGCGTTAAACACTGAGACGGTAACAATAATATAAAGAAGAAAGCCGATGACTTTCGCTCCCGTTGCCAAAATATTAATGCTTCCCGCGCGTTGAAAATCGCGGGCGAGAATCCATTGGATTCCCCATAATACAATCGTGCAAACCGCAAACGTGAGCGCTTTTCCTGTTTCTAATTGAAATGTTCCGATGGCAATGAGAACGCGGTCGCTTTGCATAATCGGGAAAAAAGTGCTTAAATAGCCGGCAAAAGAAATAATGACAGACGCGGTCGCCGCCCAGTTTGCCGCCCAATATCCCCATGCCATGCTGTAGCCTGCCATGTTTCCCGCTTTTGGCGAAGAAAACATCGCCTGCGCGTAGCTTTGCGGCCCCGCTTTCAATTCCGGCTTTCTTGTCACTAAACTGCCGAACACAAGCGCAATCATGAGCACTCCCAATCCGGTTGCCACCCAGGCAAGCGCTGATCCCATTGGGCTTGCGACTTGCGCTAGGCTTGCCGGAATCATAAATATGCCACCGCCGACCATGTTGCCGACGACAAAGGCGGTTAAAATCCATAAACCCCATTTTTTCGTTGTCATAGTAGTCCTCCTTATATGATACCATCTCTACAACTCATTTACTTTATCATCATAAATGATTATTTTAATTTGGTAAAGTGATAATATAATAAAGAGAAGGAGATAAAATAATTAATAATAATCGGCATTTTTTGTTAATTGCGATATTTTTTGAACACGAAAAATTAATATATGATAAGAGAAGGAGAGTATTCCATTCAACATTCATAGATAGAAAGGAGCAATGGACATGGATAAAATAAAAGAATTTGCGCAATGGGTTATGGACGCAAAGAAAATTACTGTATTGACTGGAGCGGGAATGAGCACTGAATCGGGAATTCCGGATTTTCGCAGTGAAAACGGGATTTATGCGCAAGAGGAAAATGTCGAATATTATATTTCTGAATATTATTTTAAAAACCATCCTGTTGATTTTTGGCATAAATTTAAGCGGATTTTTTCATTGAAATTAATGGGAAATTTTTCGCCAAATCAAGGCCATCTCTTTTTGAAGTGGCTAGAAGATATAGGGAAAAAAGTGGTTATTTTGACGCAAAATATTGACGGGTTGCACGAGAAAGCGGGAAGCACCAATGTTGTTGAGTTACATGGTACGTTGCAGACGGCGACATGCCCGAAATGTCAAGCAAAATATGATTTGGCGTTTGTCAATAGCCATGATGTGCCGCGGTGTGTGCGGACATTGAAGAATGGGAAAGTATGCAACGAAATTTTAAAACCGGATGTTGTCTTGTTTGGGGGAATGGTTCAACGATTTGAAGAGGCGCTGCAAGCTGCGGATGGCAGCGATTTGTTAATCGCGATGGGAACGAGCCTGGAAGTCGCTCCCGTCAATTTCATTCCTTCCTATGTCGCCGCGGAGGTTCCTCATATCCGTAAAGTCCTTGTTAATAAAACGCCGACGAAAATGAATGATGTATTTGATATCGTCCTCCATGCAGGAATCGGGGAAACAGTTGCGAAAGTGCAGCAATACATTGCAGATGCACGTTGAACATTGATTCAACTGCATCTGCTTATCTTCTTTATTTTTTAACAAAAAATGATAGTTATAAAACAAAAATATTGTATTTTTAGAAATTTTCAAATATAATAACATCGACATACCAACTGGTTGGTATCATTTCTAGTAATATGCATATGTATGAATCATAGGAAAGAATGGAACAAGTGAATTCAGTGCATGGTGATCGCGAGAAACTTGTTCAAGGACAGGTGAACTTGGGCAATGTTTATAAAAAAATGAAAACGTTATCTTTGTATTGTCATTTTTTATCAAGCAAAGATTTTATGAGGGAGGAAGAAATGAATGAGTGGGAGATTTGCAGGAAGAGTGGCGTTCGTTACTGGCGGAAGCCGCGGAATTGGAAAAGCGATTGTTGAACGTTTTGCTGAAGAAGGAGCGAAAGTGGCGTTCATCGACTTAAATGAAGAAGCGTTGCACGCAACGGCAAATGAATTAAAAGCAAAAGGCTATGAAGTATATGCAAAAGTCGCGAGCGTCACTGACCGTGAACAAGTCGAAACCGCGGTAAAAGAAATTGTCAACCAATTTGGGTCGCTCGATATTCTTGTCAATAACGCCGGCGTCATTCGCGACAACTTGCTTTTTAAAATGACGGATGATGATTGGGAAAACGTGATGGATGTCCATTTAAAAGGAGCGTTTTATTGCGCCCGCGCCGCTCAAAAATATATGGTGGAACAGCGGTACGGACGCATTATTAACATTTCTTCAACATCTGCCCTTGGCAACCGCGGTCAGGCGAACTATGCCGCGGCGAAAGCCGGAATCCAAGGGTTTACAAAAACGCTGGCGATTGAATTAGGAAAATTCGGCATCACAACGAACGCGGTGGCGCCAGGATTTATCGAAACAGATATGACAAAAGCGACGGCGGAAAGATTAGGCATTTCATTTGAAGAATTGATTCAGGCAAATGTGGCGACAATCCCGGTCGGAAGAAGCGGAAAACCGGAAGATATTGCCCAGGCGGTCGCTTTCTTCGCCGATGAGAAGTCTTCGTTTATTAACGGCCAGGTGCTGTACGTGGCCGGCGGCCCAAAAAATTAAAATCGGGAGGGGAAACGGTCAGATGTTTGCCGAATATATCGGAAAATGCTCCAACAAAGTAAAAAATGTTGTCGAGCGGGGAGCGGTCAAAAAGTTTGCTGAAGCGATCGGCGATCCGCACCCAATTTATTGGGATGAAGAGACGGGAAAAATGTCACGATATAAAACAAACATCGCGCCCCCGACATTTCCAAGGGTGTTTGACTACGGCGTGATTGAAGGCTTGAAACTTCCCAGCAAAGGGCTGATTCACGGTGAACAGCGGTTTCATTATGAAAGGCCGCTTTATGTCGGCGAGGAATTATATTGCTATTCCAAAGTGGAAGATTACTATGAAAAACAAAGCAGCATGGGGAAGCTTGGATTTTTAATCATCACGAATTACGGGGAAGACCCTTCCGGAAACGTTATTTTCACGTCCACATCGACAATCATTATTACAGAAGCAGTAAGAAAGGCGATGATCGTATGACGAAAATCAGCGAATTAAAAGTAGGAGAGTTGTTGCCAGAAATTAAGCTTTCGCCTGTTTCCCGTCTCGATCTCATTAAATATGCCGGTGCTTCCGGCGACTACAATCCGATTCATACGATAGACGAAGAAGCGAAAAAAGCTGGGCTGCCGGGAATTATTGCGCACGGAATGTGGACGATGGGAAATCTCGCCAAACTGTTTACGCCCTATTATGAAGAAGGGTTTATTCGCGATTATTTCGTTCGCTTTCAATCAATGGTTTTTCTCGATGATGTCATAACATTAAAGGCGACGGTCAAGGAAAAGGAAGAGAAGAAATTGCGTTTCGCTGTTTCTGCCGTCAATCAAAACGGGAAAGAAGTCGCAAAAGGAGAAGCCATCTTTTCTGTCTATTAAAATGTGAATCCCGGCAGCTAAAAACTGTTTTGGCTGCCGGGATGTTTTATAAAGCAAATAGTAAGGAACGAAAAGAAGTGCGGCCATTGCTTCCCGCGCATGGTGATCGTGAAACGAGGCGGTGCATAACGCCCGAGCCGGCGCTCATTTTCGACGCGGAAGTCATTAAAGAAACGATGCAGCGGGCTAATTTTATTTTGGTGCACTAAAATACAACTTCTCTGCCAAGAAGCATTATGACAAATTCCCCTCTAGAATGGCTTTCAGTTCTTTGAGTTGGTGTAGTTTTGCCGTATATTGGAATCCTTGGTCTGAACGAAGATGAACATTCCTTCCTAGACCGGCTTCCCTTCCAGTTGTTTTAGTGTCTTCAATACCTACCTACTTTAAAATCATTTCTTGCGAATAACCCCCACGCTCTCGTTGTTCTGCTCAATAAAAAATGGATTATTGCAATAACAGCTAAATTTTTCACCAAATCGCTTGCACCCAGAGTTCGGTTTGGCTATATCATCAATTTCCTGTTGCTCCTTTCTTTTTTGCTTATTGTCATTAGTGGAATATGTACTTCGCAAGCACTATTCCCTTTCGCAGAGTCTAAAGACAGTCCGTGGAGAAATATTCATCATTTTTTCTCGGCAATATCCATTATATTAGTAGGAATACATCTTGGATTGCATTGGAATTTTGTATCGAATGTCAAGTAGACAATGAAAAAAGAGCATATTAAGCTGCGGCCTTTCCCCGGTATTCGACCGGGGAAAGGCTGTTCAGCATTTAAGCCTCGAATTAATCGATGACTGATCCGTGCCTCCGTTTGGTTAATTTTTGCTACTAAAGGTTTTCCTCTGCTTTTTTATGATGGATGAATCCAAACTCAGAATATATTCGTATGTAGTGACTGAAGCTAATTTTAAAAAAAATAACAGTATAACGTTTGACTGTACGGTTTTTTAAGAATATAATTCTAATTGATGATTCCAAAAATATATTGGGGAGTGAGTTCATTGGGAAGTTCCTCAAAATTGGTGAACTCGCAGATTTAGCTGGAGTTTCCAAACGGACAATTGACTATTACACGCAATTAGGGTTACTCGAACCTGTTCGCTCTGAGACAAATTATCGCTATTATCCCGAAGAGAGTCTTGAGCATTTGCGGTTAATCAATGCATTAAAAAAGCAGCATTTAACGCTTGAAGAAATCAAAGAATGGTTGCAGATTATCAAAAATCAGCCAGTTGCTGTGGATGAAATCGTAGATAAAATTGAGCATCTTCAAGAACAGATGAAACATATTCAAGAAGAAGTATTGGAATTAAAACCGTTGCTTAAGCAATTAAATGAACAGCAGATCAAGCTGATGACAAAGCCATTGGCCCAACAAGGCTATGCATTGTTGCACGCGTTAGCGATATTGCTTGGAGAAAATCCTTTTATTTAAATCAATAGTTAAGGAGAGATGAAAAAAGAATGTTAAAAAAGTTTTTATCAAAACTTGGGATTGGCTCTGCAAACATCAATCTTGTGCTGCATCATTCCCAAGCGCGTCTGGGCGAGACGATTAGCGGCGAATTTCTCATTGAAGGAGGAACGGTAGAACAGCATATCAACAAAATTGCTGTAGAACTCCGGTTAACATTAAAGCAAAACGGGCAAGCGCAGACAAAAACAGTGGCAACAATTCCAGTCGCTTCTGCCTTTGTCATTCAAGCTGGCGAGAAGAAAGTATTGCCTTTTACCTATGAGTTGCCAAAAACGCTTCCAGTGTCAAGACACGGTATTTATTACACGTTTGTTACCCGTCTTGATATTGCAGGCGGTGTCGATCATTTAGATGAAGATGCTGTGCAAATTCTTCCGCCGTTGCCTTTAGAAAAAATTTTCGTTGCTTTTGAAAAGCTTGGTTTCCGGGAAAAGGCGACTTCAGGAACACTAAAACCGTATGGCCAAGAATTTGCATGGTTTCCAACTGAGCAATTTAAAGAGGCTGTTCAAGAAGTGGAGTTTTTTGCATTGCTTGAAGAGGAAGGAATCCGTCTGCTTCTTGAAGTGGACGTATATGCAGGAGCCTTTGGCTTGCAAGAAAAAGAGTTAAAGCGGGAAATCTTTTTCCCATATGCAGAATTAAATGATGCAGACATGCTGGCTGGCAAACTTCGCGAAACGATGCAAGAAATGATCGAGCAGCCGCATCAATATGCAGCATCATCTTACATGACTCATTATTCCCATACTTCTCATTTGCATGGGCGAGGGCATAGTATGATGGGAGCGATTGGCGGCTTTGCTGCGGGGATGTTTGCGGGAATGTTAGTGGAAGAACTCGTTGGTGACGCCGTCGAAGAAGCATTAAGCTTTGATGAGGAAGCTGAAGAAGAAGGATTTTTTGACGATTTCTTTGGCGGAGAAGATGAAGAATTTTAATACTATGCCATAGTGACAAAGGGGGGAATGTCATGTTATTTCATCCGATGGATATCCTCATTTTTTTAGCATTTGGCTTGTCGCTTTGGGCACAATTTAAAGTAAAAGGGACATTTAATAAGTGGGCCGAGGTCCATGCCAACTCTTCCCTTACGGGGGCTGAAGTGGCAAGAAAGATTCTCGATTCCAACGGTTTATATCATGTACCCGTTGAATTAGTGCCCGGTACATTAACAGACCATTACGATCCATTATCACGCACGGTTCGATTATCTGAACCTGTTTATTACGGACGTTCCATCGCTGCTGTATCGGTAGCCGCCCATGAGGTTGGCCATGCGATCCAGCATCAGCAATCCTACGGAGCGCTAGTTTTGCGGCACCGCATGTTTCCAGTAGTGAATTTCTCTTCTGGAATTGCTCCATTTCTATTGTTAGTCGGGTTTTTGTTGCACCAAGCTTCGCTCATTGGCCTTGGCATTATTCTCTTTTCGGCAGCCGTAGCGTTCCAATTAGTGACGCTTCCGGTAGAATTTAATGCAAGCTCTCGTGCCAAAAAATTGCTTCTTGCGGAAGGGATTATCTTTAATGATGAAGTTCGTGGCGTTAACAAAGTGTTAAACGCTGCGGCATTGACATATGTAGCTGCGGCATTAATCTCCGTTTTAGAGTTGCTCAAATTTGTTATGATTTTCTTCCAAGGGAATAATAATGAAGAATAACAATGATCAGGAGGTGGATTCTCTAGTTGTTTGCGTACAGCTAGAGAGCTTAATTGGAGATAGTTAATTTGCTGATGGTTGGCATTTTAATTGCCTTAACAGCATTCTTTGTTGCATCGGAATTTGCCATTGTTAAAGTGCGCAGTACACGTATTGACCAGCTGATCGCTGAAGGAAACCGAAACGCCCGGGCTGCAAAACGAGTCATCAGCAATTTGGACGAATATTTATCGGCGTGCCAGCTTGGCATCACCATTACCGCATTAGGGCTTGGTTGGCTTGGTGAACCAACGGTGGAGCATTTGCTCCACCCTGTATTTAAACAAATGAATTTAAATGAGTCTGTTGCGTCTTTCCTTTCTTTCGCGATTGCTTTTGCGACGATTACATTTTTGCATGTAGTTGTTGGTGAATTAGCTCCTAAGACGTTGGCGATTCAAAAAGCAGAAACCATAACGCTGTTATCTTCAAGGCCTTTGATCCTTTTCTACAAAATCATGTATCCGTTTATATGGGCCTTAAACGGCTCCGCTCGCGTCATTACCGGATTGTTTGGATTGAAACCGGCATCTGAACATGAAGTGGCCCATTCAGAGGAAGAATTGCGGCTGATTTTATCCGAAAGCTATAAGAGCGGGGAAATTAATCAGTCGGAATATAAATATGTAAACAATATTTTTGAGTTTGACAACCGGGTCGCCAAAGAAATCATGGTGCCGCGCACAGAAATTGTCGCATTCGACAAAAATGATGCAATCATGGATATTTTGGAAGTTGTGAAGCAAGAAAAATATACGCGCTATCCTGTTATAGACGGAGATAAAGACCATATCGTTGGCATGGTAAACATAAAAGAAATATTAACGGATTGTATTCAAACCCCGCAAGCGGTTGAAAAGAAATTAGGCGATTATGTCCGCCCAATCATACAAGTCATTGAATCCATCCCGATCCATGATTTGCTTGTTAAGATGCAGCGTGAACGAGTTCATATGGCAATTTTAGTTGATGAATACGGCGGAACCGCAGGGCTTGTGACGGTCGAGGATATATTAGAGGAAATTGTCGGCGAAATTCAAGATGAGTTTGATATTGACGAGGTTCCGATGATCCGTAAAGTCAATGAACACACTACTATTGTTGATGGGAAAGTATTGATTGAAGATATAAATGACTTGCTTGGAACAGACATCGATGATACGGATGTTGATACGATTGGCGGCTGGATTTTAACAGAAAAATTTGATATCCAGCAAGGCGGCGTTCTTTCCTACGGCGATTACGAATTTAAAGTATTACAAATGGAAGGGCATCATGTCCAATTAGTGGAAATCACAAAACGCACGAAGGCTCCTTCGCTTATTGTGCAAGAAACGCCAATAGAATAGCATCTAACATAAGAGAGACGGCAGCAATAAATGGCTGCTGTTTTTTTTAGCGAAAACTGTCCGTCTTAATCATAACAATAACAGAAAGGCGAAAAAAATGGCTCTTGCCATTCAAAAGATAACGAAGCTATTTTGTATGATTTATACAATTTATTTAAACTATGTTCTAAATAATCAATTAAAAATAAACATCAACCGTCAATAGACAAAAACAGCTAAATCGTTTATTATAAAAATAAACGAACATATGTGCTGTTGTTGAATGATCTTTATATATATTGCGCTATGAAGGCGGAATACGAAAAAAAAGCATATTATAGGCCAGCGTTGAATGGAAAATGATAATACATGTATGTCAGCATCTTGGATTCAAGGTGCAAAACCAACATTTCAGATGGATGGCGATAACTCCTCTGCTTTTTATTCATGCAAAAAAGGAGAAAACCAACATGGAAACAACGCGCCAAAAGTACGGTCGTGTCATTTTACATGTCGACTGCAATTCATTTTTTGCAAGCTGCGAGATCGCGCGAGATCCATCGTTAAAAGAAAAAGCGGTTGTTGTAGCGGGAGACCCGAAAGAACGCAAAGGTGTTGTGTTAGCGGCAAACTATATCGCAAAACAACGCTTTGGCATTTACACGACGATGCCGTTATGGGAAGCGAAAAAAAGATGCCCGCATCTTGTTATATTAAAGCCCGATTTTCACTTATACCGCGATACAAGCGAGAAAGTATTTCAATTTTTGAAGACGTTTACCCCTGTTTTGGAGCCTGCTTCGATTGATGAAGGATATTTGGATATCACCGATGGTTATTCATCACGCAGTTCACCATTGGACATCGCGGAGCAAATCCAGAAAGGATTGTTAAAAACGTTGCATATTCCTGTTAGCATTGGCATTGCGCCAAATAAATTTTTGGCCAAAATGGCGAGCGATATGAAAAAACCGTTAGGCATTACCGTTCTGCGCAAGCGCGATGTGCCAAAAATACTTTGGCCACTTCCTGTTCAGCAGATGCATGGCGTTGGTGACAAAACGGCAAAAAAATTAAATGGCATTGGCATTTTCACTATCGGTGAGTTGGCGAAGGCGGAAACCGCGATATTGCAAAATTTGCTTGGTATTACTGGGGTTCGCTTAAAAGAGCGGGCGAATGGGATAGATCCCCGTCCGGTTGATCCAGAAGCGGGTGAAAAATGGAAATCAATCGGGAACTCCACAACGCTTTCCCGAAATGTGACAGAGGAGCGGGTTCTCCTTGAGGTGTTGCGCGATTTGGCGCAATCCGTCAGCAAGCGAATGAAACAGAAGCATGTTGTTTCTTCGACGATCCAAATTATGATTCGCTACAGCAATTTTCAAACAATCACCCGCAGCAAAACATGGGAAAATCCAGTTCAAGAGGCGGAAGAAATCTTTCAGCGTGCCGTCTATTTATTAAAACGCCATTGGAACGGCAATCCGGTAAGGCTGCTGGGCATTACCGCCATCGATGTGTTTGATAAAAGGGAAGCGGTGAAACAATTAGACTTGTTTCACTTTGAAGAGGATGCCAAAAAGGAAGCGTTGCAGAATACGATTGAGCACCTTCAGCAAAAATTTGGCGATAGCATCATTCAAAAAGGCTATGAATTTTTTCGGAGATAAACACAGTGATCCAAAATGGCGAGCCGATCTTTCATTGAGCAAAGAGAAAATACGTTTCCGAAAGTGTGGTTGATGTTTATTTAACAATAATGATAATATTGATGCATATATATCAACAAAAAAAGAAGACGCTATGAAACCAATATCAGCTATTCTGTTTTGCTGCGGATGTCAAGAAGCCAAAACAGATGAAAAAAACTCGTTTGCTAAATATCCTTAAGCGAACGTGAACAGGCAATCATTAAGCGGTTTCATCGATCCGAAACGGAGATGAACAGATTGGGGTTATCGCGGATTTTGCTAGCGCGTACCTGCTGCGGATGACATTTTGTTAACAGTGGATTCGTGGTTTCTGTGACACAAAAACCGGGAACAGTGATGCCGAGGATAGAAAGCAGCCTTGCCTAGGGGGATAGCCAATTGAATCAAAAAAAGAAAATGCAGGTCCAGCAAAAAGGCTCCGTTGGGGAAGTGTGGACAACAGCGCTTCGCCTTGGTTTGACTTCGTTCGGCGACCCTGTCGCTCATTTAGGGTGTTTTCGAGAAGAATATGTGCAGCGGCGCCAATGGCTGGACGAAAAAACGTATGCGGACTTAGTGGCATTATGCCAATTTCTCCCCGGTCCAGCGAGCAGCCAAGTAGGAATAGGGATTGGCTTTATGCGGGCGGGTTTTTGGGGGGCTTTTGC
Organism: Parageobacillus thermoglucosidasius; assembly: GCF_001295365.1. Lineage (GTDB taxonomy): Bacteria > Bacillota > Bacilli > Bacillales > Anoxybacillaceae > Parageobacillus > Parageobacillus thermoglucosidasius. Next base: position 2,752,879 of record NZ_CP012712.1, on the reverse strand, counting down.
CGCATGGCTGGGTTTTACCTTCCGTCCGCGCTTGCGCTCAGTTTATTCGCTTATTTTTTTCAAGGCGTTTCTTTGATGAATACAGAATGGTTTCACGGCCTGTTGGTAACTGCGGTCGCCGTCGTGGCGCAAGCGGTCTGGGGAATGGCGAAAAACTTTGCCTATGATCGTCCACGCGCTTCTGTTGCCATCGCCGCCGCGGTTTTCACGCTGCTTGTCCCGAGTGTGTTCACCCAAGTAGGCATCATTGTTGCCGCAGGAATTGCCGGCACATTTTTATTGCAGAACACTATAGAGGAAAAAAAGCCAGATCTGATTGCCGTCGGAATCCATAAAAAAACCGCGGTCAGCTTGCTTATTTCGTTTCTTGCCTTGCTACTATTGCTTCCGCTGGCGCGCAAGCTGACAGACTCACACTGGCTTGCGCTGTTTGACAGCTTCTACCGTACTGGTGCTTTAGTATTCGGAGGAGGGCATGTTGTTCTTCCTTTATTACAAGCGGAAGTTGTCCCAGCAGGATTGGCTGACGGCCGATGAGTTTCTTGCAGGATACGGCGCCGCGCAGGCGGTACCCGGACCGTTGTTTACGTTCGCTTCGTATCTGGGAATGGCCAGTTTTGGATGAAGAGGGGCGCTTGGCGGCATTAACGCAGCGGTCGTAGGCATTTTGCTGGCGGCGCTGTATCATCCGGTATGGACGAAGGCGGTAAAAAGCCCTCTTGATTTTTCCTTAGCGCTATTGGCCTTTGCTTTATTAACCATTTGGAAATGGCCGCCTTGGCTGGTGGTTCTATTTTCATTGGCGGCGGGAACAGTTTTTTCCTTTGTTCCATAAGATATTGTTATTTTCGGAATATTATAAATATTCATCAACCATTCTTCCCGTTTCTTTTCCGAAGCACAACCATTATTTAGCCTTTGCCGCTTATTCTTAAAGAGGCAAAGGCTTTGCCGGTTATAAGCCGTTTGTTAATTGCTCCAATCGCTCAGCCGATACAGCGACGTTGTTGGTGGCGTCATTAATATCGGTGACCACATCTACGTACCGTTTCATTTTTTCGCAAATCCCTTGATTTTGGGTGCGGATTTGCTGAAGTGACTGTGATAACGTTTCAAAAAACTGATGGATCTTCTCCATATCGCTTGTCCTGCGGTCAATCAATGTGTGTGCTGAATTGATTGATTCGGAAATCGCCCCTACCTTCTGATTCAAGTCGTTTAAAATATTTGTGATGTCAGCAACAGACTTTTTCGTTTGGGAAGCAAGCTTTCTCACTTCATCAGCGACAACTGCAAAACCTCTGCCATGTTCTCCTGCGCGCGCCGCTTCGATCGAAGCGTTTAACGAGAGCATGTTTGTCTGATCGGCAATCTCTGTCACGATATTGTTGATTCTTGCGATATCACGGGCTGACTGTTGTAAGCTGTTGATTTTTGCATTGACTTCTTTCATCATTGTTTGAATATGGTGGATTTCTGATAATTGTTTTTGCAATTTTTCTTGGCCCTCGGCAGAATGGCGCTCGCTTTTTTCGGAAATAGAAGAGGCTTCCTCAATGGATTGCAAAATGTTCATTGCTTCCGTTGTCAATTCAGAAACCGAAGCATTGACTTCTTCGGATATGCCGGAAAGTTCTTGCGCTGTCGCTTGCAGTTGCAGTTTGAGTTCGTTTTTAGCATGTTCCATCTGCATTCGGATTTCTTCATTTGTTTTTTCATATTGTTCTAAAACAAGCTGTTGCTCAAAATTTAAAATTTTTGTGATCGATTTTATCGATTCAACCAACAGTGAAGGATCGTCCAGATGTGGAACGATTGTTTCTATAATCAGCAACTGAAGCTTCTGAAATGCGCACATATACCATTTTGGCAACAGCCCAATTTTTACATGTGCGACTGCAATGCGCGTGCGTTTTTCAATAAATGCTTCATCAATGCGTCCTTCAAACATTTCAATCACATGTGTGATAAGCGTTTTTTTGAGACGTTCAATGGTGCTATGTTGATGGATAATTTGAAATAAAGATGGTTCTTTCTCTAACGTCTCGTAAAAGCACTCGGCAATCCAATTAATTTTTTCTTCTACCAATGGTTTTAACTGTGACAATATAGCTAAATCGCGATGAGTTAGCCCGATTATTTCTAATTGCATATTAATAGTGGCATCTTTTATTTGAATAGGTTTTCGTTCGTTTGGCAGTTCCAATGCTATTTTATGAGGAGAATTGTGTTTTTCTTTTTTAATCCAAAGAGAAAAATTCATTGGATGTCTCTCCTTTTTCTTCATAATATTACAATGATTTCATCTTATCGAAGATGGCAAAAAAGTAGAATAAGAAATTACTCCTATTTATATCCTACCTATTTATATCCTGTTAAGGCAATGAATTTTTCGTGAAAATCATCGCAACATTTTAAATTGTCATTTTGTCATAAAGCGTGATCATCCTCGGCGGCTGTCCTTAAAATCCATCCATTCTGCACATTTCGTTTATAAAAGAATATGGAGCCTTGATAATCTTGCTTAGCGTCGTTTATGGCTTTAACGTGAGAAAATGAAAACATCGATATGCAGTGCAAGAAACAATCTGCGGTTTTCGTTCTCCCAGATCCGGAGGGAAAACTGCATATATTTCCGCCAGCAGAAAAAATTCCCCTCCAAGTTTTATTTTGGAGGGGAATGGTTATTCAGGATGATTGGTTGTGTCATTCGGGTTTGGTGTATAGTCTGGTTTATAATCTTTGTATTTTACTTCTGTGACCATTCCAGCTGAGGCGTGGTGCAAGTCATGGCAATGGAACATCCAGTTGCCTGGATTATCTGCTTTAAAAGCGACGACATATTCTTCACCAGGTTTTAAGTTCAAGGTATCCTTTATCAACGGGGAACCTGTCATTGGCTTGCCGTTTTTGCTTAATACTTGGAAAAAGTGCCCGTGTAAATGCATAGGATGCAGATCCGCCGGTGAATCGTTCACTAGCTTTACTTTGACGAGATCGCCTTTCTTGACATGAACAGGTGCCGTTTCAGGATACGTTTTCCCATTGATCGTGTAGACTATACCGCCTTTGCCCATGGCTGTCCCTAAATTCATCGTGTATTCCACATCATATGTTTGATCTAATGTAAATTCCCCAAGCTTCTGTTTTCCATAGCTTGTCATGCCCACGACAGGCAGAGCTTCTGCTGCGTTCGCTTTATCGGCACTGACTTTTTCGCCTTCATATTGGATTTTTACTTTCATGCCATCGGTTCCTTTCCTGTCGCCATGGCATTCTAATAACCATTCGCCCGGATTATTTGCCGTAAATTCAATATCGTAACGCTCTCCCGGAGCGATATTCAAAAGTTCGGTCTTTGATTGGCTGCGGATCGTTTAACGGCTGTCCGTCTGTTGCGACAATTTTTAATTCGTGGCCATGCAGGTGCAACTGATGGAGCATGTATCCTGCGTTTACAAGGCGAAGCCGCACTTTTTCGCCTTTTTTTACTTTTAAAGGTTTAACAGCAGAGCTGCTTTTCCCGTTGATGGTGAAAATGTCATACATGCTCATATCATGGCTGATGCTGCTTGTGTTCATATGTTGGTGCTCAGAGCCATTTCCGTTTCCCATACTGCTATGGTCCATTCCGTTCATCTGCATATTTTCTTCATTCGGATCGCTCATCCATTCATCCAACACAAGCGTATAATCCCGAATTCAAGGTAGAAAAAGAAGGAAATGCTTATGTTTCGCGGCCTAAAGTATTCTTTTGGGGAGCCAAAGCGGAGTTGGACAAGGTTTCGGCAATGGAAAAAGTACGAACAGGCGGAAACGATACGTGTTGCTGCATGGCGCCTTCAACGATGGAACGTACAAAACGAAGCCGGCGTACGGATTGCGCAAGCAAGAAGTAGAAGAAGGGGGATATGATATTGCTTATGGATTCAGTGGAAAACTGCCATTGCAGGAATCGAGTTGAAGGGGGGCTGCATCTTTTGCGCAGAAGCTTTTTTATTCAATAGAGGCGGTAAAAAACTCCCACCTCTTCAAGAATGAAAGGTGGGAGAGTTTATCAGGCGAAAAGCAATATATTCATCATCTGTGGTGCTGCACCGTATTATGGCTGGCTAATGGACTTATTCTAAGCATCCGGAACATCGGAAGCATGACCAAAATGCCAATGACAAAGAGTGCGGCAGAGGCTTGATAGATCGTGAAGAGCGAGAATTGTTTTTTCAACAGACCAGCCAAGCTCATCGTGATAACCATCGAACCCATGAACAGAGGGGTCAATATTCCGTTCACACGTCCTACGAACGTTTCGTCGGTATTGTTCAGGATAATCGTATTAATACCAATATGAAAAGCAGGCATGAATAGACCGATGATAAATTCGGCCAGCAAGGTCAGCCAGAACATGGTGGACCAACCCATCACAAAAATTCCCGCAGCCATGACACCCATCCCCAGCATCAGCAGGATGTGCGGCGCAATCCGATTAGAGAAGACCATTGCCGCAGCGCCACCGATGATCATAGCTGCCCCATGAGCGGTGAACAGCCATTGCAAGTAATCTTTCTCCAGGCCAAGGCGTTCTGTTACCAGAAAGATGGCCAACGGGTGGATTAATCCAAGCCCTAATCCCGCAGCCATGAAGCCGCCTCCCAAAGTCACAAGAATTTTGCGTGACCATACATATTGAAAACCAAGCTTTATTTCACGCCAGAGCGATGCCTTGCTTTCGCTTTTCTCCACTATCTGGTCGGGAGGCAGTAACGTCAGTACAAGAGCAGATAACAGAAAAGCTGTCCCTACTATCGCCATCGAGATGTAGATACCAAATTGTTGGAAGACGAAAGTGCCTAATATCGGACCGATGATCATAAAAACCGCTATCATTGTTTGGAATAATGACATACCTGCCTGCATCTGCTCTTGTGGAACGTGCACTTTGAACAGTTTCATCCCCGAAGGCTGAGAGAACTGTGATAGGATCGCGGAGACGAATGTAGTGAGAAAAACCGCTTTCCATGTTCCAAACAGGAGCGCCATTAATATGACAAATATCGATATAGCGCTGAAGAGGTCGCACCAGATCATCGTCCGTTTTGGTCGCCAGCGATCTGCAAACGTGCCGCCAATAAAAGAAAAGATAAAAATCGGTGCAAATTCAGCCACCGATATGAGTGAGACGGCAAGCGCATCCCCATTTGTCTTCTCGGTAACAAACAACAGAATCGCAAAGTTACGAACCCAAATGCCAATCTGAATAAACAGGCTAGCCGTCATAATCGTTTGGATGAAACGATTACGTAATAGGGAAGTCATGGATAGGTTTGCGTTTGTTGTTGACATAAAAATAACCTCTCTACTTGTATTCGTTTAAAAATTGGTGTTGGTTTTTGACAAGGGTTAATTGTCATGAAGCTGATTTGAATTTTCCGTTTCCGCCAGCATCTTTTATGAACGTGTAAGAATGACAATAAAATGCTAGTCCCGGCCAACGAACGAATGTACGTTCCTATTACTGTATTATCTGTGAGTGAAAGCAAATTGTCAACAATAGAAATATTCATATGCAAAATGGCTTCTTCTGTATAAAGCGCACCGCCGGTTTTAAAAGTAACTTTTGTTTTGGCAAAGCAGCCCAATTGGCCATCATTCTTTAACGGAACAGGCAAGGGCATCACGAAACTATTTTATGGCAATAAGCGAGGAATAGACCGGAGAATTCAATTATACGTGTATGTCAGCTATATGTGCAAGAGAAAATAGACGGCAGGCGGGACAGGGGAAGGCGAACAATGGTTGGAGATGGAGAAGAGGGAATATTATTTGTTGGCGATGAAAGTTCTTTGGGAAAATAATCAACAATGAACTTCCAAACATTTGGACAACATGCGGAAGTAGTTGAAATAAATTATAAAGGAAACTTGGGCTCAAGTTTCCTTTATTGAACAGCAATGGCATGCTTCGCTTGGTGAAAACAAGCAAAAGCATGGATGGTCAGATAGTTGCCCGGCCAATGCGGTTAGCTTCAGGTACTTCAATCAGCCGGCCGCTTTTCACGTCGTAAATAAAACCGTAAATCGGAATATAGCCCGGAACAAGAGGATGGGAACGAATCCGCTCGACATCGTCGATCACACTCTGTTCCAGATTGCTGATTGGCAAAAATTCCATATATTCTCCTGCTCTGGAACCCGGCCCTCTTCCGGTGTCACGCCAATTTTTCCCATCAAACTCTGCTTGTTCCAGACTGTTTGCGAGCAAATTGCGGATAATGTCATTAGTAAATGTCTCCATGCCGCAATCGGTATGATGAATCACGAACCACTCCCGCGTTCCCAACAGCTTGTACGAGATGACAAGAGAACGAATCGCGTCATCGCTTGCCCGGCCTCCAGCATTTCGGATCACATGAGCATCACCTTCTGCCAAACCGGCAAACTTGGCTGGGTCAAGGCGCGCATCCATGCAGGTCAGAATGGCAAAGCGACGCTTCGGCGGCATCGCCAAATTTGCTTTGTCCCCGAAATTAGCGGCATATTCCTTGTTTGCAGCCAATACTTCGTTGAAAATATCGCTCATTTCCCGTCCCCCTTTTTAAATTTTATAAATCATATATGTTTACTATGATTATAATGTGCCGTGATCGTGTCGTCAATGAATTCTTACACGCCTGACAGGGGATAATAAATGAAGAAAGGAGCTTATCATTTGATAATAAATAAAGAATAATGGTAATTTAAAGGTGATTTATCAAAAGTTTATGTTTAGGAGCTGATTATATGAAAGTGTTAACTGTTGTCTCGCATCCCAGAAGAGAATCCCTTACGTTTGCGATTGCCGAGCGTTTTATTCAAGGGTTAAAAGACGCTGGACATGAAGTGGAAATTGCGGATTTGTATGGGGAAGAGTTTAATCCGCTGTTATACGAACAAGATGAACCGGATTGGGACAATCCTTATAAATCATATTCTCCACGTGTTCACGCAGAAATGGAAAGATTGAAAAGAAACGAAGGGTTAGCCTTTATCTTCCCGGTGTGGTGGTATTCCTTACCGGCAATGGTAAAAGGATATATAGACCGGGTATGGAACTATGGTTTTGCTTACGGGGGAGCGCGCCTTCCGCACAAAAAAGTATTGTGGATACCGCTTGTTGGGGAGACAGAAGAAAGCCTGAAAAAAAGAAATTTTGATGCGATGATTTCCCATTATTTGAATGTTGGTTTAGCTGGTTATACAGGCATTTCTCAATCAGAAGTGGCATTTCTGTATAATACATTAGCTGAAGATATAGAAAATGAAGAGGAAGTAAAAAAGCATTATGAGAATCTTTTTAATCGAGCATATAAGCTAGGGATTACATATAGCCATTCATTAACCGAAAAATAATCACGGTGCATTATGTGGCAATTTTAGTTCATATCGATCTGCGTGGCTCATTATCTTAAACAAAAGGGGAACTTGATAGAAAATGGATGAACTATGCCATTGTTTGTCCAGGTTGGCTAAGTTTTGAAAGCATTGTAAGAAGAGGCATCCTTCGTCGATACTGCTGGAATCTTTTTTTTGATATGGAAAATACCAAAAACACAAAACATTTGAACCCCTTCAGTGGCTGTCAACTTGTAAATATGCACGCAAAGCTTTTTAAAATAGAGAGGACGGTAATGGAACAGGAACGATTTGAATTATTTTAGTTTTCTGTTTCCTTGCTGCAAGGCAGAGGCATTGCGATTTTCGTAATGCCTCTGTTTTTTTATTGAAAGATAGCGTTAGTTAAGATAAACTCATAGGGAAGCATAAACTTAACTTTTTTGCTTGTCGTTTTCTTTCACCATGAACAGCCCCTGTAAAGAAAATGACCGATCACAGGTCAATTTCCTCCTGTTTGAAAGTTTTGCGTGAGAAGAGAAGAACGATTTTTCACATACTGACGTAATATAATTTTCCCAATTTTTTTACATAATGTTCACGACTTCACAATATTATTTAACGTAAATAGTGTATACTTTAATTAAAGTAAAAATAATTTATATTTTTTATTTTACAAAAAATTTGAGGTTTTTTGTGAAGAAGATCACAAAAAACCTCAGAAAAGCCGAACAAAGGAGGCGTTTAAATGAAATTAGCTATTTCTGGGAAAGGTGGTGTCGGCAAAACCACCATCGCTGCTAATTTAATCAAGAATTTTGCTTCGCAAGGTTACCAAGTATATGCCGTTGATGCCGATCCCGATACGAGCTTGGGAATGGCCCTAGGGCTTCCCGAGGAACAGATTGGCAGCTTGAAGCCTATTGTCGATATGCGTGAGGTGATTGCAGAACGCACAGGCGGCAGTGGAGCTTACTTTTCTTTAAATCCGGAAGTAGATAGCTTATTAGAGGATTACACCATCAAAAGTGGAAACATCCGTTTTTTGAAAATGGGGGCTATTAAGCCCGGAGGTTCTGCGTGTTATTGTCGGGAAAACACTGTCTTAAATGCCATCATCAATTCTCTTATCTTAAAACACCAAGAAATGGTAATCCTAGACATGAGTGCGGGAATTGAACACTTGACCCGGGGCACGGCCCGCGGAGTAAATCTGATGCTGATTGTCACCGAACCAACTCTCGTTAGCGTTCAGACAGCTTTGGTCGTGCGAAAATTGGCCTCAGATATCGGGGTGGAGAAAATCAAATTTGTGGGCAATAAATTGCGCCATCCTAAAGATGAAGAATTTATTCTCAGTCACTTGCCGCCAGATGACGTCATTGGACTGATCCCTTTTCAAACAAAAATTTTGGATCAGGCTGCCGGTTTTGTCGAGGACCAATCTTTTACCGCTGAAGGGATTGCGGATCTAGCTGTTAGATTGCTTGATGAAGCGCTTTTAAACCATTAATTAAAGCGCTTTCAACCATTAATTAAAGCGCTTTCATCTTATCTGCAGGAGAACTGAGTTCTCCGAGAGATACACCAATAATAAGGGGGAGGATATTTATGGGAAAAACATGTAATTTTTCTCTTGATCCTGCGGTTTGCGAGATGATAGAGAAAGCGAAACAAATGGGAGTGGAAACGATTTGGGACCGCTACCAAGTCATGCTTCCGCAATGTGGATTCGGGGAAACAGGTCTTTGCTGTCGGCACTGTTTGCAAGGTCCATGCCGTATCGATCCGTTTGGCGGTGAACCTAAGGTGGGAATCTGCGGGGCTACTGCCGATGTAATTGTCGCCCGCGGCCTTGACCGCGCTATCGCATCTGGAGCGGCGGGGCACTCCGGCCACGCAAGACACTTGGCGCACACGTTGAAGAAAACGGCAGAGGGTAAAGCGCCGGACTATGCTATCAAGGATAGAGACAAATTGCGCAAGGTTGCTGAACGTCAAGGCATTCCTACCGAAAACAGAAGTGACGCTGAGATCGCTTTGGACTTGGCGAAAGCTGCGTTATCGGACTTCAATGAGAAAGAGGCAGTCTCGTGGGTGGTTCACACAGTCACGGAAAATCGGGCAAAGGTGCTTTCGGAACAAAACTTAATGCCTAAAGGAATCGACTACGAAATTGCTGACATTATGCACAGAACTCACTACGGTGCGGACGCTGAGCCGATGAATCTCATCTGGGCCGGTCTGCGTTGCGCCATGGCGGACATGGCTGGTTCCTATATTGGCACCGACATTTCTGACATTCTCTTTGGCACTCCTCAACCTGTGGTAACTGAGGCAAATCTTGGGGTGTTGAAAGCCGATGCCGTTAACTTGGCAGTGCATGGCCACAACCCAGTTCTTTCCGATGTGATCGTTCATGTGGCGCGGGAAATGGAAGAGGAAGCAAAAGCAGCGGGTGCCACAGGTGTGAATGTGGTGGGCATCTGCTGTACTGGCAATGAAGTGATGATGCGCCATGGCATTCCTGCTTGTACTTATTCGGTGAGCCAAGAAATGGCCTTGATTACCGGTGCGGTCGATGCAGTAGTAATAGATTATCAGTGCATCGTGCCAGCGTTGGCTACAGTGGCGGAATGTATGGGAACCAAGATCATCACTACCACAGATGTCACTAGAATGCCTGGTGCCATCCATGTCAATTTCACGGAAGAAACGGCCGTAGAAAATGCGAAGGAAATCATCCGCATCGCGATCGAGAATTTCACCCACCGCAAAGGAAAACCGGTGGATATTCCGAAACATAAATCCAAAGTAGTGGCTGGTTTCTCCGTAGAAGCAATCAAAAACGCTCTTGCTAAGCTGAATGCTGAAGATCCTTTGAAACCACTGATCGACCATATCGCCGCTGGAAATATCCGCGGAGTCTGTCTCTTTGTTGGATGCAATAACGTCAAGATCACGCAAGATCAAAACTTTATTGCTATGGCCCGTCAACTTCTAAAAGAGAACGTACTGCTGCTGGCTACTGGTTGTGGAGCAGGGGCGCTCATGCGTCACGGATTTATGGATCCGGCGAATGTGGATACATTCTGTGGTGAAGGTTTGAAGGCAGTACTGACAGCCATTGGAGAGGCTAACGGCTTGGGTGGTCCGCTGCCACCAGTCTTGCATGTCGGCTCTTGTGTGGACTGCTCGCGGGGAGTGGCGCTAGCGGTTGAGCTTGCAAACCGGTTAGGTGTCGATATTGACCGGCTTCCATTGGTCGCCTCTGCTGCTGAAGCAATGGCGGAAAAAGCTGTTACCATCGGCCATTATGCCGTGACACTCGGTTTGCCGACACATGTTGGAATCAATATGCCAGTCACAGGCAGCCCGTTTGTAACCCAATTGCTGACAAATAAACTTCAAGATTACACCGGTGGATACTTCATTGTTGAATCCGATCCTGATTCCGCAACGAAAAAACTTCTTGCGGCCATCGATGAACGCAGAGCTAGCCTTGGGCTTAGCGTTCCTGGAGGTGGGCGACGATGAGTCGGAAAGAGATTTTCATTCGTTATGAACGGTGTACTGGTTGCCATTCCTGTGAACTGGCTTGCGCCGTAGCTCATACTTCTGACGGAGATCTAGTTGGAGCCATTTTGAGAGGGGAAAGACCACAGAAGTACCTCTGGGTAGAAGATATAGACGAGAAGAAGGTTCCGACGGTCTGCAGACAATGCGAAGATGCTCCATGTGTGGCCGTCTGCCCAACAGGAGCGATGTTCAAGTTGGATGAAAACACCAATGTCTGTAATTTACAACAATGTATTGGTTGTTGGATGTGTGCTTTGTCTTGTCCGTTTGGTGCGATCGGTCGCAATGAGGGGAAAGTGGTAAAATGCGACCGGGCATGCTTGAATGAGGAGGGCATACCTGCCTGCGTTCGATCCTGCCCAACCGGGGCACTTGTCTTCATGACAGTGGAAGAGTTTGAGGCAGAACGACGCAAGGAAGCCGTTGCTTCACTATTAAAATAGCAGTTTTGCGCAAGGGCGGGGTGGAGAAGTTCCTTCTCTCCCCCTTTAGCCCAATTTTTAAAAGAAGTGCTGCTGTTGTTAATGTGGTGCCTATTTTGCGGGCGGGAGGTAGGAATAAATGAATGTTCAGCAGCTATTTCTGCTGTCTGTTTTCTTATATGTCGCCGGAGCGTTGGGTTCCTTGGCGATGAATCGAGTTGGCAAAGCGGCAAACTATGTTTCAGCGATAAGTACTTTTACGGCCGCCATTGCAGGGCTGATCTCGACCATCATCGTTTTGGTTCGAGAAACTCCCATCGTAACAGAGCTTTCAGGGTTTGTCCCTTTTGCACGATTTACGATCGAAATGGACCATCTTTCTGCTTTTATGATTTTGGTAATTTCACTATTAGCTGCCGCTACAGCCATATTCACACTCACTTATGATGATCAGTATGTGGGGAAAAACGCTGGGATATTTGGTTTTTTGAACAACTCATATATTTTGTCAATGGTACTTGCGGTTGCCAGTTCCAACGCATTCTATTTTCTAGTCTTTTGGGAAATCATGACCTTGGCTTCTTATTTCCTCGTTGTGGTCAAACAGGATGAGGAAGCAATTCATTCCGGTTTTGTCTACTTTGCTGTAGCTCACGCTGCGGCAACAGCCATTATCATTTCGTTTGTTGTGTTATTCCTTTACACAGGCAGCTTCAGCTTTACTGATTTTCGCAGCGTTGAGATTTCCCAAGCTACGAAAAATCTAGTCTTTTTGCTTAGCTTCATAGGATTCGGAACGAAGGCTGGTATCGTTCCATTTCATATCTGGTTACCGCGGACTTATTCTTCTGCTCCATCCACCGTTTCTGCCCTCATGTCGACTAAGGTCGCGATCTATGGCTTAATCCGAGTGGGGGTGGATTTTCTTGGTGCCTCCGTTTGGTGGTGGGGACTTACAGTCTTGACCATTGGTGCAATCTCGGCGTTTCTGGGTATTCTTTACGCTTCTGGCGAAAACGATCTCAACCGGCAATTAGCTTATTCCAGTACCGAAAACGTGGGCATCATCCTAATGGGTATCGGTGTCGGCATGATTGGCGTAGCCAGTGGACAACCTGTTCTGGGAGTGCTCGGTATTTTGGCGGGACTCTATCATCTGTTAAACCATGCTGTCTTCAAAGGACTTCTTTTCCTTGGGACAGGCTCTATAATCTATCGGATCGGCACAAAAAACATGGAGGAAATGGGCGGGTTGGCCAAACAAATGCCATGGACCGGATTCGCATTTTTGACTGGCGCTCTAGCCATTTCAGCCATTCCGCCTCTTAACGGTTTTGTTAGTGAATGGTTTCTCTATCAATCGCTGTTTATGGCGGGCAAAAGCGACATCCTGACGTTCAAAGTGCTGTCACCACTTTGTGCGGTTATGCTGGCTCTGACAGGCGCGCTGGCAGCGATGTGCTTTGTAAAAGCCTATGGGGTTACTTTTGTCGGTCCTTTCCGCAGCGATCGGGCACGGGAAGCCAGAGAAGTGCCGGTACCGATGATTGCTGGGATGGTAATTCTTGTAGCTGGCTGCATTGTTCTCGGATTGGGAGCGCCGATGATTGCTCCATATATCGGGATTGTGGCATCAGCGTTGCTGGGCACCAATCCGGTTTGGGTAAGTGACGATATGATGGTATTTCCGGGAAGTAACTCGCAGGCTATGCTTTCTACGCCGCTTATGTTCCTTCTCCTTATAGGGCTTGTGATGTTCTCCTTGTTCATTGTCTGGATTCAAGGAGGAATGAAGGCTGGAAGACGTATTGATTCTGTGCCGTGGGCATGCGGTTATGCCTATTCTTCGCGGATGGCGGCCACAGCAAACGCTTTTGTCCAACCATTGCGAATTCTTTTCCATCCTATCTATTTGCTGAGAAACGCCCTCATAGGATTGGGAAATAAAATTGCATCATATTCCAAACAAGCGGTGGACTACATCGATCGTTTGGAATTGATTTGGGAAAATAATATCTATGGTCTCTTGGCACGGGGAATGTTTCATTTAGGCAAACGGGTGCAAGTCATCCAGGTTGGGAATGTCCAAGTGTATTGCATGTATATTATTATCACACTTGTCGTCTTACTGATCACGACGGTCAGATAATCAGACAGGAGGAGAAAAAGATGCCCGAAATGAAATTGCTCCTCATCGGTTTGGTGCAGGCTGTATTTCTTCTGCTAGTAGCACCTTTTTTTACGGGTCTCTCCCGTGTTTTAAGGGCGAAAGTCCATTCAAGGAAAGGTCCTAGTATTTTACAAGATTATCGGGATATTTTTAAGCTCATCAAAAGACAAGAGGTTGTACCTGCCCAGTCCAGCTGGGTATTCCGCATAACACCTTATGTAATCATGGCAACCATGCTGCTTATCGCCATGATAATTCCAGTATTAACTCTGCAGGCCCCTTTGGGAATGGTTGGTGATCTCATTGTTGTCGTTTACCTGTTTACGGTGTTTCGCTTCTTCTTTTCTATTGCAGGGTTGGATTCTGGGAGCAGTTTCGCCGGAATTGGTGCCAGCCGGGAAATGGCCTTGGGCGTTCTTGTGGAACCGACGATTATCTTGGTGCTGTTCGTGGTTGCCCTTCTTTCCGGATCGACCGATCTGGGAATAATCAACCAAAAGATGGCGACCGGTGAGATATCCTATTTAAGCCCGGCAGTCTTGTTGGGAATGGTGGCTTTTGCTGTCGCTACTTTTATTGAATCCGGCAAGATCCCATTTGACCTGGCGGAAGCAGAAGCGGAAATTCAGGAAGGCCCCCTTACAGAATATTCTGGGCGCTCGCTAGCCATTTTAAAATGGAGCCTAGGATTGAAACAAATGGTAGTAAATGCTTTGTATCTAGCCATTTTCTTCCCATTTGGGAACGCGGCGGTGGTTACTCCTTCTGCCATTCTGGTATCTATGGTTCTCTTTCTTTTAAAGGTTGTTGTTATTTACGTGGTTGCAGCACTGCTGGAAAACAGCATGGCCAGATTTGTTCTTTTCAAGACGCCCGCTGTAACTTGGATGGTTTTCGGAATAGCCGTGTTGTCGTACGTTTTCTACATGGTCAATATTTGATCGGAAGGGGATAAGATCATGTCCGGCACTAGTGTAGTCAACGCCCTGACTGTGCTGCTTATCCTGACCTCAATGCTGGTGGTAGAAACCAAGAGGCTCCGGTTGGCGGCGTACATGTACAGCATCCAGTCCCTTGTTTTGGTGTCGATTTTTCTATCTTTGGCGGTATTTATGCATGCAGAACCGTTGTATATATGGTCCGTCACAGCATTCATCACCAAAACTATTTTGGTTCCTTATCTAATCATCAGAACTCTCAAAAAGGTAGGAGAGCAAGAAGAAGGGAAGTCGCTTAAGACAACCACGTCGGTTTTTCTTGCTGTGCTCTTGGTAGCTTTATCGTTCGTGGTGGTCGGTTCTTTCCAGGTGTATGCGGCACTAAAGATAAAGATTGCGCTGGCGGTTTCTATCGCCCATTTTCTTCTCGGGTTGCTCTGTATGTTGACTAGAAGGAATGCGCTCAAGCAGATCTTGGGCTATTGCTTGATGGAAAACGGGTCACATTTGACGCTGGCCCTAATGGCTTACAATGCTCCTGAGACAGTAGAAATTGGAATTTTAACCGATGCGGTATTTGCGGTTCTGATCATGCTTGTCATTGCTAAGCGCCTATCTAAGGGCTTCGGCACCTTGGACACGGGTAAGCACACACTACTTAAGGGTTAGGTGATGATTGAAATGGGGGAGAACATTCTAATCTATTTGCCTGCGGTACCGCTGGGAACGGCACTGTTGGCTTTTGCGATTAGATCCCGGCGCATGGTGGAGACCGTTCACTTTCTTGGGATTAGTATCTTGGCCCTTCTCTCCTTGTTACTGGTCAAATCCGTGCTGGACGGACAAAGCCTGTTTGCTCTGGACGGCATGCTTTTCGCCGATGAATTGACGGCGATCCTGATTTTGCTGATCGGGGTAATTGGTTTTTTGAACGGTTTTTATTCCATCGGATATATGAGACATGAGCTAACGCATGGCGAAGTAAATGAGAAGGGCGTCTGTTTTTATTACGGTTTCTATCATATATTTTTGTTCACGATGGTTATCTCTGCCATTTCCAACAATATCGCCATTATGTGGGTTGCGGTGGAGGCAACCACTTTGGGTTCGGCATTCCTAGTTGGGTTTTACAAGCACAAGACTTCTGCAGAGGGTGCTTGGAAGTATGTCTTGATCTGTAGCGTTGGTCTTGCTTTTGCACTGTATGGAACGATACTGACTTACTCTAACGCCTTTTCTTCAGTGCAAGACGCTCACAGAGCGATGTTGTGGACCGAGTTGGTACGAATGGGGCAAGACCTTGATCCGCAGTTGATGAAGCTGGCATTTGTGTTCGTTTTGATTGGCTTCGGCACCAAGGCAGGGTTGTTTCCTATGCACACTTGGCTTCCTGATGCACACAGTGAAGCTCCGAGCCCGGCCAGCGCCCTCTTGTCAGGTGTACTGCTCAAATGTGCATTATTTGCGATTGTCAGATATTATGCTATCGCCTTGCAGGTCGTTGGCAAGGAGTTTCCGAATTCTCTGCTGCTCATCTTTGGTCTTCTCACTGTGGGGGTTGCCGCTTTCTTCATTTTGATGCAGAACGATATCAAGAGAAAGTTGGCATACAGCAGTGTTGAGCATGTTGGCATTATTGCTACAGGATTGGGCATTGGAGGGGCGCTTGGAATATTTGCCTCGCTCCTTCATACCATCAACCATAGCATCACCAAGTCACTTCTATTCTGTACGACAGGAAATATTATGATGAAATACGGTACCCGGGATGCGAACAAGATCCGAGGAATGCTAAAAGTCATGCCTTTTACGGCATTAATGTTCATGGCAGGGATTATCGCTGTGGCCGGTTCACCACCTTTCAATATTTTCGTCAGCGAGTTTACGACATTGACGGCTGGCCTGAAAAGTGGGCATTTCTGGGCAATGATCCTTTTTTTACTGTTTTTAGTGATCGCTTTTGTCGCATTGGTCCTTCTCATCAGTGAAACGGTTTTCGGCCCTCCTTCAGAGGATCTGCCTCGTGGTGATGCCAACTGGCTTACGTTGTTGCCTTTTGGAATCTTGTTCGTCTTTATGGTATGGTTGGGTTTATACTTACCAGATCCGCTTAACCAATTATTGCAGGGTGCAGTCAGCGTTGTCCTGGGTGATAAGTAAAGAAAATGGAAATTTGCTGATTCATTAATGAAAGATTCAGTCAGGAGGTGCGATGTAGATGGTTTGGTATGCGCTGGGAAGCATCCTGCTGCCAGTGTTAGGAAGCGCCCTTATCCTTTTTATACCAGAACGGCATGTGAAAAAAGTGAGTCAGTTTTTCTCCTTCCTAGCTTTTATCTGCGGTTTGCTTTTACTGATCACTTTTGCAACAACCAGCAACAGTTTCACCCAGGATCTGCTAACCATTAGCGGTATCAATTTGTTTGGTGTCACGATTGATACCCTTAGTGTTTTAGTCAATTTCATGGTAGTTTTCATCGGTTGGCTCATTTGTACTTACTCGGCGGGGTATATGAATGCCGGTAACCGGGAACATCCGGTTAAAGAAGGGATTCCTAGGTTTTATGCTTTCATGCTGCTTTTTATCGGCTCGATGTCCGGTCTTGTCTTTTCTTCAACGTTGCTTGGACTGTTGTTTTTCTTTGAAATGACTGGTCTCTGTTCGTGGAATTTGATCGGATTTTACGGAGATCAAAAATCACGAAGATCTGCGCTCTGGGCGATTATACTCACACACTTTGCGTCACTTGGGCTCTATGTGGCAGCTGCTTATGTCTTTATTAGCACCGGCAGCTTCTCCGTAGCCGCCCTTAGCAAATTAACCGAAACCGGGAAAATTGTTGCTTTTATTGGAATTTTGATCGCCAGCTGGGGCAAGTCTGCTCAGCTTCCTTTACACCCTTGGCTCCCGCGGGCGATGGTGGCACCGACACCGGTAAGTGCCTATTTGCATGCTGCTTCAATGGTTAAAGTTGGGGTTTACATCTTTGCGCGGACTGTCCTGGAAGCAGGATCAGTCCCCCAAGTAATCGGCGAGATCGGGGTGATCATGGCGGTTGTCACTATGGTCTACGGTTTTGTTATGTATTTCCCGCAGGATGATATGAAGAAATTGCTTGCTTACTCGACGATTGCTCAACTTTCATACATTTTTTTGGCGGTTTCCCTTTCCATTTATGGTTCAAAAATGGCTTTTGACGGAGCGGTGGCCCACATCTTTAATCATGCTTTTGCTAAAGGCTTGTTCTTCCTAGTTGCAGGTGCGCTGGCATATACAACCGGCACCCGCCGGCTTTCCATGCTCAAAGGAATTTTAAAAAAAACTCCTGTTATCGGTTTAGGGTATATTGCAGCAGCGATGGCCATTACTGGCGTTCCTCCGTTTAATGGCTTTTTCAGCAAATTCATGATTATACTTGCCGGTTTTGAGATTGGCATTCACCATCCGCTAGTCCTTGTCTTAATGATCGTTACAATGATTGAGTCTGTTGGAAGTTTCATTTGGATCTTAAAGTGGATGGGTGTTAACGTATTGGGCGCACCATCGGATGCAGTGGCGAATGCGGCAGCGCCGCCTTTGCCGATCAAATTTGTTCTTAGCGTTCTTATCATCATGACTCTGATTTCCCAGTACATTGTTTTTCTTCTATTAAGCTAGGGAAAAGGAGGTTAACATGGCATGGAAAATAAAATGAAATCCGATCAAGGCAAAAAATATGTGGAAGCGTTGCGGTCTAAGTTTGGAACTGCAATCCTCGATGAAAGCTGGCAAACACCGGATCAGGTAACATTGACCGTTAAGCTTAACTCTCTTCCAGAAGTGGTGGAAGAGGTGTATTACCGGCAGGGAGGATGGCTCGCCAACGTTATCGGGAATGATGAGCGCAGCTTGAACGGACATTTTGCGCTATACTATGTTCTTTCCATGGAACAAGCGCAGGATTCCCGGCAAAATTTTTGGTTGACCGTAAAGGCTTTGATTCCTTCCCATAAACCGGAGTTTCCTTCGGTAACCCCACGGGTGCCGGCGGCTGTATGGTATGAGCGGGAAGTGCGGGATATGTTCGGTCTTGAACCAGTGGGCCTTCCCGATACGCGGAGGCTGGTATTGCCTGATGATTGGCCGGATCACCATTATCCTCTGCGGAAAGATGCCAACGTTTTTCGTCCTGATCCGGCAGTGGAGGAAGAAAGCTACAAGTTTATCGAAGTGGAAGGAGAGGGGATTGTCGAGGTACCTATCGGTCCGTTGCATATTGCCAACGACGAGCCGGGGCATTTCCGGCTCTATGTCGACGGTGAGTATATTATAGACGCGGATTACCGCCTTTTCTACGTGCATCGCGGGATAGAGAAATTGGCGGAGACCCGCATGGACTATCACCAAGTTAACTTCCTCGTCGAGCGGATCTGCGGTATTTGCGGCTATACCCATAGCGTGGCGTATGCGACGGCGCTGGAAACTGCCAATGGAATTGAGGTGCCGCTGCGTGCTCAATATATTCGCACGATCCTGTTAGAGGTGGAGAGATTGCACAGCCACCTTCTGAATCTTGGGGTGGCGGCCCACCTGGTGGGGTTCGATTCAGGTTTCATGCACTTCTTCCGGGTTAGGGAGAAGTCGATGAAAATGGCCGAAATTCTTACCGGAGGCCGTAAAACTTACGGCATGAACCTGATTGGCGGTGTGCGCCGGGATATTTTAAAAGAGGAAAGAGATCAAGTGTTGCGTTTAGTTTCCGAGATGCGGACAGATCTTGATGAGCTCCTTGATATTATGGTCAATACTACTAACTTTATCTCTCGAACGAAAGGAGTAGGCCGTCTTGACCCGAAAGTAGCCCGAGATTATAGCCCGGTAGGTCCTAATTTGCGGGGATCAGGATTTGCAAGGGATACGCGGATGACCCATCCGTATGCGGCTTACGATCGGATAACTTGGAACGTCATTTCCAAGGATGGATGCGATGTTCTTTCCAGACAATTAGTACGAGCGGCGGAACTGTTCCAATCTTTGGACATCATTGAAAAATGCCTGAGTGAAATGCCTCCAGGACCTGTTCTTGTAGAGGGGTTTTCTTATAAACCGTACACCTTTGCCGTTGGATATACCGAGGCACCAAGGGGGGAAAATGTTCACTGGGTAATGACAGGAAGCGGCCAGAATGTATATCGGCTGAGAGCGCGGGCCTCAACTTATAATAATTGGCCATCTCTCAGATATATGTTTCAGGGCAACACGGTTTCTGATGCTCCGCTCATCATAGCTAGCATCGACCCTTGCTATTCCTGTTGTGATCGGGTTACTGTGATCGACGTGCGTAAAAGAAAGGCAAAAACGATCGAATATAGGGAGCTGGAGCGGTACTGCCAAGAAAGAAAGGACTCTCCGCTAAAACTCTAGCCCGGCTATAAGCGAAAGGGGGATTTCCAAGATGTTAAAATTGCTTAAAAAAGCACTACAGGTCGGGGAAGCTACTGTTAAGTATCCCTTTAAACCGTTAGAGGTTGCGCCTGGCTTTCGCGGGAAACCTGTTTACGACTTTAGCCAGTGTATTGCATGCGGTGCCTGCGCTACCGCCTGTCCGTCTAATGCCATTACCATGGAGCATGATTTCAAACGGGGGATCGTGTCTTGGAACATAAACTATGGCCGTTGCATTTTCTGTGGCCGTTGTGATGAGGTATGCCCTACGGGTGCCATCGCTCTCTCAGAAGAGTTTGAATTGGCTGCCAGCAGAAAGGAAGACCTGTACTGCCGTGCTGAGATCCAGCTTTGTAAGTGCAGCTCCTGTGGAAAGCACTTTGCGCCTTATCGTGAACTGGAATACGTACTGGCAAACTTGGAACAAGTAGGATTGACTGATCATGACAAAGAAAAGTGGAAGCAGCTCGTGAACGTATGTCCGGAATGCCGACGCCGGCAGGTGGCAGCTCCATGGGTGCACAATTAGGGTGTTAAGGAGGGAGGCGTTAAGATGGATCAAGAAGTAAAACTGGCAGATCTGAAGGCGAAGTTGAAAAATGTCATTAAACGCTCTGTTTACGTGTACCGCGTGGACTGTGGTGGATGCAACGGGTGCGAGATTGAAATTTTTAGCGCCATCTCACCGACTTTTGATGCGGAGCGGTTTGGCATCAAGGTGGTACCTACTCCGCGGCATGCCGATATTCTTCTCATCACCGGCCCGATGACGAGGGCCATGAGGCTGCCGGCGATACGGGCGTATCAAGCTGCCCCAGATCCAAAAATTGTGGTAGCTTATGGTGCATGTAGCTGCAGCGGCGGGATTTTTCATGATTGTTACGGGGTATGGGGAGGAGCGGAAAGCGCCTTTCCTGTAGATGTATATATTCCCGGATGCCCTCCAACTCCGGCAGCGACGTTGTACGGTCTTGCGATAGCCTTGGATTTGCTTCAACAAAAGATTAAAGGAGAACAGTTTGTTGAGGAAGACGTTACTCACGTCACTCCGAAGTACGATGGGGTTTCCCCAGATCTTGCTAAAGAGCTCGAATGGGAGGCGCGCCGCCTGAGCGGTTACTTGCAGGGGCGGCGCATCGCCGCGCAATATATCGAGTTTATAAAGGAAGGGAACCCGTTGGTGGTCGATCAGAAAATTAAAGAGCTGGTAAAACAAGAGAAAGATCCGCGACTGGCCGAAGTTATTTTAAAATTGCACAAGATTTATATGGAGAGGGTAAGCCATCATGCCGGGTAAGGTAAAGTTCTTTAAGCTGTACAAAAAATTTGTAGATGAAGGAAATGAAAATAATGTCGCTCCTGAGGTTAAGCAGCTGAAGTATTATGCTCTGGCTATTGGTCATCATATAGGAGTGGTAGATTGTTTATCGCCCGTTATGGTTATCGAAAAGGAAGACTATTTTAATTGGATTGGCAAACTTCCCCAAGGGAAAGCCAAAAGAAAGCTGGAAGGTCTAGCCAAATGGGGGGAATTAGAGATAAACAGGGATCATGTTGCAGCTTTAGGATCGGCACTGTCTGAAGCCGATCCAAGTTTCCTCCCGGAAGAGAAAAAATGGGCGAACAATCTGTTACAACTTCTCCAAATGATAAAAAAAGAGCCAGCTGTATATTTGGTGGTGAGATTAAGTGAAGAGGTTAGTGATTACAGTAGGTAACGAGATGATGGGGGATGATGGAGCCGGGCCGCTTTTGGCCCGCCTTTTAGAAAGAAATCGCATACCCGGGTGGGAAGTAATCGATGGCGGTTCGGTTCCAGAAAATTATTTTCATCGCGTGCGTGATATGAAACCAGAAGTAGCCGTAGTGGTAGATGCCTGCGACATGAACTTGAAAGCCGGAAGCGTGCGTCTCATTTCTGAAAACGATATTGCTGATGAATGGATTTTGTCGACACATCGGTTACCTTTATCGTTCTTCATCTCAGCGTTGAAAGAACTGGTTCCAGAGGTCTACTTTATCGGGATCCAGCCTTCTATCGTCGCCTTTGGGGTTCCGGTCTCTCCTGAAATAAGGCAAGCAGTTGAGATGGTGTATCAAAAATTGAAAGCAGGGAAGATGGATTTTCCAACCTTGGATGATTAGGAAAGATTGCAGAGGGAAGTTGTCAGAACGCGGGCCAAAAGATAGTTTTGCAAAAGGAAATCGGTGAATCATTTCCATGTTGAAAAACGGAGACGGTACGGTGGCGGGGGAAGAGAAGCGTTCAAGAAGGCGACTGGATTGATGGTGCCGCTTTGGTTACCTTGACGAGAAAGTAATGATGGTTGTCAAGGCGCTGCAAGTTTGCGCAGCTCCTTGGGGTTATGCGGGCATGCATGGTTCCAAGGTGAATCCAGCAGTGCTCATTTTTCCCATTTTTCTCAATATAGATAAGAGGTGTCCGGCTATGCATGAACTGTCCATCGCGCAAAACTTGGCGGAATTAGCCATCGAGGCAGCAAAACATACAGGGATGAAACGGGTACATGCCCTTCATTTAAAACTTGGTGTCTTGTCGGGGGTAGTAAAGGAAGCGCTGGAATTTTCCTTCGATGTGGTTATCGAAGGGACGCTGCTGGAAGGGGCTAAGCTCATCATTGAGGATATTCCTGTTAAAGTCTTCTGCCCAGCTTGTCAAGAAGCCCATGTTTTATCTGAACCATTTCCTATGCGATGTCCTGTGTGTGGAACAAAAACAAGTCAAGTGCTCGAAGGGCGGGAGATGGAATTGTTTTCCTTGAAAGGGGTGTAAAAGATGAAAGAGATGATGTTAAATCCCCGGGTCGTTGAAATTCGGCAGAATGTCCTTAAGAAAAATGATATTCTTGCAAGAGAATTACGAAAGCAGTTTCAGGAGGCCGGTGTCTACGTCGTCAATTTGGTCTCAAGTCCGGGTGCTGGAAAAACGACCTTGCTTACCGAAATATTGACCCGTCTTCGCCAGCGGTATAGTGTGGCAGCCCTAGTCGGTGATTTAGCCACAGAAAATGACGCTAAACGTTTGCGCCAGAGCGGAGCAAAAGTGCGTCAAATTACTACTGGTACAGTTTGTCATCTTGAGGCGGATATGATTAAAAGATCTGTGGAAGGATGGGACTTAGAAAATATCGATTTTCTCTTTATCGAAAACGTTGGCAATCTTGTGTGTCCGGCAAGTTACGATTTAGGGGAAAATCAGCGTGTCATTCTCTTTTCTGTGACGGAAGGGGAAGACAAGCCAGTGAAATATCCTACTATCGTCAACAGTGCCGATATGGCGGTCATTACGAAAATCGACTTGGCCGAAGCAGTGGGGTTTCAACGAGATCTCTTCTATGAGGCGCTGAACGAGATAAGACCAAGCATTCCCGTTTTTGAAGTTTCGGCCCGCACTGGAGAAGGAATTGACGAGTGGATATCCCATTTGGAGGCCGCCAAAAAAGCGTTTGAACAAGCGGCTGGTTCCTTGTAATCGGATAAGATGCAATCATCGCAAATATGCTCGAGGAGAAACGCTTCCATATGTTTCGTCATTGAGGCCCGCAGCATAAACAGTGGTGGAAGACCATTTTAAGGAATTCGCGCTACCATCGCCATCCATTTTGTTTTTGCGAGCAAATATTTAGTTATCGGGTGCTTGACAGGGAGTTCTCGGTAGCCATGGCCCTTTAGCCATAAAAAACATGAAAGGTTATCATGGCTACCTCTCTAAATTCCATCGCTATTATTGTACAAATTTTTTGTGGTTTTCTGATCATAGCCGCTGGAATGATGTCCGCCTAAAGTCAAATAAATGAACAAACTAAAATAGAAGATGATTGATAATGGATATTATATTAAACTTTGCATCTCTTTCACACTTTTGTTAGTTTTATTTTATAGAAAACATTTTTAAAAGAGGTGGTAGGATGGCACAGCCAAAGTATATTACAAATATCGAAAAAATCACACAAATCCCGAAGGAAGAACGGGAAAAATTAAAAAAAATCACTAATAAATATGTATTTAGAGTGAACGAATATTATCTGAATTTGATTAATTGGGATGATCCGAACGACCCTATACGGAAATTGGTGATACCGAATGAAGGGGAGCTAAATGAATATGGCAGCTGGGATGCTTCCGATGAGGAAGCCAACTATGTGGTGCCAGGGTGTCAGCACAAGTATAAAACGACTGCATTGCTCATCGTTTCAGAAGTTTGTGGAGCATATTGCCGGTTCTGTTTCCGGAAGCGTTTGTTTCGTAGCGATGTGAAAGAAGCTATGTCCGATGTGACGCCTGGTATAGAATATATTGCACAAACTCCTGAAATAAACAACGTTTTATTGACTGGCGGAGACTCTCTTATTTTGGCAACTAAAAAAATTAGGCAGATTGTCGAGAGATTGCGGGCGATTGATCATGTGAAAATCATCCGTTTTGGTTCAAAATTGCCTGTCTTTAATCCTATGAGAATTTATGAAGATCAAGAGCTGCTTGATTTGTTCCGCCAATATTCCACACCAGAAAAACGCATTTATGTCATGGCACATGTGAACCATCCGCGTGAAATAACAGAGGAAGCGCGCAAAGCTTTTCAAGCCCTTCACGATGCCGGGGTTATCGTTGTGAACCAAACGCCTATCTTAAAAGGAATAAATGATGACCCTGAAGTGTTGGCAGAATTGCTGGATAAACTGTCATGGGCAGGAGTAACGCCGTATTACTTCTTTGTTAATAGACCGGTAGCGGGCAACAGCGATTTCGTATTGACGCTGGAAAAAGTATATCAAATCGTTGAACAAGCAAAAGCAAGAACATCGGGATTAGGCAAACGCGTCCGCCTCGTTATGAGCCATTCCTCAGGAAAAATTGAAATATTGGCAATCGAAAACGGCAAAGCATACCTGAAATATCATCAGTCCAGAGATGATGAACAATATGGAAAATTTATCGTTTTGGATTGTCCGAAAGACGCCACTTGGTTTGATGACTTGCCTGGCAATGAAAAATATTGGAAAAAACCAGTAAAAAAGGCAGCACAATTGAGTTCGGCGAACTAAATGGACCTCTCCCGCCTCCATTCCATCAAGAGGCGGGAGTTTTTGAAGGAAGGGAATAAAGCATTCATCCTTCATTCTGCTAATATTCCTGTTAGGTTAGGATGAGTGCTCATCATAAAAAAGTGGTGAAGAGGCTTTTTTGCACGAATAATTCGTTGTTTTTAATGCGCTGCTTTTTATATAACAACAAAATGTTTGACAAATAATAAACATAGCTATAACATTAACCACAGGGAGCGGCTTTGAAAAAGAACCAGAACGATATACGGGAGGTAGCTTTGGTGAGCTACACCATTAAAGACATCGCTTTGCGGGCTGGTGTTTCAAAGTCGACAGTTTCGCGCGTCATTTCCGGAAAAGGCTTTGCAAGTCAACAAGCGCGGGAAAAAGTATTCAAAGCCATGAAAGAGCTGCAGTATAAACCAAACGCCTTGGCAAGGGCAATGGTTTCGCAGCGCACGAACAATATTGGCGTGGTCGTATATTATTATCATCCACATGCTTCTATCGCTTCACACCCGTTTTATGGCAAAATAATTGACGCCATTCTCCACAAAGCGAAAAACCTCAACTATTCCGTACTTGTTGCCACAGATGAAGAAAAATCGTTAAAATCGGTCGATTATATGGTAGAAAAGCGGGTAGACGGGCTTATTCTCATCAGCGGATTTCGCCAGGAAATCGCCGATTATATTGATCAATTTCATATTCCTTACGTCGCCGTCAACGCGTCTGTTGAAAAAGAGAATGTCATTCAGCTTGTCCATCATGACTTTAAAGGCGGAGCGTACATCGCCGAACACTTGTATCAGTTGGGGCATCGGCGGGTTTTCGTGATTGGCGGCCCACAGGAAAACCACCGCTTGCGGCTTGAGGGATTCCGCCGGCGCATGAGGGAGCTTGGCGGAGAGATGACGGAAGAAGATGTTCACGTTTCTTCTAGCTTTGCCTTCGCTGATGGGTATAAAGGGTTATCAGCTGTTTGGGATCGCTTCCGATCAAGAAAACCGACAGCGCTGTTCGCTACGAATGATATGCTGGCGATGGGCGCAATGAAATTT
The DNA here is from genome assembly GCF_001295365.1 of Parageobacillus thermoglucosidasius. Taxonomy (GTDB): domain Bacteria; phylum Bacillota; class Bacilli; order Bacillales; family Anoxybacillaceae; genus Parageobacillus; species Parageobacillus thermoglucosidasius. Next base: position 2,726,851 of record NZ_CP012712.1, on the reverse strand, counting down.
TTGTTGGAAAAAGGGATCAGCATCCCTGATGATATTGCTGTCGCCGGTTTTGGCGATATTGATTACTCGAGCATATTCCATCCTTCCTTAACGACCGTTCATATTAATCAGACTAAAATGGGAGAAGATGCGGTCTCTTGGTTAGACCGATTAATCAAAAATGAAGATGTCCAGAAAGGCAAAATTGAATATGAGCCAACTTTAGTCGTTCGAGAATCAACTGCTGGATGTTAAAGCGGCTCGTTTATCCAACTATGTCCGCTTGATCACAACTTTGCACGTCGATTTCCATTCTTTGCTGTCTCTTTTCCGGTCCGGAATATTCATAAATCGGCATTGTGTGGGAGCTTGCCCGCATGAATCTTTTATCCTGAGTGGGAACGTTCCCATTTCGTTTGCTCAATGGATCATTTTCTTTTCCTTCTCCTTTTATTAAAAAAATTAAAGGAGTGAGGTGTGAGAAAATGAAAAAAATGAGAAAACGAATCGCTGTCCTACTATCCACGTTATTGATGGCCGCGGGGGTTCTTTCCGGCTGCGGAAAGAGTGATTCATCTGGAAACGAAGAAAATGGGAAAGTCGTAACGATTAAAGCGCAGACGATCGGAGCGGAATTGACTCGGGTCGAAAACTTGAAGAAAGCGGCTGAAAAACTGAATCAGGAGCTGAAAGAACAAGGAAAAGACATTCAGGTCAAAGTGGAAACGAGTTCATTTGACGGCGGCACCGACGAATACGCGAAACAATTTATGCTCGCATTCCGTTCGAAAAAAGCGCCTGATATTTATACGACAGGACATGAAAACATCGGCTGGCTGGCCGACGGCAACTACATCCTTCCATTGGATGAATTGAAACAATCGAAGGCGTATGCGGATGTCTTTCCGTCCCTATGGGAGTCGGTAACATATAAAGGCCGTATTTGGGGTGCCTTACAAGACACGGAAGCACGTCCGGTTTTCTACAATAAAGATGTGTTGAGAAAGCTTGGCTGGAGTGAAGAAGAAATCAATTCCCTTCCGGAAAAAGTAAAAAACGGAGAGTTTACGTTAGCGGACATGACGAAAGTAGCGGAAGAAGCGGTGAAAAAAGGTTTGGTGCCATACGGCATCATCCATCGTCCGGTAGAAGGGCCTGATTTCCATGTGATGGTATACAATTTCGGCGGCACCTTGTACGATCCGAAAGAAAATAAGATTGTGTTGGACAAAACGGCGGTGAAAAAACAGCTCGACTATTATGATGAAATCGCGCAGAAAAAATTAATTCCGAAAAACTTGACGCAAATGGAGTGGAGCAATATCCATAAAACCGTCGTCAACGGCAAAGCGTTGTTCTATTATGGCGGCATTTGGAATGTATTTAACTGGGCTCAGGACAATTTCCACGAAAAACTTGGCAAAGTCGATGAAAAATGGGTGAACGAACATCTCGGCATGATGCTCATTCCAGCAGCGGAAAAAGGCGGTAAGCCAATTACGCTTTCACACCCGTTTGTATATACGGTTTCTGCGCAAACAAAACATCCAGAGCTTGTCAAACGCCTATTGGAGCTTGTAGCGGATCCGGCTTTGCAGGCCAAACATGATGTTGAAACATTCCATCTGCCTGTAACGGAAAACGTGCTGGACCATCCGACGTTCCAAGCAAATCAAACATTAAAAAATGTCGCGTATATGTCTGAATATACGACATTCTTGCCAAACCATAACGGATTCCCGCAATATTCGAAAGCGGTATTTAACGCGATCCAATCCGTAGAGCTTGGCAAAAAAACGCCGGAACAAGCGTTGAAAGATTTAGAAACACAGCTGAAGAACGATCTCGGCGATCAGCTAAAAATCGTTGAGTAAACAAATGATACCTGGCGCACACTGCCAGGTATCCATCTTTTCAAGGAGGGGTGAAATGTGAGAGCGGCGGTAAGGAAATGGAAGTTGCCGGCGATCATGCTTGGACCGTTTCTGGCGCTTATCTTTCTTTTCTTTTTTCTTCCCGTGGTTTTGATTGCCATATTGGCGTTTACGAACATGGATTCAGCCATGCGGTGGGAATTTGCAGGATTGGCAAATTTCCAAAAGCTGTTGGCAGACCCAAACATCATGAAGATTATAAAAAACACTGCGCTATATGTCGGTTTCACTTTGCTTATCAACGTAGGTTTTGGCTTCGTTTTAGGCATTTTAACCAGCTATTATATTCAAAAAGAGTCGGTTGGCTTAATTTTTCGGACAATTTGGATGCTGCCGAGAATGTCGCCGCCGGTCGTGTATGTCCTGCTTTGGCTATGGTTTTTCGATCCAAGCGAATATGGGGTGCTCAACAGTTTGCGGGCGCTCTTCCATATGGAACCGGTGGCGTGGCTCCATGAATATCCGATGACCGCCGTCATTTTAGCAAACGGAATCATTGGCGCATCGTTTGGGATGATTATTTTTTCGTCGGCGATTAAGTCCATTCCAAAAGATTTGTTTTACGCCGCCAATGTCGACGGGGCGTCGCAATGGTCGATCATTAAAGATATCATTATCCCTGCTGTCCGCTGGCCATTGATGTTCGTGACGCTTTGGCAATTTTTGTCCCTTATTACTTCGTACGAATATATTTTCTTGCTTACTAATGGCGGACCTTTGTTTGAAAGCGAAGTGCTTGCTTTATATTCTTTCCATAAGGCGTTCCAGAATTTCGAATTTGGCTATGGTTCAGCGATTTCCCTCGTTCTTGTCATCATCGCTTTAATTTTCTCGTTTATGATGTGGAAGTGGTTTGGCATGCAAAAAATGATGCGGTCTTCGAAAATCGAGTAAGAAAGGGGTGGCGAATATGGAGCAACGGCTTCACACCGAAGCCGCCGTATCTGCCACGCTGACACGGCGGCCTGCTTTGCAATGGAAAAAGCGTCTTCCGTTTTTTATCGCCTATGGTCTGCTTGGAATTACGACAATGCCGGTTATTTTGATGTATATATGGTTGCTGCTAAGTTCTTTCGCAAAGCAAATGAAATACGGTTTTATTCCGGTCGGTTTTACCATGGAGAACTGGAAATTTTTATGGACGAATGTCGAATACAAGGGCACGATGCTTCCAAGCATTTGGACGGCGACATGGAATTCCCTTTTGTTTTCGATTACGTTGACAATGCTCGAAGTGCTTATCGGTGTTATGGCAGGGTACGCATTATCCCGCATCGAATTTCCGGGGCGGCAGATGCTGATGAAAACGACGTTGATTTTGCACGCTTTTCCAAGTGTCGCCTTGCTGATTGCCGTATACTATATTTTAAATTTTTTAGGATTGTTTGACACACTGTTCGGCGTGCTGCTTGTCAAAACTGCATTGCAAATTCCGATGACGGCTTGGATCATCAAAGGGTTTTTTGACAATGTGCCATGGGATGTGGAATGGGCTGGATTAATAGACGGATGCAGCCGCTTGAAAGTGTGGTTGACCATTGTGCTGCCGATGATTAAACCGGGAATCGCTGCTATCAGCATTTTCTCGTTTTTATCCGGCTGGTCGGAGTTTTTGCTGCTCTATATGTTTATTGTCAGCGATGACAACATCACGCTCGCTTCATATTTGCAAAGACTAATCAGCGATCCAAACTTAGTGGACTACGGTTTGTTGAGCGCGGTATCGCTGTTTTATATGCTGCCGGTGATCTTGTTCTTCATTTTCACGCAAAAATCATTGATGGAAGTAAGCGTGGGAGGAGGTAAAGGCGTATGAAAATTGAGCTGAAAAATCTATGTAAATCGTTTGATAAAAAAACGAATGCGATCGATAACATGAACTTGATAATTGAAGACGGGGAATTTGTTGCGCTTCTTGGCCCGAGCGGCTGCGGAAAATCGACGACAATGCTAATGATCGCGGGAATTTACAAACCAGATAGCGGGGAAATCCGCTTTAACGGACAGCTCGTGAATGATTGGGAGCCGAAAGACAGAAACATCGGCATGGTCTTTCAAAGCTACGCCTTATATCCGCATATGACCGTATTAGAAAATATTGCCTTCCCGCTTAAGCAGCAAAAAGTGCCGAAAAAAGAGCGAATAGAACGGGCAAGACAAGCGGCAGAAATGGTGCGGCTCGGGCATGTGTTGGACAGAAAGCCGGATGAACTCTCCGGCGGCCAGCAGCAACGCGTCGCTTTGGCGCGCGCGATTGTGAAAAAACCGAAAGTATTGCTGCTGGATGAGCCGCTGTCCAACCTCGACGCCAGATTAAAAATCGAAATGAGAGAGGAAATTTCCCGCCTTCATAAAGAATTAGGCATCACGACGATTTTAGTTACCCACGACCAAGAAGAAGCGATGACGATGGCAGACCGGATCGCTGTTATGAAAGATGGGAAAATCATTCAATATGGCACGCCGATGGATCTATATCACCGGCCGAGTGACTTTTTTGTCGCTCAATTTATTGGGACGCCGCCGATGAATGTGTTTCGTGGAAAACTGATAGGAAATCAGCTTTATTTCCTCAACCAGTCTACAGAGTTAGACCACGAACAATGGAACACGGCTCAAGGGGAACTTGATGTATATGTTGGAATCCGGCCGCATGATGTGAAATTAGGAAAGGGCGGCGACATTCGCGTTAAAGGAATCGTGCAGATGATCGAGCCGATAGGCCATGCCCAAATCATCCGCATAAACGTTGGTAGCGAACAGCTCCGTCTTTTTGCCGAACCAACTGTTGCCATTGAATACAAAAGCGAAATAACAGTTTCCTTCCATCTTTCTTCGCTTCATTTATTTGATATGCAGACAGGAAAAAGTTTGCGAAAAGAGAGAATGAAGGAATCACAAACAGAAGAAATGGTTGGGTGAAAATATGATAGGGAAAAAAATTTGATGCAGTTGACGGTCTTTTCTCGGACGTTTCCAACGAGAAAGGCCGTTTTTTGTTGTTTGCAAAATTTTTTGTCGAGTTTTTGATTATTTTCAATAGTTAGAGATAGTTAAAACTGGAAGTTTACTGTATACTAGTACGTAGATTCGTTGTTATTGTTTGTGGGAGGATGGAAAATAATGAAAGGGGATCCTGGAAAAAGAATTTCTGAGCGGGCGCTGTTGGTATGGCGGATATACGGCATGATCGGGGTCGCCGTTTCTTTTCTTGTTTCTGCCGCCATTGTTGCCGTCCTGCTTGTTTTTGGCGGAACGAAATGGATCATTCCGGTTTTAATTATTTTATTGATAGGAGAAGCTTATTTTTTTATTTTCTTTATTCCTGCTTTGCGTTGGCGGAGATGGCGCTATGAAGTTCGTGAACAGGAAATCGAAATTCAAAAAGGATTGTTTGTCGTGAAACGGACATTGATTCCGATGATTCGCGTGCAGCATGTCGATTCAATCCAAGGGCCGTTGCTGAAAAAATACAAGCTGGCTTCTGTCGCCATTTTCACAGCGGCGACGATGCATGTCATCCCGGCGCTTGATGAAGAGGAAGCGGAGAAGCTGCGTTATCATATTTCTAAATTAGCGAGGGTGGCGGATGAAGATGTATGAGAAAAAACGTCTGCATCCCATTTCCGTTGTTGAGAATATTTTAAAAGAGCTGAAAGACCTGCTTTTGCCGCTTATCCTTGTCACCATTATCGGCAATAAAACGATTTCCTCGATGTGGGATATCGCAGTCCCGTCCGCCTTCATTATTTATACGATCGCCATCGGAATCGTTTCTTGGCTTCGCTTTACGTATTGGCTGGAAGAAGGAGAATTGCGCATTGAATACGGCGTGTTTGTGAGAAAAAAACGGTACATTCCGTTTGAACGCATTCAAGGCATTTCCATATCCGAAGGATTTTTGCAAAGAATGGTCGGAGTTGTAAAAGTAAAGGTGGAGACGGCAAGTAATCAATATGGAGAAGCAGAGGCCGTATTGACGGCCGTGACAAGGGAAGAAGCGAAACGGCTTCAGTATTTGCTGCAAAAATCCAAAGAAATCAAGGAAATTGTGGCGAAAGATGAAAGTGCAATAGCTTCTTCCAAACACGACCAAGAATTGGAACAAGAAACGAAAACTGTCATCTTTTCAATGAATGTTTGGGAAATTTTCCAAGTCGCCGTGACGAGCGGCGGGACGTTTGGTGTTATTTCCGCTATCTTTCTTTTTATCTCCCAATTTGATGAGCTCATTCCTTATGAGAAGCTATATAAAGATGCGCAAACATTTATTGCGCACGGTGTCTTCTATACAGCGGCGGTTGTTTTATTTATTTTTATTGCTGCCTATATGGTATCTGTCGTGCAAAATATGTTCAAATATGCGTTTTTTACGGTGGAAAAAGCAGGGGAGAACATTGTCATCTCAAGAGGGCTCCTTGAAAGGAAAAAGGTCGCGATCCCGATCGAGCGGGTGCAGGGCATTGTGATAAAGGAAAACATCATACGGCGATGGTTCGGATATGCTTCGGTTTATGTTATTTATGCAGGAGAAGCTTTCAATGAAGGCATTCGCGGAAGTGTTGTTCTTTGTCCGCTTGTCAAAAAGAAACGAATTGCTTCCGTCATTCTGTCTTGTTTTCCAGATTATCATGTGGAGCATGAGTTCATCGCGCCGCCAAAGCGGGCGCGCATCCGTTACATGGCCCGCCCTTTATATGTGTTGCTTGCCCCTGTTTGCCTCGCTGCTTTTTGGCTTCGTCCGTGGGGCTTTTTGCTTCTATTGGCGCTTCCAGTCGCTGCTTATTTCGGCTATCTCAACTACCGGACCGCCGGCTGGGCGGTTTCCAATCATCAACTTGCATTAAGAAGCCGTTTTTTGAGCGTCAAAACTGTTTATATGTTAAAAAGCCGCATCCAATCCATGGAAGCTTCCTATAACTTGTTTCAGCGGCGGAGACGTCTGGGAACCATTGAGGCCACGGTCGCGTCAGGTCCCGGCGGCACCGCAGGAAAAGTCGCAGATCTTGATGAAGAAGATGTTCAAACAATATATGCGTGGTTTCAACGGACGAAAGAGAGACAAGTTTTGGATGAATAACTTTATAGATGATTGCTCATCATCTTGGAAAAGAGTCGCTGTTTATTTTTTATATACCGGGAATTTGCGGCCAACGGCAAAAAAAGTGGTTGGCGGCGTATCGCGCTTTCTTGAAGCTCGCACACCTCTTCCGCAGCATTTTCCAAATCGGCAAGCCTCTACTTGATTTTCAGCGCGGGAAAAGAAACTCCCGCCTCTTTATGGGAAGGTGGGAGTCTGCACCGTATGCGAGCAATGGAAGCCACGTGTGACAGGATGGTTTGGCCAGGCGAATCATTCGCAATTCGCTGTTCGCCAACTGACACATGTGCCTGGAGCGCGGCGTTTTGAGACGGGAACACCATCTTTCATCAGCGCTTATGCCGCTTCTGCCGCTATCCGTTTGCTTCTTGAAATAGGAGTAGAGAATATATCTTCTTAATTTAAATCAATTAGTTCAATTCGCATTAAATGACGGACAAGAAAAAGGGTTACAAGTTGTCAGCCCGTTATCTGCTGATCAACGGGGCGCCATGATTGCTTTTTATGCAGAAAATGCCGGGCAGATAGCATCTATTATGAAAGAGAGAATATTATTGTTTCTGCCAGAAAAAACGATGTGATCCGAATTGCACCCCATTTTTACAATACAAAGGATGATGTTCGGCAGGTCATTGACGAGCTGGCAGCTGTTTTGCATCTTAAGTAACGGGCAGCTTAATATGAACAAAGTGACAAAAGAGCTGCAGCTTCTTAATATGCGCGGTTTAACGGATAAAAGAAAGATAAAGGTTTTTTGCAAATATTCTTAGGAGATTCACTTTCGTATTTCCATTGATTCCGTCACTGGCTTAATTTGTTATAATATTCTTAAAAATAGGAGGTATAGTGTGAAATGAAACAGATCATAAGCATGAAGAGCGTATCTTTGCTCAGAGGAAACCGGGAGATTTTGCAGGATATAAATTGGGAAGTAAGAGAAAAAGAACAATGGGTCATATTAGGGCTGAACGGTTCGGGGAAAACGTCCATATTAAATATCGTCACAGGCTACCAGTACCCGACAAAAGGCGAAGTTTCTGTTTTGGGACAGAAATTCGGACAGACAAACTTGCCGGAGCTTCGGAAACAAATCGGATTTGTCAGCAGTTCTCTTGACGGTTTTTACCAAACGTTAAGATCAGAAACAGCAGAAGATATTGTGATCAGCGGTAAATTTGCCTCGATAGGGTTATACGAAAATGTGACTTATGAGGATCGTGAGCAGGCTGAACAGCTGATGACATTTTTGCGAATCGATCACTTGAAAGGAAAAACATACGACACCCTATCACAAGGTGAAAGAAGAAAAGTGCTGATCGGAAGAGCGTTAATGGCAAAACCGGAGTTGCTGATATTGGATGAACCGTCTATAGGATTAGACCTTTTAGCAAGGGAAGATATTTTATCATTAATGAAAGAGATTATTATCCATCAACGATGCCATGTATTATATGTCACGCATTATATTGAAGAAATTATCGAGGAGATGACACATGTATTGTTGTTAAAAGAAGGGCAAATTGTTGCCGCAGGACGAAAAGAAGCTGTGTTGACAGATGAATTGTTATCAGAGACGTTCCAATTGCCGATAAAAGTTCATTGGGAAAATAACAGACCATGGGTTTCTATACATAAAAACATCAGCTCGACAAAATGAACGAAGACAGAATTAAAATCATCGGCAAAAGAAAAAAGAATAGGCGCATAAAATTCCATCTAAATCATCTCACGGACGCTTTAAGCAGCTTGAGCCGATCCCTCAGGTTGCTTTATTGATCTTTTTCCTGCTGGCCCGCTTTTCGGTTGGCGAAGTGCCGAAACTTTGTTGAAAATGAGTACGCAGTGATTATGTAATTGCTATATTAGCTGCCTAGTCTGGCAACGGATTATTTACTTCCAAGAATTAAAGGGTGGCGTCTTTCAGACGGGCCATGGAAAAAAACTTTGGAGGAATTGGCGCTATCACTGCGGGAAGAAAGATCCGATGCGGTTTTAAAAGGTTTTGCTTTATTGACCGTTGGAGATAATAGCGCTAACAGTTTTGACGGCAGATAGACAAGCATTTTTGTTGAAAAAAACGGCTTGAGACGAGGGGATCATATTGGGCGCGCTGTTTTTCGCTTTAATGGGAATCGGAATGATATCTTCTTTTATAGGAATATTGGCAGGCGGCGGAGGATTAATTACTTTATCAGCTATGATGCTGGTAGGGATACCAGTTCAAATTGGTATTGCGACCAACAAGTTTTCATCAGGAATGGCTGCACTGACAAGCGTATCATACTTATTAACAAACAAACATCTCAGCGGAAAAACAATCATGAGGAATGTCTGTATAGCTCTTGCTGGAGGGGTTAGCGGCGCGCTAATTACCTCTAGCATGACAGAACGAACGATGAATATTATTGCTTTAATCTTACTAATTTTTTCCTTCTTTGTTACGCTAAAAGCTAAGCAATGGGTCTCTTCTGTTAAGGAAGCGGATAATGATACTAGCATTATTAGTAAGATTATGCCTTTTTTTATAGCTGCTTATGATGGGGGATTTGGCCCAGGATCTTCAACCTTTGGAATCTTATACTATATGCATCGGAAAAACTCTTATGCGAAAGCGGTTCAGCTTACGAGAGTGTTGATTCTTGGAAGTTGCCTTGGGGCATTTATCGTATTTTATCAAACAGGATTTGTGCAATGGCATTATGCTATTGCGCTGGCCATAGGATCGGCAATAGGATCGCAAATGGGCTTGCTTGTATTGCCCAAGGTTTCGCTGAAGCTCGCCAAATCTTTGCTAATGGCTATTATTTTTTTATTAATCGTACAAGTATTATTTAAAATTGCTTGATGATAAGCAAGGTCACGGATTTATTTTTCTAAAATGACCATCTTTGCATCGGAAAAAGTAGGATTTTTTCCAAGCGCTGTCGAATCGATAAGGAACGAGAAGAATAAAGGAAGCCTAGGCGGAATATCCATCTGCGCTTATGGCTCAGCTTTTCATGGAAAGAAAAGTTTCATATTGAATTGTCTCGGGAGGGGAAACGGATGAAAAAATATCCTCTCATCACGATCGGCATCATTTTTCTTTTAATTGGCTGTTCAATGGAAAAGCGGGAAGAAAGCAGTCCCCAAAATGAACAACAAATAAATGACAATGGCAATATGGAAATCATTGCCCAAGATTTACGCGTGCCATGGGCGATCGACTGGGACGGGACAGCTTTTTATATTTCAGAGCGGACTGGCTCTATTGTGAAGATTGCAGGAGATGAAAAAATTAGGCAGCCTCTACATTTAGAAAAGCAGCTTTCAACAGCATCTGAAGCTGGCGTATTGGGCTTTGTGCTTCATCCAGAGAAAAAGAATCACGCTTTTCTTTACTATACATATGAGGATAAAAACGGGCAATTTAACCGTGTTGTTGAAATACGGGAAGAAAATAATGAATGGTTTGAACAAAAAGTACTGCTTGACCAAATTCCAAGCGGAAATTTTCATCATGGAGGAAGAATAAAAATCGGGCCAGACAAAAAATTGTATATCACCACTGGGGATGCTACAGATGCGATGATTGCCCAAGACAAGGCATCACTTGGCGGAAAAATTTTGCGCATGAATCTTGACGGCACCATACCGGACGATAACCCTTATCCCGGCTCCTTCGTCTATAGCTATGGACACCGCAACCCGCAAGGCTTGGCATGGGATGAAACGGGCCAGCTTTACAGCTCTGAGCATGGCTCCAGTGCACATGATGAAATCAATTTGATTAAGCCGAAAGGAAACTATGGCTGGCCGCTTATTCAAGGAGATGAAACGAAAAACGGGATGATTGCTCCATTATTCCATTCAGGGGATCATACTTGGGCGCCTTCGGGAATTGCCTATCATAACGGGATTTTGTATGTTGCACAGCTGCGGGGAGAAGGTGTTTTGGCGTTCAATGTAAAAGAGAAAACATATAAACAAATCGTTTCCAACGTCGGGCGCGTGCGGGATGTATTCATATTAAGAAATTATTTATTTTTTGTCACCAACAACACGGATGGACGAGGGGCTCCGGCCAATCATGATGATAAACTAATCAAAATGGCCATTCCGAAAGGATTTTAATGCAATTTCCTATTTTCGTTTACTGGTTGGCCTAGCATTGCAACAGGGAATCCTTCCTGTTGTTTCTTTGTTTGCACGGAGTTTGGTCGCTGTTGTTGTGATTCTTCCTTTATTAATTCACCATATGTAAAAGTTAGGGGATAAATGGATGGAAAGATCTATTTTAGCGATCATCATTCTGAGTTTTGCCGCATTATTATTGTTCTTTCAGGAATATCAAACGAACCAATCTCTTCAGCCAAAAGCTACTTTGGAAGGTTTTATCATTATGAAAGAAGGGGAAGTGTATTTAGTGGAAGATCCAGATTTTGTTCAGCAAGACGCAGATAAGTTTACAATCCACGAATTAAGAAGCAAATATAAGATGAGTAAGTTATGGATAAAAGGATTCAGCACTTTAAAGGGAATAAAAAATGGGCAAAAGGTAAAAGTATAGTATTCCGAAATTTTAGAATCGTATCCGGGCAAAGTCAAAGTTTTAAAGATTGAACCGTGTTAATTGCGATAACACCGGGTGCCATTGCCGCAAAAATTATTGATGGCTGAAAGCAGGGGAGAAATGGCCAATGATTCCCATGGCAATGCTTTGGGGGGCATTGGTGCTCCAAATGAAGTGGTGTTATCCTTTCCGTTGATGGCGAATGATATAAAATTTATCATAAATTTATTATGTAAACTATAATGAAGCGAAATCTGCACCGTTGCGAAGGAAAATGGGGGAACGATGAAGACCAAGCCAATTTGCTGCGAGATTTGATGACCATAGTGAAAAAATCGCCGTTGATTGATTATTTATATGTTCATGGATAAGAATCAGAAAAGCAGAGTTGCCTGTTGTTTAGTAATGCATCTGTTTGCCAGAATGAAAATGCTTTTGCAAGTGCCGTGTTTTTGGCGGGCAAATCATTAATCACAAGAAAAGATTGCAGTCAAGCTATGTAGAGTCCGGACTCATTGGACTGTTGGAGAAACAGAACAAAGCAACTTAATTTTTTGGATGGAGTAGAGTGCCATAAACGGGAACAGGTGAACTCATTTTTGCCAAACGGACATTGTAATGTTTGATAGGGGGATATGCATGTTTAAATATATGATGACACTTATGACAGCATCCTTACTTATTGTCCAGCTTGGCATTGCATACTTGTGGGTTTTTGATTGGCGCCGCTTAGCGACGAAGGCGGGTTTAATGATTTGGATAAGTTCTGTCGCTTTAGGCATCCTGCTTTATTTTATATACAGTAAGTTTGCTGAAGATGGAAAGTTTAGCATCATTAACAGAAGAGCGGTTTTTAGTTCAACAGCAATCACCATTATCTTGGCTGTTTTTGCGTTCATGATAGAAATGATAACACAGTCTATGCCTTAATTGCTTTGAATGCTCAAAGAAAGGAGAGATGTCCGTTGAACAGCTTCAAAGATCAGAAATCAGCTGTTTTATTTCTCAACATCTCTGCCTGTTTTTGGTTATTAAAAAAATAAAATAACAAATGCTTTTTTCCTCCTTTTATTCATTCGTTTTTACGTTCCCATCGTTGGCAGAAAGATGTTTTACTAAATATTATTTTTCATCCAAGTGAAAAGCCAAACGACTTTAAGGGGATCTTTCCAAATAACAACCAATCCTAAAACAAAATAAGCAATCACCGGAAAGTAGCTTCGCCATTCTGAAAAATTCATCAATGCAGATAAAAACATTCCCCATAAATCGGCACGCCTCCACTTGAGCGTTCAAACATGATTATGGGTTCAATCACCCGTTTTCCTCAAAAAATATTTCCTAAACTTGACAAAATAATAAATAAAAGTTATCATATATATGAACATATGAGCATATATAATTAATAAAGTGAGGGAAATCATCATGAAGAGGGAAGACCATTCGTTCTTAACATCTGAAACGATTGAAAATGTTTCGCAAATCTTTAAGGTGTTATCCGATCCAACACGAATCAAAATTCTTTACTTGCTGTCGCAAGAAGAGTGCAATGTCAATCATATAGCAGAAATATTGGGAATGTCGCAATCAGCCGTTTCCCATCAACTAAGTATGTTGCGAAATCTGAGACTGGTTAAGTACCGGCGCGAAGGAAAAACATTGTTTTACTCCTGCGATGATGAACACGTTATTTCATTATTAAAGCAAGCTATTGACCATGCTGAACATCATTAAGGAGGCGTTTTATCATGCGTCATCACCATCATCATTCTCACAGCCACCATGGCCATGATCATCACCACGGCCACCATCATGATCACAGCAGAGAAGGGAATAAAAAAGGGCTTGCGATTGCATTGTTCATTACGGCTGGAATTATGTTGTTGGAGTTTTTCGGAGGTTTAATCACCAACAGCCTGGCCCTTCTTTCTGACTCTGGTCATATGCTTAGTGATGCCAGTTCCCTTGCTCTCAGCTTAGCGGCCATTTGGTTTGCCGCCAAACCAGCTTCTCCCAATAAAACATATGGCTTTTATCGTTTTGAAATTTTAGCCGCTTTATTTAATGGAGTTACCTTGTTTGTTATCGCCGGCTTTATTGTATGGGAAGCAATCCAGCGTTTTTACAACCCCCCAACGGTAGCTGGCGGCTCTATGATGTTGATTGCGGCCATTGGCCTTTTTGCCAACCTTTTAAGCGCTTGGGCGCTTATGAGAAAAGGGGATGTGAAAAACAATGTTAATCTTCGTAGTGCTTATCTTCACGTGATCGGTGACGCTTTAGGTTCCGTAGGCGCTATCATCGCTGGGCTTGCCATGTGGCGCTTTGGCTGGTATGTTGCAGATCCGGTTATCTCTGTTCTGGTTGCCTTATTAATCTTGAAAGGCGCTTGGGGAGTGATTCAGCATACAATTCACATTTTGATGGAAGGAACGCCCGTTACCATTAACCAAAATGAAGTGAAAAAAGCGCTTGAGAGCATTGAAGGGGTGGTTGACGTTCACGACCTCCATATTTGGACGATTACATCAGGGTTAGATTCATTAAGCTGCCACATTTTGATTGAAGATCATCAAGACAGCCAAAAGATTTTGCAAGACGCCATTCATATGATTGAAGAAAAATTTAAGATTCTGCATACAACGATTCAAATTGAAACCTCTCAAATCCATCACGGAGAAATGAAAGTCTAATGAAAAAGATATCAATATAAGGTTAGTTTTTTTGTATATTTTATCAAAATATTTAGACTGTTATAGCATAGAAACAAAATTTATTTGTAAGATGTTTCTTATGGTAATAATGACGGCCATCGCTGAAATTTACGGAAGGCTTTCAGTATATGAAGGATGGAGGATTTTCTTTCCTTTAGCGCTTGTTTTCCTTCTTTTTTCAATGTGCCGCTCAATTTTGCACAGGCGCAATGATTCGCTATTCATATCAGATGATCTAATTTCGGCTAAATTCTCCTGATTTTAAGCGAAAACTTGATTTCCTTTTCCCCTGTTTCTATCGTCGTGGAAGCTAATATTGAAGAATTGCATATAGTAGTTTTCTAATTTCTTCCCCCGCAGGTGTCTTCCATCTGTTTTATGGCTTTAAGGAGCTTAAGATATCAAGCTCTTTTCATTTTGTTGTTTTTCATCTATTCATGCCAATCGTTAACATAAATAAAACGACTTATAAAAACTTAAAATAACTTGCGTTTTTATAATTTTTTTACTTATAATTACGTATGAACTTATTTATTTTCGTTTGTTAGAAAGAAGGTGGGGGGAGATGTATCAAGATGAGCGTTTGCTCTTAATCCTCGACTTTTTAAGGAAAAATAAGCGAATAACCGTTGAACAAATTTGCTCATTATACAATGTTTCCAGAGATACAGCCCGGCGCGATCTTGTTAAACTTGAAGAACAGAAGCTAATTATCCGTACGCGCGGAGGCGCGATTTTGCCACCTGTCCACAATGAGATTAAAGGCTATTATCATCGGCTGCAAACGGTTCCCCATGAGAAAAAAATTATTGGAAAAAAAGCAGCTTCTTTAGTTAACAGCGGTGACAGGATTATCTTGGATGCCTCCACCACTGTCCAAGCGTGTGCTGAATATCTTGGGGATCAACGTTGCACGGTTATAACGAACTCCATTAACCAAGCAGATATTTTATCTTCCAAACAAGGAATTCGCATTCATTTGCTTGGCGGGGAACTCGAAAAAGAGCATCGTTTTCTATATGGAGAATCTGTCATTGAACGATTGTCTAATTATTATGTCGATAAAGCATTTTTAGGGGTAGTCGGTATTTCAGAACACGGGCTTACGGTTGCGCATGAGGAAGATGGAGTGGTCAAACGCAAAATATTGCAACAGGCAAAGCAGGTCATCGTCCTGGCGGATCATTCCAAATTAGGGATTACAGACTTTTACCGTTTTGCTGATTTGAGTGATATTGACCTTTTAATTACAGATAAAACACCGCCGAAACCGTTTAGGGAGCTGTTAAAAAAACATTCTGTTGAGCTATTGGTCGCAGATGATCATGAGGGGGAGGAAGATGAAATTGAAAATGTTAATGGCGATTGATTTAGATGGCACTTTGCTAAACAAGCATAATGAAATTAGCAGGGAAAATATCCAAGCAATGAAGGAAGCGCAAAAGAACGGAATAGAGATTGTGGTGGCGACAGGGAGAGCTCATTTTGATGTCCAAGAAATATTCAAACATACAGGTATTCGAACATGGATCATAGGTGCAAACGGAGCTACCATCCATAAACCGGACGGACAGCTGTTTCTTTCCACTCCATTGGATAAAGATAAGGCGATTGAAATTCTTCAATGGCTAGAACAAGAAGAATATTACTATGAAGTGTTTAGCGATTCTGCCATCTTCACTCCTCAAAAAGGAAGAGAGCTTTTATCCATTGAGATGGATCGTCTAATCAGCGCAAACCCAGAATTAGACAGCGAAGAGCTTAAATCCGCTGCTTTGAAGCAATATAGCCAATCTGGCTTTGTCTTCATTTCTTCATATAAAGAGCTATTAAAACCTTCCATTAACATTTACAACATCCTTGTTTTCTCTTTTGATAAAGAAAAGCTTAATAGAGGATGGAATAAATTTCAAGATTGCAATGACTTAACGCTCGTAACATCTGCAAATTACAACTTTGAATTAGAGCACATCGAGGCTTCAAAAGGGAATGCATTAAAAATACTTGCAAAAGAACTGGGCATCCCTCTTAGCCAGACCATTGCGATCGGGGATAGCATGAATGATTATTCGATGATCTCTATTGCAGGTAAAGGAATTGCCATGGGAAATGCATGTGAAGAAATTAAAAACATTGCAAAGGAAGTGACATTATCGAACGATGAACATGGAGTTGCCTATGTCATTAATCGTTTATTAAAAAAAGGATATAAGAATGGTTACTGTTCGTGATAGCTTTGAATAAATACCCACGATTTTAGTTGAACAATAGAGCTCAACTAGAACCACGGGTATTTATTTTTTATTCTATTTATATAAAAATTCCTTCAAAGCTTTTTTATTTTGTTCTATGTCTATATCTAGTACAGCACCAACTTGGGGATATGTTACATCTTCAAAGGATTCATCTACAGGAATCCGGAAAAAGTCAATATTTTTCGTATCACTGGAAAGAAATGAAGTCAGTATTGATAAAGCTTGTTTATATTCTATGTTTGTTAGTATATAAGGTTGTATTGTACCTATCACACTTGGTAATTTTACTATTCCTTTAATACTAATAAATTCATCGATAATTTGTTTTAAAACTTCTTGCTGTCTCCGCACTCTGCCAAAATCACTTTCCGCGTCTTTTCTAAACCTTACATACCCCAGCAATTCCTTTCCATGAAGTTTTTGAACACCGGGATGTAATGTAACTCCAATTCCTTTAGACATTTCTTTTTCTACATTAATTTCAATTCCCTCAGGGAAAGCCTTATCTATTGCTTTAGTAAACCCCTTAAAATCAACTAATATAAAATATTCAATATCAATGTCAAAGTTGTTTTTAATCGTTTTTCTAAGTAACTCAGGTCCTCCGTAAGCATGAGCTGCATTAATTTTATTTTTTCCATGCCCTGGTATATAAACATATGAGTCCCGCATAATGGATGCAATCTTAAACTTTTTTGCCTCTGGGTCATATTGAGCTATCATGATAGTATCAGCACGAGATTTCTCTTTTCCTCTTGCATCGATACCAAGTAACAAAATATTTATTTTTCCTGATTTATTCCTTACTCCGTTAAATTTAATATTTTCATGTTGCAAAGATGAACCATTTTGGGAGTTTTTTAGACTTTGTTGATATTCAACGAAAATATATAATAGTATTCCTAAAAATAATAAAACTATAATTAAAAAGAACAGCATTAATAATTTTTTTTTCTTTTTACGCCTTTTTAATCTACTAGCATTTCTCTTATTCTCCATATTGAGCGTGACCTCTCTATGATCAATTATATCTTTAAGATAAGAATAAATTATCAGATTATATAAAAAAAAACAACCAAAACTAGTGGAAAAAGTTAAATTCGTATGAATGAATGTGTTGGAAAACACATAATGAATGCACAGATGCACATGAAAAGTTGGTCAAGTCCAAATGATTGTGTAAATTCCCCTTTGATAGAAAACATGGACCTGATGATTTGATGTATGGAAGGTAGGCCAGGAAAGTCTCCCTGCCGGTCGCTTTCCTGGAAAAACGATCTGTTGTCAAGGAACATGCGTGTCAAGGAGCTTTCGCGGCATATCCTCGCTTTGCTCCGGTATTCCACGTCCTCCTTGGCACAGCGAAGGGATTATCTTACTCTTTTCTTCTCCGAAGCTTCCTGATTCCCCAATCGGGCTTCTTGCTCTTTCGTTTTCCGCCACTGCCAATATTCGGACATATCCAAGTATTTGCGCCCTGACATCCATTTTTTATCGATTTCGATCCACACGGCGCCAACGAGGCGATACACCGATTCCCGGTTCGGAAAGATGCGGATGACCCGTTCTCTGCGGCGGATTTCTTCGTTCAGCCGTTCCACCACGTTGGTCGTGCGCAGGCTTCGCCGGTAACGGTCTGGATAGTCCAATACGGCGGTGGCGTCCAAATCCTTCTTCGAGAATTTGCATGGCTTTTGGCGTTTTTTCTTCCCATTTGGCCAGCACTTGTTCCAATAACAGCCGGGCTGTCTGCTTGTTTGGGGCATGAAGAATCCCTCGAATCTCCTCCAGCAAGGCATCCTGCATATACTTTGGTGCGGCATCGAGGATGTTGCAGATAAAGTGCGTTTGGCATCGCTGCCATGTCGCTCCTTGAAAATGTTTTTCAATGGCTTGCACCAGCCCGCCGTGCTGATCCGAGATGATCAAGTCCACTCCCCGGAGTCCCCGGTCTTTCAGCCATCCGAAAAATTTGCTCCAACTGAACTCTGATTCGCTGTTTCCAATTTGCAGGCCAAGAATTTCCCGATATCTTTCCTCATTCACTCCCGTGGCGATCAACACGGCTCTGGAGCGCACTCGTCCATTTTCCCGGACTTTCGTATAAATGGCATCCACCAGCACAAACGGGTACACGTGTTCATGAAGGGAACGGTGATTCCAGTCTTGGATCATCGGATCTAGCCCTTTGCATAGCGAGAAGACCGTCGACTTGGAAAACGAAATCCCACACAACTCCTCCGTGATTTGGGTGATTTTTCAGATAGACACCCCGTTCACCACCATTTCCATTAATGCCAGTACCAGAGCTTGTTCGCTTCGTTGATATCGTTGAAACAGTTCGGTGGAGAACTCCCCATCTCTGGTCCGTGGAACGCGCAAGGTCAACCGTCCCACCCGGGTTGTCAGCTGGCGTGGATACGAACCGTTTCGATAGCCTTTTCGTTCTTCCGTCCGTTCATCACGGCGTGCCCCCAGTTGTTCTTCTGCTTGCGCTTCGAGGATTGGATTGAGGACTTGTTCCAACAGCTTTGCTAATCCCTCATCTCTGGTGAATAATCCGTGCAAAAGTTCATCATTTACGGTAATATGATATTGAGCCATGGTTGCATTCCTCCTTATGTTTGGTGTTTTTGGTCCACTATTTATTCTACCAAAGGGGAAGCAACATGGCTCTTTTTCTATTTCCCTTTTTACACAATTATATGGACTTAACTTGAAAAGTTCACCTTCCTGAAAATCGTAGACAGTTATCAAAACAAATTACCAAAGGTAGACATATTATGATTTCCAATTTGGTTATTGAACATATATGGTCTAGCGGAATTGATATCATCTTTTAAGGGGCTATTTTAGATATATCGATTCACCATCGTTATATGAACACAGTTGAGTTTAAGTAATAATGATCCAATAATTATGCGGATGTATGCTAATAAAATTATATTTCATAGAAGAGTATGTAAACGAGATGCCATATGTTTCAAGATTAAAACCATCTGTTTTATTCCACATAAAAGATCAGTTATGTTGCGTTAGTATGATTCTTATTAAGGGATTAAGGCGAGTGGTAAACGTCAGTCTAATACTTGCCTGATACTGTCGAAAAGCGACTTTAAATGAGTAATAGAAATTGGGATTAAAATAATTGGTAATAATAATTTTTATACCCCGACAATAACTAGATTTCCTTTCGTGCAAAGTGCTACAGTTTTTTTACAATATTGTTTGTTTATATGGGAGAGCTATCCCTAACTACGATTTAGACCTTGTCCTAAAGCTACAGGAATTATTATGTATTTTTGTTTACTAAAAGAATGAATCAAAAAGTAGATTCTTGTACTTATGGACATGTCAGAATAGATTTAGTAAAGCAAGAGTAATTATCTTGCTGTGACATGACATATGGAACGGGCAATGCACCACGTTTTACAGGTGGTGCATCGGAGGTTGATCTGTTTTCTCCCAAGTGAAAGAAAGTCTTTGTAATTATTTGCTATAAGAGGAAAATGACTTTTTTAACTCCACTGACCGGCTGATCAGAACATAGGCAAGTCCAGAAAATATGCAGGCGAAACCTATTAATAATAGAAATTGGAATCCCTGTCTCATATCCAAAAAGTATCCGGAAAGAGCAGGGCCAATCATGCAGCCTAATATCATGTGTAGATTGGAAGCGCCGAGTAGGTGCCGCGTAAACTTTTCGGCGCCAAACGGAGGATAAACGTAGATTGAACAGGAAGCAAAATCATTTCTCCAAAGGTATGGTATATCCAAATAGCAGAAGTGCCATCATGGTTGACCAGCTGGATGTTAAGTGGTGAAAATAATGTGTTACACAAGCAATTTCAATGATACCTAATCCAAATATAATGCTTCCTCCCAGCATCATGGTTCCCATTGGGCGTGGCGAAGCCCATTTGGTGACCGCGTATTGCATGGTAGTTACAAGAAGACCATTATAGGCCATCAGATACGGATAGGGATTTTCTGATCCCTTAAACCACGGCATTTCCTTATCAAAATAGAGGGGAAGCATTCCTTCCGTTTGCGAAAATACTAGAGCGATAGGCAATCCAGCGATGATAAAAAAGTGCAAAATTCTGTCGCTTAACAAAGTGATGAAAGTTTTGGATGTTCCTTCGGTAATGTTCTTCTTCGTCTCTTCTGCTTTGAGATTTTTGTGAAGAGTTTCTTCAAGCAGCAAAGCAAGTGTAATCCCATATAGAATTAGGGAAACAGCTGCAAGAATAAAAATGAGATTTTTAGAAAAAAACAAGACGGAGGTGCCTAACAGGGGACCGCCCGCAACCCCAATATTCATGCCCATTCTTAAAAAAACGAATACTTCCGTTTGCTGATTGTCTGGCGTTACGTCAGCTACTATAGCAGCCGCAGCAGGATGGAAAAAAGCATTGAAGAATCCTGCGCCAAAAGAAATAAAACAATAGGCAAAGAAATGATCGAAAATGATATATCCCAACAAAAAGAGGCCATTTCCGATCATGGATAGAGCCATGACCGGTTTTCTGCCAATCAAATCAGAAATTCTTCCTACAACAAACGATCCTATTATCATTGCAAGAGGAGATAGAGACATCACCAGCCCGACTTGCCAGGCGGTTTCAACTCGTTCATTTATGTAAATTGCCAGAAAAGGCATCAGCATAGTAAAAAGTGATACTGTTCGGAGAATGAGGAAAGCAAGCCGGGAAGCTCTTGTTTGACAGGTTCGCAAAACTAATCATTGACTTTTTGAAATGAAAGCTCTAATTTCCATAAAGTCTTGACTTACTCTCCAATACCGCTTAATATGTAGAGTGTTCCTGTAAGTAATTGGAATAATAATCAGCGGGGAAGGGGAGAAAGATGAAATCCATTTGTGTATTTTGTGGTTCAAACTATGGGAACGACATGGAGTATAGGCAAGCAGCCAGAGAGCTTGGAAAGTTCCTTGCCAGTAAAAAAATATCCCTGATTTACGGAGGAGGGAAGGCGGGGTTAATGGGGGAAATCGCCAATGCCGTCTTAAGCCATAAAGGCCGTGTTATTGGGATCATCCCCAAGTTTTTAAAAGACAAGGAACTGGCACATGACAATATCAGTGAACTCTTTATTGTAGATACAATGCATACACGCAAAGCGAAAATGTATGAGTTAGCCGATGGATTTATTGTCATGCCAGGAGGCTATGGCACGTATGAAGAACTTTTTGAAGTGCTGTCTTGGTTGCAAATAGGTATACATAATAAACCAATTGGTCTACTTAATGTCAACGGCTTTTTCGATCCTCTCATAAAAATGTTAGAACATACTGTCGATAAAGGTTTTGCCAAGCCTGAAAATCTAAAATTAGTTATAAGTGCTGACAATGTGGTTACTCTTTATCAATTGATGGAGAATTTTAAACCTAAGGTTGTAAATAAATGGACATGATGCCTCAACTTTAAAAATCAAGTACATCTTGTGGTGATGAACATTTGGCGCTTCGCCACAAAATGTACTTGGCCGCATGTTTTTATGATAAGACAGTATAGAAAATGCGGATTTCCTGTATGGTAAAGGTGCCTCAACCGTTGAAAAAAATTCACATTGCAGGTAAAATTCTGTCGTTTTATAAAATCTGCACCAACAAAAAGAGATTTTCTTGGTTGGTGCTGCATATAAACTTCGTTAAGAATATTGCAAATAAAGTGCATTTGGCACGCTGCCATGTTGAAATGTGGACAAGCCAGCCGTGCTGATCCAAGTCAAAGTCTACTCCTGAAATCTCCGATGTTTCTCATCCGTCCAAAAAACTTGCTCCGGATGAATGCTGATTCACTGTTTCCGGTTTTGCAGGCGAGAATTGTTCGTTTTTGGTTCGAGTTTTCCATTTCAATGATTGTAAGCTTTGAAGCAGCAATATACAAATGTTGGGCTCAATGAGCCAAATAAAACATGATATAATAAGATGAAATCGAAACTGTTTCATACAAAGATATCTTCATATCGAATTATCGAAATATAATTACTTATAATGAATTTTGCTAAATAAAAGGAGCAAGTAGTATGGAAAAAAGCCATTCTTATACAACCGAGGAAGTTGCAAACATATTAAAAGTTTCAAAATTAACCGTATATGATTTAGTAAAAAAAGGTTTATTGCCTGCTTATCGTGTCGGACGGCAAATGCGAATTGATCCTTCCGATCTTGAAGCATATATAAAAAGGGCAAAAGGAAAGTTACAGCCAACCGCCTCACAACCATTAAATAAAGAAACAACGAGTGAAGCACGAGGGTATCCGCAAGTGAGACAATTAATCATAAGCGGCCAAGATATAAGTTTAGATATTTTGGCTAACTACTTAGAAAAATCCTCAAAACGGTTTCGGCCGCTGCGCTCTTATGTCGGAAGCTTAGAAAGTCTCATTTCGATGTATCAGGGATATTCAGATATTGTAAGCACGCATTTAATCGAAGGAATTTCCGGTGAATATAACGTTCCGTATATCAGTAAGATACTAGTGAATTTCCAATATATCGTGATTCGTTTATTAGCAAGAAAAGCAGGCTTTTATGTCCAAAAAGGAAATCCATTGAATATTAAGCATTGGGAAGATTTAAGGAGAAAAGATATAAAAATCGTCAACCGCGAAAAAGGGTCAGGGGCGCGGGTGTTACTGGATGAAAGTTTGCGAAAGCATCGCATACCTGTATCTGAAATTAATGGTTATGACCATGAGGTGACAAATCATGTAAGTGTCGCAAGTGTTGTTGCCAAGGGGGAGGCTGATGTCGGAGTAGGAATTGAAAGAGGCGCTAACTTAGTAAAAAATGTGGATTTCATTCCGTTAGTGAACGAAAAGTATGATTTGGTTATTTTAAAGAACGATGAGAATAGAGAATTAATTAGCCAAGTCCTGCAAATTTTAAGGTCTGATGACTTTAAAAGCGATTTGGAAGCATTAGGCGGTTATGATTTATCACAAACTGGACAAGTGGTTTATGAAACATGAAGTTATGAAACAAATTCACTAAAAGCCAGAGGTTTCTTGTGAAATCTCTGGCTTTTGTTTTTTTTGCTGATATATAAAGCAGGATTATAAAAAAACGAAATGATCTTGAGAATACCGGACGGATGCAATAATCTGATTTTTCTATCTGATAATATTAAAATATTAATAGTTCTATATAATAATAAATAATTATATCTAATGTTGTTTAATTATATATTGTATAAAATAGTTATAAATAATTATAATAAGTTTATGCTAATGATATACAAGAAAGGAAGGGACAGAAGTATGAAGCATTCTATTCGCATCATTATGAGTGTGCTTTTGTGTGCTTCACTCCTCTTTATTTTCGCTTGCACGAATCAAGCGGGAAAACAGGAATCGAAAAAGACAGTAACATTAACCATTTCAGCAGCAGCCAGTTTACAAGATGCTTTGACGGAAATTCAGAAAAAGTATGAAAAAGAGCATAAAAATATAAAATTAGCATTTAACTTTGGAAGCTCCGGCGCATTACAACAGCAAATCGAACAAGGAGCGCCGGCAGATCTGTTTTTTTCGGCTGCTGAAAATAAGTTTCGTCCTCTTGTTGACAAAGGATTGATTAATAAGAAAGAGAGCAAGAACTTGTTAGGAAATGAAATCGTTCTTATTGTTCCAAAAGACAAGGCAGACACCATAAAAGGATTTCCGTCTTTGGCAAACAGCAACGTAAAGCAGTTGGCAATAGGGAATCCTGAAACTACTCCAGCAGGTCAGTACGGAAAACAAACCTTGGCCAAACTAAATCTTTGGACAAAAGTAAAAGGGAAAATTGTGTACACAAAGGACGTGCGTCAAGTATTATCGTATGTGGAAACAAATTCCGTTGATGCAGGAATTGTATTCAAAACCGATGCACAAGTATCCGATAAAGTAAAAATTGTCGACACAGCATCCGCTAATATGCATGATCCCATTATTTACCCAGTTGGCATCATCAAGAATACGAAGCATAAAACAGAAGCTACAGATTTCTACCAATATCTGCAGACAAAAGACTCTCTGCAAATCTTTGCGAAATACGGATTTAAGATTTTGAAATAAGCGATGTAGCACAAGAATGTTGGAGTTTGGCATGCTCCTTGCAGGAAATTGGACGTGGACGGATACACTGGTGATGCAGGATAAAGAGAAGGGGAATATCCATTGATGACCGTCTTATAGATATTTTAGCCGCTGGCGAGGAAGGGAGTTATATTGGAGTTAAAGCTCTATAAAGGTCCGGCTACGGCTATTGACCAGATTGCCCGATACAATTGGGTTGAGCAGATTTGCGGAGTAATAGCGTCTAAAACAGATGATTGCCGCTTCCATCATCTTGAGTAATCAACTTAACTTCGCAATATGTACAGCAAATATATGGATAAAGTTGACGCAAAAGATCGATTCAGCGACCTTTTGCGTCACTTTATTCATCCGGATGATGAGAGATTGTCAATTTATGGAGAGATTCTCTAATTCCTGAAGATTTTCGTTCTAATGTCTTCTGGTGAGGGAATGGATAATAAAGGAATTTCCTTTGCAACCGCATTTTGTATTCCCCAGTAACGTTCTCTAGCTTTTTCTAAAGTTAAGTCCATATAAATTGTGTAAAAAGGGAAATAGAAAAAGAGCCATGTTGCTTCCCCTTTGGTAGAATAAATAGTGGACCAAAAACATCAAACATAAGGAGGAATGCAACCATGGCTCAATATCATATTACCGTAAATAATTTGCACGGATTATTCACCAGAGATGAGGGATTAGCGAAGCTGCTGGAACAAGTCCTCAATCCAATCCTCGAAGCGCAAGTAGAAGAACAACTGGGGGCACGTCGTGATGAACGGACGGAAGAACGGAAAAGGCTATCGAAACGGTTCGTATCCACGCCAGCTGACAACCCGGGTGGGACGGTTGACCTTGCGCGTTCCACGGACCAGAGATGGGGAGTTCTCCACCGAACTGTTTCAACGATATCAACGAAGCGAACAAGCTCTGGTACTGGCATTAATGGAAATGGTGGTGAACGGGGTGTCTATCTGAAAAATCACCCAAATCACGGAGGAGTTGTGTGGGACTTCGTTTTCCAAGTCGACGGTCTTCTCGCTATGCAAAGGGCTAGATCCGATGATCCAAGACTGGAATCACCGTTCCCTTCATGAACACGTGTACCCGTTTGTGCTGGTGGATGCCATTTATACGAAAGTCCGGGAGAATGGACGAGTGCGCTCCAGAGCCGTGTTGATCGCCACGGGAGTGAATGAGGAAGGCTATCGGGAAATTCTTGGCCTGCAAATTGGAAACAGCGAATCAGAGTTCAGCTGGAGCAAATTTTTCGGATGGCTGAAAGACCGGGGACTCTGGGGAGTGGACTTGATCATCTCGGATCAGCACGGCGGGCTGGTGCAAGCCATTGAAAAACATTTTCAAGGAGCGACATGGCAGCGATGCCAAACGCACTTTATCTGCAACATCCTCGATGCCGCACCAAAGTATATGCAGGATGCCTTGCTGGAGGAGATTCGAGGGATTCTTCATGCCCCAAACAAGCAGACAGCCCGGCTGTTATTGGAACAAGTGCTGGCCAAGAGGAAATTTATTCGAGCCTGGAAAAATGATTCCCCTCTCAGCTAATGCAGAGGGGCAAGACAACGATTTAAATGAAAAATTCAACTCAAAACAGTAGAAACATGCAACCATAAAAAATGTTGATAATCAGCCAAAAGAATGTCATTTAGTTAGCAACCAAAACAGTGTTTACTCTTTTTAGGATAAACACTGTTTTGGCGCATGATCAGCTTCAAACTCTAAGTAGTGTAAGAAGGCACAGTGCTGATAAACAGCAAATTCTATAACTGAACATGAATGTTTAACAGTTGCCGTTTAATGTCCCACCCTTTTGGTTTCATATCCGGATTGAACCATTTCGCTCCTTCTTCAATCCATTTTTTGCGGTATTCCTCAAATGAAAGTCCTTCGCTATCATCATCAAATCCAAATTCAAACCCGCAGCAATCACATATTTCATAAGAAGGATTACCATCTTGGTCATAAGGCATTTCTTCTAACCCGTCGTAACCACAAACCGGACATATATGTTTCATTTTGCTCATCTCCTATTGCTTGTTAAAATACTTAATCCCTTCTTTAGGTTTGAAATAAGTCCTTATCACACCATCTTTTGTAACAACCGCAAACTCATTGGTCGATTTATTATAGAACAAGATATCTCCGTTTGAACGAGTTTTGGTTAAGATGTCCCCGCCTGGTTTTGAGTTAATGAGTTTTCTTGCCCCTTCTAAGTATTCGTCCATTGTGATATTGCCGAATTCTTTTTGTTTAACTACATGTTTGATATAGTGGCTTCTTAGAAGTTTTTCGGAAGCAAAATTGGCATTTTTAAAATCGCCGATACCCTTATTAACATTTTCATCATGTATTTTAGAACTGCAACCAACAGCAAGTATGAATACGGATAACAAGAGCAATAATCGCAAAAGTGTTTTTTTCATCTTTGTTCCAACCCCTTGGATAAATTTTTAAGAAAGGAATATAAATTTTCACCATTTTTTGTTATGTTAGGGGAGGAAAACGGTTACCTGTATGTCCCTTTGCTTTTATAAACAACGGCCAGATCAAAAACATTTTCCAGGCAAATTCTATCATATTTTAGCGGAAACAAGAAGTGAAAATCAAGCTGCCGCCATTTTTTATTTTAGGTTTTGATAACATCTCATATCTGTTATTAGTAGAAAGTAAAAATTTCTTATATCCCCCGTATAGTTAACATATCGTATTAAGCAGATGGAATTTTAAGGCCCTTAAACAAAAATCCCCGCTTGGCATTCGCCGGTAGCGGGGGATTCAATATGCCAAACTTTTCTGCGGCTTGGAAGGTGAGTAAGAAAAAGCAATGTTCGTTTACACCATTGCTTTTTCATTGATTAATTGATGACACGCACTGCTTTTACTAAGCGTTCTTTCCAATAAGAAGAACCAATCGATGCATAAGAGACGCCTTTGGAAGTTGAAACATTTAGCATTTGGCCGTTGCCCGCATAAATTCCGACATGATTGATCGCTCCATCGAAGTCTGTATCAAAGAAGACGAGATCTCCTTTCTGAAGCTGATTGAAAGAGACCGGTGTGCCAACTTGTGATTGTGCCGCTGAACTGCGAGGTAAAGAAATTCCAACCTCACTAAATACCCGCATCGTAAAGGATGAGCAATCAAATGCATCTGTGCGGGATGGGCTAGCACCGTATAAATATTTAGCACCTAAATATTTTTCGCCAATTTGAATGACGCGATCAGCCAAAGAAGAATTCGCAGCTTGTGTGCTGTTTTCGGAAGAAGTGGCAGATACCGCGGAAACCGAAGACGCCGTTTGCTTTTGCACAGAAGCTGTAACCGATCCAGGCACATAAATGGTTTGGCCGGCCTTAATAAAGTTTGGGTTGGAAATCTCAGGATTCATCTTTAATAATGCATCAACAGTCGTATTAAATTGTTTTGCGATTTTGCTTAAGGTATCACCAGGATTCACTGTATATGTATCTTTTTTTTCGTCAACTTTTAATATTTGTCCAGGAAAAATAAGATCAGAAGTTAAATGATTCATTTGTTTTAAAGTTTCTACAGTAGTGTTGTATTTTTTCGATATTCCCCAAAGTGTATCGCCTTTTTGGACGGTATAACTGCTAGCGAAAGCAGTTTGGTCTGCTAATAAAGAACTTATAATGGTACCTGTCAGAATAAATGATTTTTTCATGCTGCGCTCCCCCCAGGTGTATTTGGATAATTCTTTCTATTGACACAAACATTATATTTAAAAAAAATATAGATAATCTATAACAAGAAGATAAAAAATAGTTACAAGTATATTACTATATTACAGTTACATTACAGATTAAAAGTTTTGTTAACATAACTTTTTTGATTTTAGCCAAGAAGACACCCATTACTAAACGGAGAACGCCAGACATGGAAGAAAAGATGTTTTCGTTTTTAAGTCCTTGTACGATTCAAGCGCTGTATGCTTCTTGGAGAATGTGAAGATAATCTTCGGCTGTCACGGTCCGGACATTGCTTGGAGTGGATCCGTTTTGCATAGCCAATTCAACGATTTTTGCAAAGTCTTCTTTACGCACACCAGGCAAGTCTTTTAGTTTTGGAATGTCCAAGCTGTGAGTAAACGTTTCAATACCTTGAATTAATTGTTCGACTGCTTTTTCATCTGAATCAGATTCTGCGGCAAATTTCATATATCGTGCCAATTGGATTTCAATACAAACGGTAAAAAGACGGCATTTGCGACACCATGCGGCGTATCGTAGAGCCCGCCTAGAGCCTCTGCTAAACAATGGACAGCCGCTACGTCTGCAGATCCGAAGCATAATCCTGCAAGCAAACTGCCTAGCAGCATGTTGTATCGGGCCCATTTCAATGCGCGGCGGACAAAAATAATGAAAATTGTTCATAAGCATCCTCCCTCTATAAATGTTGATATATCAACGGTTGTAGCCGTTTCAGGGGTGTCAAAAAAAGATTTTTCGACAAAGTTCCTAACATTATTTCTCAAATATGTGTATATCTTACATTAACTGGGTACGCTTCGCGGTCACTACTGGTTAAATTTAGTTGTAGTGAGGGAAGCGTATGGGATGCACCGTGGATCTCTGCATCGCTGATGATGACGAACCCTCCCATGTCTCTGGGCATCCTTGTGCCTGCATTCCTTCGTTCGGTCTAGCCATCAGGCAGAGGCCAGCGAAGCTCCTTTAGGGACTCAAGGTCGAATGGATGGTATCATGCCAGCTTCTCCGTGTCATCCTTATTGTCTAGGAAATCACAAGGCATGCAGGCATCAAGCCGCCGTTTCAAGACCAAAGATGTCCTGCATCATTCGCTTCGCATCGAACGCTTGGTGCTTCGTACACACCGCGTGCAGTACCTTCAGTAATTTCCCACATAACACCACAATCGATTGCTTCTTGCGCAACGGATTATCGGGCCGTGTCGTGTAATAGTCGTGCAGCTGCCGAAACGCTTCGTTGTGGCGGATCATCGGCATCATCACGCGGAAGAGGAGGGCGCGCAGCCGCCTTCTTCCACGCTTCGAGATCCGTTTTTGCCCTTTGTGTTGGCCGGAGGAATGTTCCCGCAGTGTCAGGCCCGCAAGTTTCAATAATTGGCGCGGATCCTGAGAGTGGGAAAAACTCCCGATTTCCGATAACAGTTCCACGATAGTCGCATCCCCTAAGCCCGGAACGGTTTTTAACCATTCGTATTCCACCGATTAAAGTAAATATTAGGAATTATCTAAAAAGTATATTGCATTATCAGGTATTTTTTTATAAAATATACCTAAAATTACATTTTTAGGTTGTAAACTTCGTTGTAAGGAGGGGTATGATTGGAAGTTGATAAAGAATTACTGAAGGGGCATATTGATACGCTTATACTATCCCTCCTAAACAAAGGTAATATGTATGGATATGAAATTGCTAAGATGATTCGTATTAAAAGTAATGGAGCGTTTGAATTGAAGGAAGCGACCCTTTATCTTTCTTTAAAAAGATTGGAAAAACGAAAGTGGATCATTTCTTATTGGAGCGATGAGCAGGGGGCGGGGGCACGTAGGAAGTATTATCGAATGACTGATGAGGGACGTAACTATTTCAAACTAAAGGTCGAAGAATGGAATTTTTTAAAAAAATGGATCGATGCCTTTTTAGATGTAAGTAAAGGAGGATAAAAATGGAATAAGTTGATGAATATGTTGAAAAATTATACAAACGGGCAGATCCAAAACATCCAAGAACAAGAGAATTGAAAGAAGAAACTCGTATACATCTCAATGAATCTATAAAAGAATTAATGATGGATGGTTATACAGAAAATGATGCATTTAGAATTGCAGTAGAACGTTTTGGCGGATCTGAGCAGGCAGAAAAATTAATTGCGTTGATGCAAATTCGTCAGAGAACATTTGCAAATTGGTTACTAGCAATAGGAGTTTCAAGTATATTAATAGCTAGTTTTATATAGTGCTTTTATTATACTTAGGGAATGTTCATGATGCTCATTTTGCCGAAATAGGATATGAGGTTGGAGAAAATTTTCATTAATGAACTCAGAGGGGATAGAATTTCTGTTTGTTGAAGAATCCTTTGTTCTTAGAACTTCTTTATACAATGCTGAATTGAGGAAATCGAATCCTCAGAAACCTGACTTTACTTTTGAAGACAATAAGCGGTGGATACCTGCTTTATTCAAAAGAGAGTTGTACTACGGAACAGATCAATATTTTGTTTCGTTAGAAGTAGTGGATGTTCGTACAATTGGTTTTTTCCTATTCGCTATTGGTTCTACAATTTACTATGTTTTGTTTACCGTCTGGGGCTTAATTCAATTGTATCATGCGAATCGATTAAAATTAATTTGGGTACTAGGTTTAGTAGTGTTGAATGTTGTAGGTTATGTATTATTTTTGCTGAAAAGCAAGAGGGATATCTCTAAAATACCTAGGTAGGGAGAGAATATGGATATTATTTTTAATAATAGAGACCCTTTATATATTTCAGATTGTTCGATATTTCATAAATCAGATAGTAAATGGCAACCTTGCTCCAGGGGAAAGGTTGCCATCTAGAAGAAAACTTGCCTCTATGATGAGGGTAAACATTAATACTGTCCAAAGAGCTCTTAGCGAATTAGAACGGCAAAAACTAATTGTCACCGAAAGTGGTAAACCCAGTTATATACAAAGTAATACATCACGAATTAGTGAATTTCGTACAAGTTTGATTAATGATTCATTGGATACTTTTCTTGATAAAATTAGACCGTTAAATGTTGGTTACGATGAACTGGTTACTATTATTAGAGAAAAATATAATGACCAAAGTTAAGAGGTCAGATCTATTTATTGATGGGTCGTGCAAAATCGTTAGAGTTTCGATTATTTTGAAGAATGTTCAACGCTTTGATATTTGTTGTTCAATTTCTTCATCTGAAGGATAAGGAATTAGAAATGGATTTTTGTCTGTCATGTTAACGTTACACCCCTTTCATGTGAATTAATAAATTATTTTTTTTATTTAACAATCGGCAAAAGACTTATAAGAGGTGAAATAGATGCTACGTAATCAGTTATTAGTTGAACTGAAAAGAGCGTGTACAGTAAAAAATTTATTAATGTGGATAGCTATTATTATTCTTTTACCAACTATAAGGTTTTGTATGATAAGTGAAGGGTACCAGTTTTATAAACCAGTTGAAGTGTTTCAAGAGATGGTATCAGCGATTATTCCGTTACTTTTTCCTGCTCTTGCTATTATCATTTACTTGCCTTCCTTTTTACAAGAACAAAGAAATAAATTTATTACTTATACTCGTACTAGAATTCCATTGAATACTTATCTACTCAGCAAAGGACTAATGAACGCTTTTTTGACGGGATTCGTTATATTTTTGTTAATTTTCCTTCCGTTTGTTTTCATAGTGTATTTGGAACCAAATTTAGGAATCATTCTTTATACTCCTATAGATGAGAATGCACATATACCTACCGTAACTTTTTCACAGCTCTTATCGTATGGAGATTTAACATATGGATTGATTTATTCCTTGTGGGTTTCTATAAATGGAGTAGTTTATTCTACTATTGCCTTTATGTTATTGCTCAACTTAAACAATCCTTTTGTGGCTTTATCGATTCCGTTTCTTTTTTATCATATTTTCAACTTCGTAACGGGTGTACTCGATGTACCAATGTTTTCGCCACTGAGCACTATTTTTCCATTCAATATTGAAGAACAACCTTTATGGACTGTACTGGTGCCGTTTTCATTTCTACTAATCGTTTTAATAGGGATCTTTGTATTCTCTATGCGAAACCAAAAAGAATGGATGATATAACGTATGAAACAAAGAATTTTTCGTATGAAAGAATATCTTGAAGATGTAATTAGTATTAAATGGCTAGCGATAGGAGTTATTTTTTACTTTTATGGTGTTATGCTGAAAAAAGAAATTGTTAAGGCTGCTTACGAAAAGAAAGTATATTTTAATAATTGGGATATTACTTTACGTTTACTCAATGATATGTACCTTATTGTTTATTTCATTATTCCTATGGTGCTATTTTTTCGATAAAATCCATTTTTATGGATTTTGATTACCAAATTTTAATTCGTTTAGGATCATTCAAAAAATGGGTGTACAATTCTCTTAAGCACTTTTGGATGAGAATTGTCCCTTTATTGTTCTTATGGGTGTTTGTATCCCTGTTTATGATGATAGGGTTTCCTTATTCATGGGATTGGAGTCAGCTTAGTGGGACCAAGCATTTAACTAATACTCTTTATGAGCTAGTAAAGTTCTTTGAAACACCAATATCTGCATTCGCAGCTCAGTTGATTTTATTAATGTTAACATTTTCGTTGTTACATATAGTTTTAGCGATTGTATATGTATTAACCAAAAGTAAATATTTCATGCTTTTAATTAGTGTAATTGTTTTTCTTGGAAGCATTATAGGATTTAAGTTATTACCTAGGGAAGTTGCTTTTCTGTCTCCAACAACTTTTTTTTCAATTGCCAAAGGAGTTAATACTTTTAATTCCCCAATCTTAAGCTATATTGTTATCCTTGTACTTGGTATACTTAGTGTCTTATTTTTACAAGTTTTGGATCTAAATAAAAAAGTGTATGTTCAATCAATAAAGTCATATATACCCATTGGAATTTATTTTTTTCTATGTGTAATAGGTATAAGTTCAACAGCTAACTCATTAATAAAATCTGCTGATGTAACCATTTGGGATGTTTGGGTAATGTCTTTTATTGGTGTTAGCGCTGAACGTTTCGCGTATATTCCTTTTTTCTTTTATTTAATTGTATTCTTTGGATTCATTTATTTGGTTCAATTGCTCTTTCTAAGTAATGAGATTGAACAGCTAGGTTACTATAAAATTATTCGTTTTAGGAGTTTAAACAAATGGTTTTGGAGTTGGATGCAGAGATTATTAATAGCAGTAGCTTTATTTCTATTCACATTGATGGGGCTTTCTCTAGTGATAGCTGTTTGTTTTGGGATGAATACCAGTTTTTATGTGACAATACTTTCGAATCCGTTATATGAAGTTATTTATCACTTCTTTATCAACGGTTTCTTACAGATTGTTTTTTATATAATTGCTGTTTTTATTGTTTCTTGGGTAAGCAAAGAGTCGATACATGGTGTGCTTTTAGTGAGCGTGTTCATGATTCTAATGCTCCCGGGTGTTAATGTGGCAGGTATAATACCAGTGGGACTGAATGGTATTGTTTACTTAGCAGATTATTCACCGTATTACCTAACATTAATTCTAATTGTAATGAACGCTATTGCATTTTCTGTAGTTAATTACCTGTTTAAACGGAGTTTAAAAATATAATAGGTGGGGTGAAAGTATGTCTATTATTTCACTAAAAAACGTAAGTAAAGCGTATAAGGGGTTAACTCTTTTTGACGGTGTTGACTTAAATGTGGAAAAAGGGAAAATATACGGTATTGTAGGACCAAATGGTTCTGGTAAATCTGTTTTGTTTAAGATGATATGTGGATTTGTATTCCCAGATGAAGGGACAATTATTGTTGAAGGGGTAGAGATAGGAAAGGGCAAAAGATTCCCAGATAATTTTGGTATTATTATAGATCGTCCAGGTTATATTGCGAATAAAACTGGGTTTCAAAATTTAAAAGAACTAGCACTGATCAGAGGGAAAATTAGTGATGAAAAGATTTTTGAAACAATGGAAATGGTTGGGTTACAACCACATGCCAAACAAAAAGTTAAGCATTATTCTTTAGGTATGAAGCAGAAATTAGCTATTGCTCAAGCAATTATGGAAGATCAACAAGTGCTTATACTAGATGAACCATTCAATGCTTTGGATGCAGAAAGTGTAGATAGGATTCGAAATCTATTATTATCTTTCAAGAATGAGGGGCGTACAATTTTACTTACAAGTCATAATCAGGAAGATATTAACATTCTTTGTGATCATGTGTTCCGTATCAATAAACATAAATTAGAACCTGTTGAACTGTAATGATGGAAAAAGTCAAAAACGCTGATGTTCAGTGAACATCAGCGTTTTCAGAAAATTTCTATTAATTACTTCTCCATGTTCCTGATACTTGAACATCTACTGGTGTTGTAATATCGTTGCTGAATTCAACTCGTGCACTTAATCCGCTTGGAACAGAGTTTGGTAGCTTACGATAATCACTATCAGTAATACTTCTGACCCAAGAACCCGTACCGGAACTTGCCTGCATTCTTGCATCAACAGTGTATGAACCGCCGACTACAGACGAATTCAATTCGCCATATGTCCCCGAAGAAGCTTTTGTTTGGTAACCTGTGTACCCACTTCCGTTAAATTTTCCAACAGTTGTGTTGTAGCTGGACCAACTAGTACCCGCTTGTACTGCTCCACCAAATGCCATCAAACCTACAGCTAGACCTAGAACTGCGAACTTTTTCTTCTTCATCTTAAACCACCATCCCTCTATAAATGTTGATATATCAACGGTTGTAGCCATTTCAGGGGTGTTAAAAAAATATTTTTCGACAAAGTTCCTAACATTATTTCTTAAATATGTGTATATCTTACATTGACTGGGTACGCTTCGCGGTCACTACTGGTTAAATTTAGTTGTAGTGAGGGAAGCGACAAGTGTGGCGATTTCGATACGGGCTATCTGTTGTCCTTCCGTTACGCCAATGGAGTGTTGGGCCCGTTCTATGAGCTTCTTCGCTTTCGGCCTTTGCGGCGATTGTAATCCCTCGCTTTGCCGGTAAAGGGCGAGAACCTCTTCTAGCTCTTTTCCTGCTAGATCACTCGAAAATGGCGTATATTCCAGTACCGCGAGCGCCATTTTCCCAAACGACGGAAAGACTTGCGTAAACTCTGGAAGATACCGATCGAGCCAGCGAATCATCTGATTTCGAACTGCTCCCTGTTCTTCCACCAATTTGGAGCGAAATGTCGCTCTAACGCGCAGCTCCGCCTCCATCCCTTTGAGAATGCGCGGATAGCTGAATCGGCCGTCTTTTACTAACCGGGCAATGACGAGCGCATCTTTCGCATCATGCTTGGTTGGAAGGTTATCGTCCAGCTCTTTGGATCGCTTCACGTGCATCGGATTTGTCATGACGAGAGGGATGCCTTTCTCATCAAGAAAATAGGCGAGATTCAGCCAATAATGTCCCGTTAGCTCGATGCCAACGATCACCTCGGTTTTTCCAAATTCCTTCATGGCTTCCACGATGCACTGGTACAACCATTCCAATCCTTCTTTCGATTGCAGAACGGGAAACGGCTTTTTTAACACCCTCCCTCGCTCATCCACAAAGCAGGCATAATGCTTCTTTTTCGCGATATCCATGCCAACGACGAGCGTTTGATCGGTGACTTGATTTATCTTTTTGTTTGAGATAGAATGCATGTATAGTCCTCCTTGGTATCCAAATTAGGGGGCGATTCATCCGATTGACACCCCCGAATCATACCAAGAGGGCTTTTTTTATTCAAGTCCAAAAACTTCTAACAGGAATGCTCCTTAAGCAATAAGAATAAAATTATGAATATTTTTATTTTAATTCATCTGTCATACAAAGCAAATAAATCGTGTTATCGGGAAAATCACAAATTTTAAGTTGTCTATTTTAATGCATAAATGCATGGCATACCTCTTAAAATAAAAGACAGGACGATAAGCACTGTCCTGTCGAGGATCCTTGGTATTGAAACGGGTTAAAGAAAACTGTACTAAAGATTTGTTTTAATACAACTTGACACTTTGTGTAGAATCATGACCGCAGAGGTTCCATGTCAAGGAACGTTGCATATGAGTTAATATTCAATCAACTGCATACTCTTATTTGGTTGTAAAAAACAGGAATTCAATAACGAAATATACAAGTGAATAAACGAAAGAAATGGTATCCATCAACATTTCTGCAGAAATTCATCCTAAAGTTTCTCCACATCTACGCGGCCAGAAAAGAAAGTGGCTCCGCCGCCCATATCGGCTATTCGGTCTGGGGTAAGGGAGTTTACCAGATGTTTCGCGCCTGGGGAATCTGCCCAGAGCCCCTGCGTGACAACGACACCAGGGAGTACATTTTCTCCGACAGAAACTTTCAAAATACATTCTCCGCGATGGTTCCACACCCGGACTTGATCACCATCCTGAATCCCTTTTGATAGAGCATCTTGAATATTCATATGCAAGCAAGGCTCTTTTTCAAGAGAAACATGTTTTTCATTGTTTGAAAAGGTGGTATTTAAGAAATGGTGGTTGGGACCGGGCACAAACAAAAACGGAAAGTCGCCATCATTAACAAGCGGCGTAAAGGTTGGCAAAGGAGGGTAGCCATCTTGTTCCATTTTCTTTGAATAAAGCTCAATTTTTCCGCTAGGAGTTAGCAGTTTTCCTGGCAGCAACGGTTTTACATGTGCTTTTATATACTGCTTTTCCGCCAATGTTTCGTAATCGATTCCTTTCAGGCAAGGATTGTTTGGATTATCCAAGGCTTGCGAAATCATTTCTTTTTCTGTTTCATATAAACACGGATCTTCAAAGCCCATTTTTTCCGCAAGCAATTGGAACACTTCGACATTTGACTTGGACTCTCCATATCGCTCAATCACTGGTAGCTGAATTTGGACATAGTGGTGCCAGTATGATGTATAAAGATCCGTATTTTCGAATGAAGAGGTGGCGGGAAGTACAATATCCGCATATTTTGCGGTTTCGGTTAAAAATAAGTCATGCACGATGACAAAGAGATCTTCTCGTGCCAATCCTTTTCTTACTTTATTGCTATCCGGCGCAACCACTGCAGGGTTTGTGCCGTACACGAATAAGGATTTGATCGGCGGGTCTAATTCCAATAATGCCTGGCCGAGCAGATTCATATTTATGACTCGTGTATGTTTATTTTGCAATAAATCCGGGCGTTGCAAGCTCATTTTATTAAGGGCCAAATACCCGCTATTTGACTTGATGGCTCCGCCGCCTTTAACAAGCCATTGTCCGGTCAGGGCAGGAAGGCAAGCAATGGTCCGGATACACATGCCCCCATTGTCGTGATGCTGAAGACCGTTGCCGATTCGAATAAAGGAAGGAGTGGTTTGCCCATACAATCTGGCGAGTTTATAAATGTCTTCAACGGGAACACCTGTAATTCCGGAAACAGTGACAGGATCATACTGGACAACGTGCTCACGCAGCTCTTCATGTCCGACTGTATATTTCGCCAAAAAATCATTGTCTACCATGTTTTCGGCAAACAAAATGTGCATCATGCCTAAAGCGAGAGCGGCATCGGTGCCCGGCAAGATTGGAATGAACCAATCGGCGAATTGGCCGGTTTGATTTTTATGAACATCAATACAAATGATTTTTGCGCCATTTTTCCGGGCTTTTTGGGCAAGGATAATTTGATGCATGTTGGTGCTAACAGCATTGATTCCCCAGAAGATGATTAATTTTGCATGAACCGTATCTTCCGGGTCTATCCCAAAGCCGCCTCCCATTGTGTATTTAAGCCCTTCCGCCCCAGCTGACGAACAAATGGTCCGGTCAAGCAAGGAAGCGCCCAACCGGTGGAAAAACCGCCGGTCCATTCCTTCGGCGCTGAGTCTTCCCATATTGCCATAAAAGCTATACGGAAGAATGCTTTCAGGCCCTTCTGTTTCGATCAGCTCTTTCCATTTATCAGTAATTATCTCGATTGCTTCGTCCCAGCTTATCCGCACAAATTTTCCTTCACCTTTAGCACCCGTACGTTTCATTGGATATTTCAAGCGCTTTGGGTCATAAATCCGCTCAGTCATATTCCGCACTTTATTGCATATATTTCCTTTTGTCACAGGATGATCCGGATCTCCTTGTATTTTTACAATTTTTCCGTTTCGCTTGTGTACCAATAACCCGCATTGATCAGGACAATCCAGAGGACAAACGGATGGAAATATACCTGTTGGCTCGTGCACAAATGAGTACATATTTTTCTCCTTTCATGATCAAGTTAATTCTTATATTCATTTCGATGGTTAATATGATAAAATAATTTGAAAAGTAAAGCAATTAATGATATATTGTCAGTTTTAGACTGAAGGAATAAGGTGATGAAGGGCATAAAGGGCTTCAGACTTTTGGATTCCTTTAAGCCTCTTCAGAACGAAAAGTGAATAACGAGACAGATAAACTAAAATACATTCTAGGCAGATAGGAAAGAACAGGAGAATGCATATGATAAAATATCCGTTTTTAAAAAAAGGGGCAACGATTGGTGTAACCGCACCTTCCTCTGGTGTTAAGGCAGAATTGCATCCTATGTTGAAACAAACTTGTGAAAGTATGGAGAGAAAAGGATATAAAGTCGTTTGCGGAGAAACGGTCTGGACACAAGAAAAAGCGAAGTCTGCTAGTGCCAAAAAGAGAGCAAATG
The DNA here is from genome assembly GCF_001295365.1 of Parageobacillus thermoglucosidasius. Lineage (GTDB taxonomy): Bacteria > Bacillota > Bacilli > Bacillales > Anoxybacillaceae > Parageobacillus > Parageobacillus thermoglucosidasius. The sequence goes on along the minus strand of NZ_CP012712.1, from coordinate 2,687,780 downwards.
AATTTATGGAAATGATGCAAAATGAGAACATTGATATCATCATTCCTCCTTGGGGAGGTGAGCTACTAATTGAAATACTGGAAGAAATCGATTTTGAAAAAATAAATAAAAAATGGGTATTAGGTTACTCGGATACAAGTGTCCTGTTGTTGGCAATTACTTTAAACACAGGAATAGCCACTGCTCATGGAACAAATCTAGTAGATTTAAGAGGCGAATACTCCGATGAGACGACAGCCATGTGGGAAACGGTTTTATCAACGGAAACAGAGGCTTCCGTTATCCAATACTCTTCAAGCAAATATCAAAAGAAATGGCAACATGATAATCCATCTCCATGTGTTTTTCATTTAACAGAGGATACATACTGGAAAACTATTTCAACTGGCAATGTTAAGATCAAAGGCCGGTTGCTTGGCGGTTGTATAGATGTCATCAGGCATCTTATTGGCACTCCATATGGCAGAGTGCAAGAGTTTAGGAAGAAACATTTTGATAGCGATCCTTTAATCTGGTACTTGGAAAACTGCGAGCTAACTACTACTGATTTACGACGTTCACTCGTTCAAATGAAGCTAGCAGGTTGGTTTGACCATTGTTCAGGTATTTTGTTTGGACGTAGTGCGGCAAACCACCCAGTCGATGATTATACTGTGGAAGACGTATATAAAGAACTCGCTGATGAACTTCAAATTCCAATTGTTTATGATATAGACTGTGGCCATGTGCCTCCGCAAATCACATTTATACATGGAGCATTTGCAGAAGTGGAAGTTGAAAACGGTAAAGGAGTAGTTATACAGCATTTTAAGCCGTAATGATTTCGTTCATTTGTTCATATTTATTTTAGAAATAAGTGTGAATCAATAAGGGAGCTGTTTTTGCAGCTCCTTTTTCTTATTGGTTTAAGAAGGAAAAATGGAAGCGCTAAGAGAATTGGGTTTATAACATGAACAAGAATCAAATGTATAAATTCTCTCAACTAGCCAATAGGAAAGAAAAGGATGATATATGTGAAAATGAGAACGGAACAAGAAATGATGGATTTAATCATAACATTTGCGAAGCAAGATCATCGTATACGTGGATTGCTAATGAACGGTTCTCGTGTTAATCCAAATATAAAAGCAAAAGGGCATAAGAGTTTCTAAAACATATAAAAGAATTGTCACCAGATGTAAAGTCAATTTTTTAAGTAATACAAAAGAGAAAGAGGATAGGGAAAATGGCTGTTCTTGAAACAAAAAGATTGATATTAAGACAGTATGAAGATGAAGATATTATTCCTCTGCATCGTATTTTTTCTGACCCAGAAACCATGAAGTTTTATCCATCTCCCTTTAGCATTCAGCAAACTCAAGACTGGGTTAAACGAAATCAAGACAGATATCGGAATGATGGCTATGGATTATGGGCGGTTTGTTTGAAGGAAACGAATGAATTTATCGGCGGTTGTGGTCTCGTTAAACAAAAAATAAATGGCAATATAGAAGTGGAGATTGGGTACCACATAAATAAAAAATATTGGTCTAAGGGGTTCGCGACCGAAGCAGCTAAAGCGTGCAAGGAATATGCGTTTGATCGATTGGGATTAAATAAGCTGATCAGCATTATTGCTCCAAGAAATGTCCCGTCCATTCGTGTGGCAGAGAAGATAGGTTTCACTAAAGAAAAAGAAGTGTTTATTTTCGGCAAGAACCACTATATATATTCGGGAGTTAAAAAGTAACGGCGGACTATTAAACTAAACGTGCAAGGAATTTGAAGCGGACTATCCTAACCGCTGCCGGCGGGTGCCTGTTGCACAGCAAACAGAGGGAAACAGCTGAACAAAGAAATCCGTTGCCGGTAATCCGCGTTTTTCCAAACTGAGATCGGTGTATCGCTTCATATTCATAATGTCAATAAATAGTCACTATTAACAAAATCATTTTCGATAATGATTTGATATAGTAAATATGAACAATATAATAATATGTTCAAATAAAGGAAGTTGATGGAAATTCAACCTAGTCCCGTCTCTGTGACATTAATTTCCTTTTATTGGTTGTTAAAGTAAAAATAACTAACCGTTAGTGAGTGATATAGTATGAAATTAGAAGAAATTATAGATATTGAATTTTTACAAAAAGTACAAGATGCTTTTGCGAAAGCTACTGGACTGGCTGCAATAACGGTTGATTATCGCGGGAACCCTATAACGAAATATAGTAATTTTTCTAAATTTTGTAATATTGTTCGGAAAGACCCTAACCTTATGGCACAATGTTTTAAATGTGATGCCTTTGGCGGATTAGAAGCAGCGAGAATTGGTCATTTTTATGTGTATCATTGTCATTGCGGGTTGGTTGATTTTGCCGTGCCTATTATTGTACAAGGGCAATATTTAGGTTCTATGCTCGTTGGGCAGGCGAGGATGGATGAAAAAGATAATGAAAAGCTGGATTATATTGTGAAAGAGTCGCCGGATTGGAAAGAAAACCATGAATTAATAAAAGAGTATGAGAAAATCCCTATTATATCCTATGAAAAAATCACCGCTGCTGCAGAAATGATGTTTTATGTAATCAATCATATATTTGAAAGAGAAATTATGAAATATGTTCATGAAGAATTACATAAGAAAAATCAGCAATTAATTAATCAGATGAAAGTTAGTGCCGAATTAGAAAAAGCGCTGTTGAATAAACAAATTCAATCGCTCCATCTCCTTCTAAATCCCTACTTTTTATTTAATACAATGAATACTTTAACGTGTTTATCGATCATTGAGGAGGCGCCAAAAACACAAGAGGCGATATTAACTTTATTTGAAATGTTAAAATATATCATCACCAACAATCAAAATCTTGTCCAGTTAAAAGAGGAATTAGCGTTTATTGAGAAGTATTTGCTGCTTCAAAAGCTAAGATTCAATGATCGATTACGAGTAATGATCGACATCCCCAAAGAGTTTGAATCCATAACAATTCCCCCTTTTCTTTTGCAAGCAATCATTGATAATGCGGTTATTCATGGCATTGAACCAAAAGACGGAAATGGCAATATAAGTGTGAAAGGCTATTCACTAAGCCGAGATTATGTATTTGTCGTTTCAGATGATGGTGTTGGAATGGCAAAGGAAAAAATGGATCGCATTTTTGAAGATAATAGTAAAAATAATGGTGGAAAATGGTTAAAGGGAATGGGATTAAATTATGTCAATTCCGTTTTAATATCACTGTATGGCGATGAATATAAATTATCCATATCGCAAAATTCACAGGGCGGCATAACGGTAAGGATGAGAATTCCGAAAAACTAGCGAGGGGGGAGGGTCCAGTTGTGTTAAAAATATTACTAGTTGATGATGAATATCTTGTCCGGGAAGCTTTTAAAGTAATTTTAAAAAAAATGAAAGAGACAGTGGTCATCGGAGAGGCGTCTTCTGGAAAAAAGGCGATGGAATTATTTTGCAAAACACAACCGGATATAACCTTTCTGGATATTAATATTCCGGGGACAGATGTTTTTGATTTAATTGAGTTTATGAAAGGCATTTATCATAAAAATTCGATTATTTTATTATCTGGGTATGATTTATTTGGTTCTGAAATTCTGCAACGCGCACTAGAAATGGGAGCCGATGAAATTCTTATGAAACCTTCCCATCAAGAAGATGTTATTGCGCTCATCCGGCGTTATATGACATTCAACGAGAAAGAAAACGATAAATTTGATAGTATGTTAGATGGGATTACTGCTAAAAATTCAATTCAAGACGGAAAAGTGATTCAATCAGCATTAAATTATATAGAAGAAAATTATCAAAACGGGATCACACTCGAGGAAGTGGCAGAACATGTTCACATAAGTCCTTTTTATCTTAGTAAGCTGTTTAAAAAAGAATTAAAGATGAATTTTGTTAGTTATGTAACAGAAAAGAAAATGCAAAAAGCTAAAGAGCTTCTAGAAAATACAGATTTACCAGTCATCCATATTGCTTTAGAATTGAATTATCAAGAACCTAATTACTTTAGTAAAGTCTTTAAAAAAGTGGTGGGCATCACCCCATCGGAATACAGAAAAAGAAGCAAAAAGGGACTTTCTAAAAAAAAGCATAATAGCGTTCTCAATGGAAATTGGCTTATATAAATGCTCGGTGAACAAGGTGGTTTTTTGAACATTTTTCCCGATTCATCTCTTTCCACTCAACGGAGTGAAGGAGGGAGATGAATCGGGAGTTTTTTATTTCTTGAAACAAACATACGTTCTATAACCAAACCACCCGTCAAACCGCATGGAATGCAGGCGGGAAAGATTCATATGGACAATATTTTACTATAAGATGACAAAAATTTATCTTTTTTAAAATTATCAACGCAAAAATTTAAGGATAAAAATAAAAAATGATAAAAGACTGATATCGAAACTCCACAATTGTTTACTCTTATACGCCAATAAAATATCACGAAAATTTATGCAAATTAAGATAAATATATAGTTGAAAGGGGTTACATTCTCTTGGAATTCAAAAAATCCATGGGGAAACGCAAAGAAAAATTTTAGTAGAGGGAGGTCCACGTATGGTTCGAGAAGCATTAGGTATGGTGGAGACAAAAGGGTTAGTTGCAGCTATTGAAGCGGCAGATGCAATGGTGAAAGCGGCAAATGTGACACTTATCGGTTACCAGAAAATTGGTTCCGGGCTTGTCACGGTGATGGTCCGCGGCGATGTTGGCGCTGTAAAAGCAGCAACGGATGCTGGTGCAGCAGCTGCGGAAAAAGTGGGGCAAGTCATATCCATCCATGTCATTCCAAGACCGCACACAGAAGTGGAAGGAATTCTTCCTAAACTAGTTCAAGAATGAAGCAATGGAGGTGTTAGGCATGAAGGAGCAAATCATTGATAAAATCACGCAGGAAGTGATGAGAAAAATGAATGCTTCCAATGCGGAAGAGAATAAATCAAAAGAAAAAAATATCTGTGGTTTAACAGAGTTTGTTGGCACAGGCCGAGGAGATACGATCGGTTTAGTTATTGCCAATGTAGATTCTAGTGTCCATGAGGCGATGAATCTTGACAAAAAGTATCGTTCAATAGGAATTATCGGCGGACGTATTGGGGCTGGGCCGCAAATTTTAGCTGCTGATGAAGCTGTGAAAGCAACCAATACAGAAATTTTAGCCATTGAACTTGCACGTGACACGAAAGGCGGGGCTGGCCACGGAAGCTTAATTATTTTTGGCGCTGAAGATGTAGCAGATGCTCGCCGGGCAGTGGAAGTAGCCTTGAAAGAATTGGAACGTACTTTTGGAGATGTGTATGGAAACGAAGCAGGGCATATCGAGTTTCAATATACGGCTCGGGCAAGTTATGCATGTGAAAAAGCATTTAATGCGCCAGTTGGCAAATCATTTGGATTAGTCGTTGGTGCCCCGGCAGCCATAGGTGTTGTTCTTGCGGATACGGCTGTAAAAGCAGCGAATGTCGAGGTATTAAGCTATAGTTCTCCTAATCAAGGCACAAGTTTTACTAATGAAGTGATTTTAACTTTCACTGGTGATTCAGGAGCAGTCCGGCAAGCTCTTATTGCAGCAAGAGAAGTTGGCATTAAGTTATTAGGAACTTTGGGAAGCGTGCCTGTCTCAGAGACCATTCCATATATTTAATCTTTGGGAGGGAATGTTATGAGATCCAAGCGATTTCAAGTATTAGCGAAACGGCCGGTTAATCAGGATGGGTTCGTAGCGGAATGGCCGGAAGTTGGTTTAATCGCGATGAACGGTCCAAATGATCCTAAGCCAAGTATAAAAATCGAAAATGGCGTTGTTGTTGAATTGGACGGAAAAACACGTGACCAATTTGATTTTATTGATTATTTCATTGCGGATTACGGGATCAATCTGGACAAGGCAGAAGAAGTCATGGCAATGGACTCATTAGAGCTGGCAAGAATGCTAGTTGATATTAACGTGCCACGTGAGAAAATTATCCCTCTTACTACCGCAATGACTCCCGCAAAGATTTGCGAGGTTGTCGGTTACATGAATGTGGTTGAGATGATGATGGCACTGCAAAAGATGAGAGCAAGAAAAACGCCGTCTATCCAATGCCACGTCACTAACGTTAAAGATAATCCTGTTCAAATTGCAGCAGATGCAGCAGAGGCGGCACTACGCGGATTCGATGAAATGGAAACGACCGTTGGCATTGTCCGTTACTATCCATTGAACGCTTTATCCCTTTTAGTTGGCTCACAAACAGGCCGTGGCGGTGTCTTAACGCAATGTTCACTGGAAGAGGCAACCGAATTAGAGCTAGGTTTGCGAGGGCTTAGCTGCTATGCTGAAACCATTTCTGTATATGGAACAGAGCCTGTATTTGTCGATGGTGACGATACTCCATATTCTAAAGCATTCCTGGCATCCGCTTATGCTTCTCGCGGATTAAAAATGCGGTTTACATCAGGTACTGGATCGGAAGTACAAATGGGGTATGCAGAAGGCAAATCCATGTTATATCTCGAAGCACGATGCATTTTTATTGCCAAAGGTGCCGGTGTACAAGGTTTGCAAAACGGATCGATCAGCTGCATCGGTATTCCTGGAAGCGTTCCGTCTGGAATTCGTGCTGTGCTTGCCGAAAATTTAATAGCAGCAATGTTGGATCTGGAAGTTGCGTCTGGAAATGACCAAACATTTTCACATTCCGATATTAGAAGAACAGCTCGCACTCTTATGCAAATGCTTCCTGGCACAGACTTTATCTTTTCTGGATACAGCTCGACTCCTAACTATGACAATATGTTTGCTGGATCTAACTTCGACGCAGAAGATTTTGATGATTACAACGTATTGCAGCGCGATTTAAAAGTGGATGGCGGGTTGCGCCCTGTTACAGAAGAGGAAGTCATTGCGGTAAGAAATAAAGCGGCGAAAGCAATTCAGGCTGTGTTTGAAGAATTAGGACTTCCTGCCATCACAGATGAAGAAGTCGAAGCAGCCACTTATGCGCATGGAAGCAAAGATATGCCGGAACGGAATGTAGTGGAAGATATAAGAGCTGCAGAAGAGATGATGAAACGCGGAGTTACTGGTCTTGATGTTGTTAAAGCCTTAAGCAAACATGGTTTTGATGATATTGCCCAAAATGTGTTAAATATGTTGAAACAACGTATATCTGGTGACTACTTGCATACGTCTGCCATTATTACGAAAGATTTTAAAGTGATTAGTGCCGTAAATGATTTGAACGATTATATGGGACCGGGAACAGGATATCGAATGAGTGAGGAAAGATGGGAAGAAATCAAAAACATTCCTAATGCTATCAGGCCAGAAGATATTCATTAATCGTTGAAAGGGGTGTGGAAGATGATCATTAACGAACAGATCATTCGTGATGTAGTGGAAGAAGTTTTAAAAAGTTTTCAATTTGAAGAAAAAGAAGTAGAAGTAGATGTTAATGAAAACGGTCATCCCAAACCGCCAGCAAAAAACGGCAATGGATTAGAACTTGTGGAAAAAGGAACGGCGGAAGTCGGCACAAGAAAAGATGAAGTCGTTATTGGATTAGGGCCGGCATTTGGCAAATACCAAACCAAAACCATCGTCGGTGTTCCACATGCGGATTTATTAAAGGAAGTGATTGCCGGTATTGAAGAAGAGGGGCTTGCTGCACGGGTGATTAAAGTTTATCATACTTCAGATGTTGGGTTTATTGCTCACCATGCCGCTAAATTAAGCGGCTCAGGTATCGGGATAGGCATTCAGTCCAAAGGAACGACGGTTATTCACCAAAAAGATTTGCAGCCGTTAAATAATCTTGAATTATTTCCCCAAGCACCATTGCTAGACTTAGAAACTTATCGCGCAATTGGCAAAAATGCTGCGAAATATGCAAAAGGGGAATCGCCAAACCCTGTCCCTACCCGGAATGATCAAATGGCCCGGCCAAAATATCAAGCGATTGCCGCGCTTCTTCATATAAAAGAAACAGAACATGTTGACCGCAATAAGAAAGCAGTTGAATTAGAAGTAAAGTTTTATTAACCGGAGGTGACGAAAGTTGAATCAAGCATTAATCGAACAAATTGTGAAAGAAATAATGGCCTCTATGAATGGTGCGGAAGTTAACACGGAAAAAAATGAGAAAAATCAATGGGTAAAAGTGGATGTAAAACATGACTACCCATTGGCTGAAAAATGGCCGGAATTAATAAAAACCCCTACAGGTAAATCATTGGATGAGATTAACTTAAAAGGGGTTATAGACGGAGACGTTAAGCCGGAAGATATACGTATTTCACCGGAAACTCTTGAGCTGCAAGCACAAATAGCAGATTCAATGGGGCGAAAACAATTTGCAGCAAACCTTAGAAGAGCAGCAGAACTTATAGCAATTCCTGATAAACGGATTCTCGAAATTTATAATGCGCTTCGGCCATATCGCTCCACGAAAGATGAGTTGCTAGCGATCGCTGATGAACTTGAGCATCAATATCATGCAAAAATGAACGCTAAATTAGTCCGGGAAGCTGCAGAAGTCTATGAATTAAGAGACAGACTGAGAAAAGACAGCGAATAACCTTGCGTGGAGGTTTATTAGATGAAATTAGTTGCGGGAGTGGATATAGGCAATGCCACGACAGAAGTGGCGATTGCGCAAGTAAGCGATGACAATACTATTACTTTTTTATCAAGTGGTCTTGTAAATACAACAGGAATTAAAGGAACCCGTCAAAATATCCATGGTGCCCTGGCTGCCATTCAACAAGCTCTCAACAAAATTAATCGTAAAATAGAAGATTTAGATCTTATTCGATTAAATGAAGCGGCTCCTGTGATTGGGGATGTGGCAATGGAAACCATCACAGAGACGATCATTACTGAATCAACGATGATTGGCCACAATCCTTCCACTCCAGGGGGAATGGGCTTAGGCATAGGAAAAACTATAAATATATCAGACTTAAAAAATGCCAGTACCACTGATGACTATATCGTATTAATCGGAAAGGAATATCATTTTGAAACTGCGGCAGAAATAATAAATGAAGCGTTGGATAAAGGAATGAAAGTGAATGGAGCGATTGTGCAAAAAGATGACGGAGTATTAATTAATAATAGGATAAAAAAGAAAATCCCGATTGTTGATGAAGTCAGCTTATTAGAAAAAGTGCCAGTAGGTATGAAAGCCGCTGTGGAAGTGGCACCGCCAGGCGGCGTCGTAGAGGTTTTATCCAATCCGTACGGGATTGCGACTGTTTTTGAATTAAGCGCGGATGAAACGAAGATGATTGTTCCGATAGCGCGTGCCCTAATAGGGAACCGATCGGCCGTAGTCATCAAAACTCCAAAAGGAGATGTGCGGGCTAGAACCATCCCTGCGGGAAAAATTTATATATTTGGCAAGAAAAAAGCAGCAGTTGATGTTGACGAAGGCGCAGAAAAAATTATGGCGATGGTCACTGCTTCTGCACCGATTGAAGATATAAAAGGGGAGCCTGGAACAAACGTAGGAGGCATGTTGGAAAGAGTAAGGCAAGTCATGTCAGAGCTGACGAACCAGCCGCCAAATAAAATAAGAATACAAGACTTGTTAGCTGTCGATACGTTTATCCCGCAAAAAGTAAAAGGCGGGCTGGCCGAAGAATTTTCCATGGAAAATGCAGTTGGCATTGCAGCTATGGTAGAAGCTGACAAATTACAAATGAAATTGATAGCGGATGAACTTCAATCGCAAGTAAATGTCCAAGTTGAGGTTGGGGGAGTTGAAGCAGATATGGCCGTTCGCGGGGCGCTTTCCACTCCGGGAACAAATATGCCAATAGCCATACTTGATATGGGGGCTGGTTCCACAGATGCCTCGATTATGACTAGAGATGGGAAAATCACATCTGTTCATCTTGCTGGAGCAGGCGATATGGTAACATTGCTAATTAATTCGGAATTAGGGTTTGATGATACCGGTTTAGCTGAAGATATTAAAAAATATCCTTTAGCAAAAGTAGAAAGCCTATACCATATCCGTCATGAAGATGGTACAGTGCAATTTTTTGAACAACCGTTAGAACCACATGTATTTGCTAGAGTTGTTATCTTGAAAGACGGGGAAATGATCCCTGTTCCAGGCCAGCATTCTCTTGAAAAAATAAGACATGTCCGGCGCAAGGCAAAAGAAAAGGTTTTTGTTACCAATGCAATCAGAGCGTTAAGTTTAGTATCCCCTACTGGAAATATACGAGATATCGAATTTGTTGTCTTAGTTGGAGGATCGGCATTAGACTTTGAGATCCCTCAATTAGTAACAGATGCATTATCGCAATATGGTGTAGTTGCTGGAAGAGGGAATATAAGAGGAACAGAAGGGCCGCGCAATGCCGTAGCAACCGGATTAATCTTGGCTCTTGGGGAAGGGAGAGGGACGCCATGACAATAGACAATGGATCGGCCCGACCAGCAATCCATGTTTATTATAGCCCGCTGCTAAATGATTCTTCCTTCCGCCCTTTACTTTATGGAATGGAAGAAGAAGGCGTTCCCTCTGTTTTGAAAAAAAAAGAGGGAAATAATTCCTTGGAACTTGGCCATCAAGCCGCCACAGATTCTATTTTAGGGGTTGGAATAGGAGTTGGTGCAGATAACCAAATTGTTCTTCATTATGCAAAGCTGCGAAAAGATCAGCCGCTTTTTCAGATCAAACAAAATGAAAAAAATAAACAACGTATTTTAGGATCCAATGCTGCGAGGCTGGTTAAAGGAATACCTTTTAAAACGTTTCAAGAAACCGGCGAAGATAAAGCGAATAGCACCATTTCCGCAGAAGAAATTGCCCGCATTGTCAAAAAAGTTCTTCAGCGTCTTGAAGAAATTACGTAACAAGGAGGTGAAGATTTTTGGGGATTAACGCAATTGGGATCATTGAAACGTATGGAATGGTTTCGGCAATAGAGGCAGCGGATGTAGCAGTGAAATCGGCCAACGTTTCTTTGCTAGGATATGAATTAACAAAAGGAAGCGGAATGGTAACGATAAAATTGGAAGGCGATGTAGCGGCTGTCAGAGCAGCGGTGGAAGCAGCATGGGAGGCGGCAAAACGAGTTGGCAATGTATACAGTAAACATATCATTGCCAGACCACATGATGAGTTAGAGAAAATCATTCATTCCAAAGAAACAGTCGGCCCTATTAACGATGGAAAAAAAGAAAAAACGGAAGAGATGCCATTACAAACCAATCAGAATGAAGAAGGGGCCTCTGAATCGAACAAACGAGAAGAAACGCACTCAGACGAGGCCATGCGAGAAATAGCGGAATTAAAAGAAAAAGATGAAGTGAAACATGAGCAGCCTGAGACACATTTGCGGAAAGAAAAGCCTTCTTTGCTGGAAGAGCCAAAAGAATTGGATCAAAAAACGCATCCATCCACTCCAGAAAACAGGAAAATTTTCGAAGAACAAGGCAATGAAAAACAGCCGAATGATAAAGAAGTATGCAATCTTTGCCATGATCCAAAATGTCCCAGAAAAAAAGGTGATTTAAAGTCAGCTTGTATTCATTATCAAGAGATTAGGAGGAAAGATAGCAAATGAATGATGCATTAGGAATGATTGAAACAAAAGGATTAGTTGGGGCAATAGAAGCAGCGGACGCAATGACTAAAGCGGCCAATGTGACGTTAATAGGCTATGAGAAGATTGGTTCTGGATTAGTCACTGTTATGGTCCGTGGAGATGTCGGTGCAGTGAAAGCGGCTGTCGATGCCGGGGCAGCGGCCGCTGAAAAAGTTGGAAAAGTCATTTCCACTCATGTCATTGCCAGACCGCATACAGATGTGGAAAAAATGTTGCCAAAAAGCATTTAAGCTAGTTTTCCAATAATGGAGGCACTAAAATGAGCAATGAACTGCAAGACAAAATTTTCAAAGCAGTAATGAAAAGAATACAGGAAATAGAAGAAGGTCCATATGTGCCAATCGGCGTTTCTAACCGGCATGTTCATTTGTCCCAAGAAGACTTAGAAAGTCTTTTCGGCAAAAACTACCGCTTGACGAAATTAAGAGATTTAAAACAGCCGGGACAATTTGCTGCAAATGAAACCGTTACTCTCAAAGGGCCTAAAGGAGAAATCCAACATGTAAGGATTTTAGGGCCGATAAGAAGTAAAACGCAAGTGGAAATATCGATTACAGATAGTTTTCAGTTAGGGATTTCTGTACCAGTAAGAGAATCAGGAAATATTGCGGGCACACCAGGAATCATCATTCAAGGCCCAAAAGGCATTGTGAAACTAAAAGAAGGTGTGATTGCGGCACTAAGGCACATACATGTTCCGCCAGAATTTGCAGCGAAATTTCAATTAAAAGATAAGGACATGGTAGATGTTGAAGTTGGCAAAGAAAGAAAAACGATTTTTAAAAATGTTCTTATTCGAGTTTCAAAAAATTACGTTTTAGAAATGCATTTAGATACAGATGAGGCGAATGCTGCAGGATTGAGAAACGGAGATATAGGAAAAATAGTGAAATGAAAGGTAAAGATTCGCGATGTCTGCAGATTTGATAGAAGTGAACAACTATATTAATACTTTTGCAAAACTAATTTATGAACATCAAGCAAGACAATATCATGGAAAGTTAAAAGTAGGCGTCGACTTGGGGACTGCGAATATAGTGCTATCGGTTTTGGACGAGTTTGGCAATCCGGTTGCTGGTTCACTTTATCCAGCATCTGTTGTCAAAGATGGATTGGTCGTCGATTATGTCGGGGCAGTAAGAATTGTGAAAGAGCTGAAAAGGCAAGTAGAAGAATTAATTGGAGAAACATTGACCTATGCTGCGACTGCGGTTCCTCCTGGGACAGTAGGCGGAAATATGAAAGCCATTTCAAACGTTGTGGAATCAGCGGGCATGGAAGTAGTCCGGGTTGTTGATGAACCAACTGCAGCAGCTTCTGTTTTGAACGTAACGGATGGAGCGGTTGTTGATGTTGGCGGAGGGACAACTGGGATCAGTATTTTAAAAAATGGAGAGGTGATTTATACCGCCGACGAACCTACCGGAGGAACCCATATGAGTTTAGTTTTAGCAGGATACTATAAAATTTCATTTGAAGAAGCAGAAAAGCTAAAAAAAGATCCGAACAGACAAAAGGAAGTTTTTCCTATCGTCGTACCTGTTATTGAAAAAATGGCCTCTATCGTTAAAAGACATATAGAAGGCCATGATATCGATAAAATTTTTTTGGTTGGTGGAGCGTGCTGTTTTGCTGGATTTGAAAAAGTCTTTTTGAAACAGATCGGCATTGAAACCATCAAACCTGTTCATCCCCTTTTAGTAACTCCGTTAGGCATCGGGTTGTTTAGTTGAAAGGAGGTGGATAGCGTTTGAATATGGAAGAGATCATAAACATGATCGTGGAAGAAGTGTTAAAAAAACTGCAAGAGAAAACGAAAAAAGCTACTGTTTTGTTTACCGGCGGAGCTTTAGGTTTTAAAGAAGCCATCCAACAATTGAAACTTCTTCTTGATGATGGTTGGGATTTCAATATATTGTTATCCAATAGTGCGGAGCATGTTCTGACACCTCATGTTATAAAAAAGGAACTAGGCATATCCAATCTGTTTGTTGAAAAAGAGGTTAATGGCATCAGGCCATTTTATGAAAATATCAATGTTTTAATTATTCCAACTTTGACGTTAAACACGGCAGCGAAAATTTCGGTCGGTATAGCGGATAGCATGGCGACAAATCTTGTCGCTCATGCCATTATGAAAGGAATACCGATTGTAGCAGCAAAAGATGCGTGTGATTTACAAACACCAATGAGAAAGCAACTCGGTTTTCATCGTATACCAAGTGCATATTTAGAAAATATGAACAAACATCTTCAAACAATAGAAAGTTACGGAATAAAACTTGTGAATGCCGGGGATTTATATCAATCGGTGAAAAATATTGCCTTTTCTTTTTTACATGAGGAGAAAGAAAGCAATCAACCGATGAAAACCAAAAACATTAAGAAAAACGTTCTGACTCGAATGGACATTATTGAAGCTAAAAATAATGGCCATGCTTTAATTGTTCCTAAAACGACTATTATAAGTCCTCTTGCTTTAGAGACAGCCAAAGAATTAGGTGTCGATATTATCCAAGACAGATAGGTGAAGGTGATCATCCGTGTATATCGGAATCGTCGTGGGAAGTGTCGTTGCTACTAGGAAAAACGATGACCTTGTTGGCAAAAAGTTATTAATTGTACAAAAGGTGAATAAAGAAGGAGAAAAACTTGACAGCATTGAAATTGCTGTTGACTCGGTCGGTGCAGGGACAGGGGAATACGTCATTGTAACAAACGGTGAATCTGCTGGATATGTATTTGGTACGTCCACTTCCTCCATCGATTCCGCAATAGTAGCCATTGTCGACTCTGTGGAAATCAATGGATAGAGGAGGAACAAATAAATGGCCATATATACAAAAAAAGGAGATAAAGGGGAGACAGGTCTTTTAGGGGGAAGCAGAATCTCCAAAGATAGTTTGCAAGTCGCCTGTTATGGAACATTAGATGAAGCGAATGCCGCATTAGGAGTTGCTTATTCGCAAATAGAAAATAAGGAGATAAAAAGCATTATTCGGGATATTCAAAAACAACTATTTGTTGTTGGGGCAGAATTGGCCAGCGATGAAAAGGGTTACAGCTTGTTAAAGGAGAAAGTCAGCGGCAAGGATGTAACAACATTGGAAGACATCATAGATCATTATGAAAAAAAGCTCGGGCCAATCCATGAATTTATTATTCCGGGAGAAACAACGGCATCTAGCCATTTGCATTTGGCAAGAGCCATTATTCGCCGGGCAGAAAGATTAATCGTGAATCTTAGTAAAACGTCAAACGTCCGTTTGGAAATTATCCAATTTATGAATCGGTTATCTGACGCCCTTTTTATGTTAGCACGGGCTGAAGTTTACTACAGTATGGTGGAAGGGATAAAAGAAAAGGTGATTGAAAAAATACGCACGGGCAAAACAAGCCATGAACTTACCCTCGAAATGGCTTTAAAAATGGCAAACGTTGCAGAACGGAAAGCTGCGGAAATCGGAGTGCCTATTGTTTTTACCGCAGTTGATGCAAGCGGGAATATTGTGTTATTGCACAGAATGAAAGGGGCGCTGTTAGCAAGTTTAGATCTTTCTCCTAATAAAGCTTATACGGCTGTGGCATTAAAAATGGCCACTCATGAATTAGCTCCTCTCATCCAGCCTGGCAGAGAACTTTATGGTATCCAAGTTTCCAATCAAAATAAAATTGTCACTTTTGGCGGCGGATACCCGCTGAAAATAAATGATGAAATTATTGGGGGAATTGGAGTCAGCGGTGGATCTGTAGAAGAAGACATGGAAATTGCCCAAGCGGTTTTAACATTGTTTGAAGAAGAGAGAGGAGGATTACATTGAGCGTGGATGCACAAAAAATTGAGAAACTTGTAAGAAAAATACTGGAGGAAATGGAAGAGAAAAAGAAGCCGGCAGAAACCGAATGCGAATGGGGCATATTTGACCATATGAATCAAGCAATTGAAGCAGCTGAAATCGCCCAAAAAGAACTTGTGCAACTATCTCTTGGGCAAAGAGGGAAACTGATTGAGGCAATTCGCAAAGCTGCCAAGGAGAATGCGGAAAAATTTGCAAGAATGGCAGTGGACGAAACAGGGATGGGTAAATATGAAGATAAGATAGTAAAAAATTTACTTGCAGCCGAAAAAACTCCAGGCATTGAAGACTTGCGGACAGAAGTTTTTTCTGGCGATGATGGTTTAACGCTTGTTGAACTTTCGCCTTATGGTGTTATAGGAGCGATCACACCGACAACAAATCCTACTGAGACGATTATTTGTAATTCAATCGGAATGATCGCTGCAGGAAATGCCGTTGTTTTCAGCCCGCATCCGAGAGCAAAAAATACATCTTTGTATGCGATTAAAATTTTCAATCAAGCAATCGTTGAAGCAGGCGGGCCGAAGAACTTGATAACAACGGTTGCAAATCCTTCCATTGAGCAAGCGGAGATCATGATGAAACATAAAACCATTAAAATGCTGGTGGCTACCGGAGGGCCAGGAGTGGTAAAAGCAGTGCTCTCAAGCGGGAAAAAAGCGATAGGTGCCGGTGCTGGAAATCCGCCAGTAGTTGTGGATGAGACGGCAGATATTGAAAAGGCAGCGAAAGATATTATCGCTGGATGCAGCTTTGACAATAATCTTCCGTGTGTTGCAGAAAAAGAAGTAATTGCTGTCGAATCGATTGCCGACCGTTTAATTGATTATATGAAAAAACACGGTGCATATGAAATAACGAATAAAGAACAAATACAACAACTAACTGATTTAGTGGTAGAGAATGGACATGCCAATAAAGAATTTGTTGGTAAAGATGCAGCCTATATTTTAAAACATATTGGCATCAATGTTCCGCCTGACATCCGTGTAGCAATAATGGAAGTAGATGGTAAACATCCATTAGTAACAGTCGAGTTAATGATGCCAATTTTGCCTATTGTCCGCGTCAAAAACGTGGATCAAGCTATCGAGCTAGCTGTGGAAGTTGAACATGGGTTCCGACATACGGCGATTATGCATTCTAAAAATGTAGATCATTTAACAAAATTCGCAAAGGCAATCCAAACTACGATTTTTGTAAAAAATGCTCCATCTTATGCCGGCATTGGCGTAGGCGGTGAAGGATATGCTACCTTCACCATAGCGGGGCCTACAGGTGAAGGCTTAACTTCAGCAAAAGACTTTGCAAGAAAAAGAAAATGTGTCTTAGTGGATGCTTTGTCGATAAGATAAAATTTTTGTTAAAAACTTTTTGGTGAACTTGAATAAAAGCCCTCTTGGTACGGTTCGGGGGAGGTAGCGACCAACCGGATTGCCCTTTAAGATGCCAAGGGGGCTATATATGAATGGTATTGCAAAACTAGAAGATGGATCAAGTGGACGGATGAAACGTATGAATATCGTAATTTGCTTTGTCGACAAGCGAGGGAGGATGTTAAAAATCGTTTCCTGTGCTTCCATCAAAAACGGGATTTGAGTGATTTTATCAGTACATTGTGGATGCCATGAAGGTATTCGGAAAAGCGAAGTCATCATTGGTCTTGAACCAGCGGAGCACTATTGGTTGAGCCTCGCCTATTTCCTTGAAGAGAAGGGGATTTTTCTCGTGATGAACCCGCGGCAAAGAGCTAAACTATCTAACCAAGCACGATGCGAAAGATGTGCTTGTCATATATCCACAAATAAGAAGTCGTGTCAAAAAATATTTTATGGACACCCTTAAAACCGTTGAGATATCAACATTTAAAGAGGGAGAAGTGAGATCATGAGTTGGTCTTTAATATTGGCTTCATTTGGCGGGGGAATGTTAGGTGCAATCTTAGGAGCGCTTCCAGTATTTATTTTTACTGGTTTTATCGGTTTAATTGGCGTAGGTGTACTTGCAGCTGGTGGGCCTGCAACGATTTTAAATGATATTACCTTTGGCGCTCTACTTGGTCCACATATTGCATTTGCGGGTGGCGTAGCAGCTGCAGCATTCGCTGCCAATAAGAAACATTGTCTTGAAAATGGTGTTGACATCATAACTCCATTGAAGAAGACCAACGATTTGTCAGTATTATTGGTGGGTGGAGTTTTTGGAGTTTTAGGTTATCTAATTAACTATTTATATGTTTATCTGTCCATTCCTGTTGATACTATTGCAATGACCGTATTCACATCTGGATTAATCGTTCGTTTGATTTTTGGCAAAACAGGAATTTTTGGGAAGTTTACACCTTCAAATGGAGAAAAGAGAAAATTTATATCTGATACAAAATCATTGTACTTTATTCTTCTTTATTCTCTAGGTTTAGGAGCGGTGATTTCTTACTGTGTTGATCTAACTCAAATTCAGGTGTTGGGATTTGTGATCAGTGCAGCATTATTAATCTTTTTATTGCTAGGTTTTGATATACCTGTAACACACCACATTACGCTAGTTGCCGGTTATGCAACTGTTGCAAGTGGGAGTATTTTGGTTGGAATTTTGTTTGCCGTGATTGCGGGTGTACTGGGGGATGTTATTGAAAAAACAATTAATAAGCATGTTGATACTCATATCGATCCTCCGGCAACGACAATTCTTATTTGCAGTCTTTTCATCTTTACTACATTGATGTAATTCAACTTATTACTTGATTGAGCAATAATCTGTTTCATAATTGATTTACCGAATTGAATGACATAACAATGCTTAACGTTTCAGGTGGTTACAATTTATAACTACTGACAAAAACAAGTAGAGGAAAAAGGTCGGTGGGAAAAGAAATGAATACATTCTTTTTGAAACCAAAAATTTATTTCGGAAACCATTCATTAAATCATTTGTCTGATTTTAATGCAGGAAAAGTCTTTATTGTAACGGATCAGACGATGCTGAAACTGGGCATGGCAGAGAAGATTATCGAAAAAATAAAAGGTGCTGCGTTTAAAATTTTTCCGGATGTAGAGCCTAATCCGTCCATAGAAACCGTCAAAAAGGCTTTTGAATGTTTTTTGCAAGAACAGCCAGAGCTGGTGATAGCGCTTGGCGGTGGTTCAGCCATTGATGCTGCTAAAGCGATGTTGCTTTTTTATCACTACATGAAAGACATATCTGATATAGAAATGGATTTAAAAAAACCATTATTGATTGCAATCCCCACAACTAGCGGAACAGGTTCAGAAATGACATCTTATTCAGTCATTACGGATACAACGAATCATTTAAAAATTCCTTTGCGTGATGAAAGGATGCTCCCTGATGTTGCCATTTTAGATGAGCAATTAACGATAACTGTGCCACCTTCTGTCACAGCGGATACAGGCATGGATGTGCTCACTCATGCCATTGAAGCATATGTTTCTTTAAACTCTTCAGAATTTACCGATATATTTGCTGAGCGGTCCATTAAAATGGTATTTAATTATCTATTAAGGGCATATCGTTTTGGGGAAGACCTTGATGCCAGAGGGAAATTGCACATAGCGTCCTGTATGGCTGGTATTGCGTTTACCAATTCGTCTTTAGGGATTAATCATAGCCTCGCACATGCGGTTGGCGCAAAATTTCATTTGCCGCATGGCAGAACTAATGCTATTTTATTGCCTTATGTTATCCAATATAATAGCGGTCTTTGCGATGATACGATGGATGCTTCTCCTGTGGCGAAGAGGTATACAGAAATTTCGAAAATGTTAGGCTTGCCAAGCTCAACCTTAAAAGAAGGGGTCATAAGTTTGGTTACTGCCATTCAGTTTCTTAATAAAAAGCTGGATATACCGTCAAGTTTCAAAGAATGCGATATTAACGAAACCGAATTTGCAAAATATATCCCTTCTTTGGCCAAAGACGCAATGCAAGATATTTGCACAGCTGGTAATCCTAGAAAAGTAACAGAAAAAGATTTTGTCTATTTATTAAAATGGGCATATAACGGATAAGATTGGTAAGAGACTCTAATAAAAAGTACTGATGGTGTTGCAAAACTAGAGTAAAAACTCGAAATTATGCATAAGGATGCAACATAACACATGTAGTAAATATCGATGAAATCCATACCATCTTGGCTGTTCCAACCCGTCACTCTTTAATTCATTAAATACTCGTTCAATCTCACGACGAAGTCCAAACAGCCACTGGCCAAACCTTGTTTTCAAAAAGACAGGAAGAACACGTCCATAGGCGTCTTTTCGTTCTTCGCTATTGCGGCGGTTGATAGGGGAAAGCAATAGGATTCCTGACTGCTCCGCTGTTTGACGAACCTTTTCGCTGTCATATGCGGCATCGCCCAATACCAATTCGATATCCCACTGCTTTAAAGAAACAAGCAATTCTGGTGCTACTGCTGCATCATTCCGATTCGCTGTGGTCAACACATGAGATAAAATGATTCCCTCGGCAGTGGTGCAGAGATGAAGCTTATATCCTTTAAACCAGTGGTATCGGGTGGACACTCCCCACTTTGCTTGCGAATCGTAAAGACTGCTTCGAAGAGCTGTGCTGTCGATCAGCACAATTTGAGGATACCGAACTTCTAGATCTTTGAGCAGTTGTGCATGAAAAACAGGAAATCCCTGTTCCCGGAACCACTTCGCCGCGCGGGAGAACGTAGACAGATGAGGGACTTCACCAAGCCCACAGGCCCGTTGAAAACAGCGAAAACGCTGCAGAATGCGTACTAATTTTCGCAAGGAACCAATAGCAAAATAGGTTTTCAAAAAGAAACATTTCAACAACGATTTTTTCGACACCGGCGGTCTTCCTGTCACATACGGTGTTTCGGGCAATGATAGCGAGTCAACATATCGAAATAATGCTTCTAAAATTGGATCAATTTCATAAGGCCATGCATGTTCGTTGTTTAAATTGGAAATCATGATAGTGCCCACCCCTTGGAGAGTTGTTTTTTGGTCACTGTATATGATTTCCAAGGTGGTGGATTTTTTATGTGTATTTATGCATTCGTTATACGTTTTGCAACACGTTCAGTACTGTCAAGAAGTTGATGTCATGTCATCAGGGCATTTCTTAAAGCGCCTTCTTAATAAACTAGCGGGCTGTGCGGTGCCAACCAAGTTTTTCCGCGTTAACAGCTCGGTCATCATGCAGCTCACCTTTTCCAATACCGCATTATTCCTATTATTTTTGAGCGCATAAGGAGTTGTTTTCTGCAGCTCCTTTTTCTATTGGTTTAAGCAGGAAAAATGGATGCTCTAGGAGAAATTTGCTTTATAAAAAGAGGGTATTAGCCTTAAGCTGCATTTTATTTTCCGAGAATAGTTAGCCGCTGAACTGGACGCATTGAGGAGATTGGGCTTTTATTCATTCACTGTACGGCTTGCAGCATGATGGAGATGAGCAAGCCCAATCTCCTGAATGAAGTTTTTAAGATTGCGGAAGCTCCTGCTGCGTATTGCCGGCATCGATAACAACAGAGAACGTTCCGGGAAATGCGCCCGGACGTAGCGGTTTGGGAATAGATGTTTGGATGAGCGTCCCATGACGAATTCTGGTTTCCAATATAGTAATCCCTCTTTCATTTTATCAAAATTCGATATCGGAAAACAGAATTCCTACGCATCAAAGAAAGGAGTTAGTCCAATGTCGGTTCGTAAACAACGCGTCACTCCGTTAGGGTGGAAAATCAAGCGGCGCTTGGCAGAACTGGAATTGACCCATAAGGAGTTTTGCGCACAGCATGAAATCCCGTTAAGCCGCCTTTCTGAAATTATTTCAGGAACGCGCAAAAACCGAAAATATCGGGACAAAATTTTAAGAGAGCTGGAAATCGAAGAAGAGGATCAACCGCATGCCGGACAAATGCAGCATGTTGGTTGAAGTTGGGCAATGCATTGCCAAAACAAAAATATCACAAATTTATAGAAAAAAGGACTGAGAAAGTTTGTTAAGTGTGCTTTTTCTGTTTTTGTCGATCCATTTCATCCGTGCTAACAGCATAGATGGATTTGTTTGCAATAAAGAGAAATGGTATTTTATTCGCTTGCATGCTTGCTGTCCTTGGGCTAGCTGGGCAACAGATTTCAGCTGGCACCGTGGGCAGGCGAATGAAATTAGATATGCAATCTTATATGTTCAACGGGGTGAAACATAGGTGCTCTTCAAAAGAACAAAGCGCGAAAACTCAAATGTTAGTTTTGAAAACGGGAGAGGCGATATAAGTATAACGAAAGGCAGTGAAATTGAAAAGCAAATAACGATGATCGGCCTGACCGAAAAAGATTTACATATTATTAACGCAATACAGCCATTCGTAATCGAAAACATTAATTTTATTGTGGACAGGTTTTATAAGAACTTGGAAAATGAACTTTCACTGTTGAAAATTATTAATGATCACAGTTCGATCGAGAAGTTAAAAAAGACATTAAGACAACATATTATGGAAATGTTTAATGGAAGAGTGGATGCCTCTTTCATCGACAAAAGGATTAAAATTGCCCATATGCATGTTAAGATAGGTCTGCCAACGAAATGGTATATGTGTGCATTTCAGGATTTATTTTTAGCACTCATGGATATTATCCAACAAAACATCATTAATAAGGAAGATTGCTTCCTTGCTATAAGAGCTGTCTCTAAAATTTTAAATTTAGAACAACAGTTAGTATTAGAGGCATATGCTGCTGAATCAGAAAGATTAAAGGAAGCAGTTGAGGAACAAAAACGGTTAGTTCGTAATAATGTTGCAAGTGCATCGCAAAATCTGGCGGCAATCTCGGAGCAAACCAATGCTTCTTTCCAGCAATTAATCTCGCAATCAAACGAAATCGTTTCTCTTGCACAAAACGGAACTAAGCTGTCGCTAAGCGCGCAAGAACGTGCCGAAAAAGGAAAAGAACATATGCATAAACAAGCATTAATCATGTCTAACATTTACAGTGCTGTTGATGATATATCCAATGATGTCCATATATTACTGGAAATATCAAATCAAATGCAAGAAATAGTCGGTATTGTCACTGGAATTGCTGACCAAACCAACTTATTATCACTGAATGCAACCATTGAGGCCGCAAGAGCAGGGGAATCCGGTCGTGGTTTTGCTGTTGTGGCTGGAGAAGTTCGAAATTTGTCTGAGCAAACGAAGAACTCTGTTTCAAAAGTATCTTCTCTAATCCAAAATACCCAAAAACAAGTAGAGAAACTGACAAAATCGCTTGACAAAATAAGAACAGAAGTGAAAAATGGCAATCAAAACATGCAAGAAACAGAGAAACGATTCGAGCAAATTTTAGACACAATGGCGGAAACAATGCAACAAAACAATAAGATAGAGACAGAATTAATATCTTTTGTGAATGTGATAGATGAATTAGGAAAAGCGTTTGAAGAGGTATCTCTCTCTGCAGATAAATTAACGATGATTACCCAAGAATTGAACTAATATTTGGAAGAGATAGTTTGAATTGTGCCGAATCAACTGCGCAGCGAAAGCAAAAAGGACAGTCGAAATGAAGGCTGTCCTTTCTAACAGCGGAATAATGGTTTGCTATTTTTTAAACTTTTCGGTTAGTTCGTTGTTTAAACTGCTTAGATCCTCCGCCATTTGCGCGATTTGATGGGACGCTTTTATAATCTCTTCAAAGGTTTGTTGAAAGTCTTTGACAAATGAAGCAAACCGGTCGATTTTTTCGCCATTGGCTCTTACGCTTGCGGCTGTGTCTTCAAACACTTGGATGATGCTTTCGTTCGCTTGGCGGAATATGCCCGTTTCTTCAACGATGCGCTGAAACGCTGCCTCAAATTTTTGAATCGTTTGTTGGACGATATCGATATGATTTTGAATATAGTCGAGAGACTGCTCTGTTTGTATGGCCAGCTTGCGTACTTCACTAGCGACAACCGCAAACCCTTTCCCATGTTCGCCGGCGCGCGCAGCTTCAATATTTGCGTTAAGAGATAAAATATTCGTCTGGTTGGAGATGTTGCGGATAGTGGTGACAATTTCATCGATTTTTTTTGAACTGTCGGCAAGTTCAGTAGTGAGTGCTTTCGTTCCTTCCACTAGCTGGGCGACGTTATCGAGTTTTGTCAATGTCCGGGCAACATCATGTTTTCCATTTTCTACTTTTGCGATCATTTCGCTGGACTGTGTTTGAATGGAGTTTATTTCATTTAACATTTCGTTGACGCATTTTTCCCGATCGGTGACGGAGGCCGTTGTCTCTTCTGCGCTGGCGGCAAGAGCAGTTGACGACTTCGTTAAACGGTGTTGGAGTTCTTCGATTTCACTTAACTTCATCATGGACGATGTGTGTGTTTCGATATATGTCGTAATGGCTATTTGTATATCGAACCAACAAAGCTTCATGAAAGAATGGTATACGTCTGCCGCTTCATGCGGTGGCAATTCTTGCATCAGCATGCGCAATACTTCGTTTTGAATGATGATATAAGCCCCGAGATACCATTCAGGGAACAGATTGATGCGATGATGAACCTGCCCGATTACCTTCCGGCGCAATACATATTGTTCACCAACTTCCCCCGATACCATGTCCAATAAATAGGCACGCAATGTTTGCTTTAAACGGTCAATCGTCGAATGGCTTTGAATGATTTGCGCTAAGTGAGGCATGTTGCCGATGTGGTCGTAAAAAGCATTGACGATTTTGGATACGTGTTTCTCGAAAAGCGGTCGGACATTCGCTAACCGTTGCAAATCATCGGCGGTGAGTCCGACAAAAGACACTAGATTTTTATACTCCCCTTCCGCAAGCTGGCGATAGTGTGCTTCGATGAAAGTGGACGGCGGCGAAGAAACAGATGGAGCGGCTGGGCTATGTTTCTCTTTTTTCCGGAATAGCTGAAAGGCTCCTGTTTCATCTTGTAAAAGCCGGTAGAATGGATATTTTGACATATAATCCCCTCCCTGTATAATAATCCCCCGAATAAATTATACATTGCCGAATAATAGGAATGAAGTGCGATGGACATATAAAAACCAAATGGCAGGAATAAAATTCTATTAAAATCCATTTTGAGGATGGAAAAATGAGCATGTTCTTAATAATGAAACGGTGTGGATGTGCGATGATGGACTCATGACCGGGAGATTAGCGGAACAACCATCGCTGAAAATGGAACAAGATTGGTACAGGCTAAGTAAACGTATGATTCATAAAAATCAAGAAATTTTAGGGTGGCGAGGAAAAAGGTATATTATAATGAAAATAATAAAGGGGGATTTTTTAAGACTGGGAGGGTTTTTTGGAATGGAAAGAATACAAGTAACGGATAAAAAACGATTGCAGCAATTGCGCTTTACAGGGGTGACGGAGGAAAGGCTGCAGTATGTCTATGAATATAGAAATATATTGCTCACGCTTGTTGATTCCATCGTTAATGAATTATATGAAGAAATATGGGGGATTGATTCCTTGCGGGAGTTCATTCAGCGCCACTCCACATTAGAGAAACTGAAAACAACACAAAAACGGTATTTGCAGCAATGTTTGGAAGCAACGATTGACGATCATTATATTCAAACGCGATATCACATCGGCCGGGCTCACTCGGAAATCGGCCTTGATTTGGCATGGTATTTAGCTACGTATACAAAATACATAGATATTATTTATAAACACATTTCGCAAGTGCTTCCAGAGCAAGCGACCCATATCTTGCTTGTTATTCAGGCGATTTTTTCGTTTGATATGCAGTTGACGCTTGAAGCATATAAGGCGGCGGAAATCGAAAAAGCAGCACACCCATTGCGGCATGAATTAGACAAATTGCGGCAAGTCAACGGTTTCACGAATCAAGACTTAAAAAACCTAGATCAATTTAGCGGGTATATTTCTTTTCGCATTGATAGTATTATGGAACATTTTCATCATTCGCTCTTTCGGCGATTAAAGGAGGAAAGTCACTATAGTTTTTTACAAAAGGAAAAGTATTTGGCTTACGTGCGAAATTTTTTATTACAGTTTTTTCAAGAAAAGATATATGACGATTTGGAAGCATATTTTCTCATTATCCGCGATTGGAGCCGGCTTATTATTGAGCAGCGGTTTCATGAAAACTTTTTTCATATTGCAGCCGAGTCGCTTTGCGAGGCGCTTAAGCAAGTGTTTTTAACGAAAGAGTATGTACATAATCCCCGCATCGTTCAATATATTCATTCATTTGAACGCTTTTCCAAGTTTACGTTAGCAATGATGAACGAGATCATCCGCCCATATTTATTTTTGCGTGATTTTGATTTTCTTGATATTTATGCATATGAAATTAGTACGATTGACTTTGGGCGGATAACGTGGATTGACGATAAAATGAAACGGCTTTTAAAAACGCTTGGGATTAATAAGGAACATCCGGTTGGGCGGCGCTGTTATGAATTGTTGCATAACCGCACTGTTCCATGTCCAGAGTGCCCCGTTCTGAAACATAAAAGCGAAGCGATGCTCACAACGCTTGGAAATGAAAAAGGATTGAATTATTATAAAATTCGCTTGCTTCCGCAAACGAAAATTTTTGAACTTTCCCGTGCACTGCTTGTGATTCAAGATGTGACGAAAGAGTCGAAGGTCATGTTCGATATGTTAGAACGGTTGTTGCAATTAGCGGAATATCGCGATGATGATACAAAAAATCATGTCCATCGCATTGGAAAGCTTTCTGGGATGTTAGCTCGCCTGGCGGGATGTGATGAACAATTTGTTTCCCATATTGAAATCGCTGCCAAATTCCATGATATCGGAAAAGTCGGCATTCCTGATTATATTTTGAATAAACCTGGAAAATTGACAAAAGAAGAATGGGAGTCAATGAAAACACATGTGCTCATCGGGCATCAAATTCTCGCAAACCTTGATTTGCCAGTTATTCAAATGGCGGCGAACATCGCTCGTACACATCATGAATGGTGGGATGGCGGCGGGTATCCGAACGGCTTAAAGGGTGAAGAAATTCCGTTAGAAGGGCGCATTGTTGCGATCGTCGATGTGTTTGATGCTTTATTATCAAAAAGAGTTTATAAAGACGCATTTCCGCCTGAAAAGGTGAAAGAAATTTTATTAGATGGGCGTGGAAAGCAGTTTGATCCGAAGCTGATTGATTTATTTTTGGCAATGTGGGATGATTTTTTAGCGGCGCGAGAAAGTTTCCAATAAGGCGAACAGCGCCTTCCGCTGTTCGCATTTTTCTTATAACGGTAATAAAGCCCTTTAAAAATGGGCTCCCATTGATTGACCACGTAAAATTCATTGAGAAAAAATTCATGGTGTCTTGTATACTCGGACGATAATATTGGCAATATTTTTTATTCGTATTAAATTAAGGATATATAAAAGGGAATATCCCAATTCGAAAATAAAAAATCGGGGTGATTGTTTTTGAAAACGCTTTCTTCTCTTTCGAAAGGTATGGAAGTTCTGATGTCGTTCACGATGGAAAACAGTGAGTGGGGGGTGCGGGAATTAGCCAATCATCTTGGATATCCGCGCTCCACCGTGCAAATGCTGTTGAAAACATTGAAGGATACAGGATTACTCATTCAAACCCCCAATCGTCGTTACCGTCTCGGATGGGGCGTCTTTGAACTGGCTGGTGTGTTTCTCGCACAGCTGGAACTTAGGAGAGTCGCACTCCCTGTCATGAAAAAATTGGCTGATGCAATTGGTGAAATCGTCCATTTAGGAGTGTTGGATGACGGGCAGGTGATTTATGTGGAGAAAGTAGAAGGAAGCAAGTCCATTCCGCTAATTACCCGCCTTGGTCTGCGTTATCCAGCATACTGCACTGCCGTTGGCAAGGTTTTGTTGGCACATGTCCGTGAAGAACAAACAATGAAGCTGGATTTAGTTCCGATGACTTCCGAAACAATTGTAGACATAAGGACTTTACAGGAAGAGTTAGCTCAGATTCGCAGCAAAGGGATAGCCTATGACAGGGAAGAAGCGGTTAGTGGGCTGACGTGCATCGCAGTGCCAATTCGCGATTTTACGGGGGAGGTGATTGCCGGTATTAGTATTTCTGCACCAACGATAAGATTCAAGCAGCGTGAAAAACAGTGGACTGAAATGATCATAAAGGCATCCAAGGAAATTTCTTCAGAAATGGGCTTTTTTAGAAAGGCAGCTGGATATCGAAAAAACGGCTGACGTAGTTTTTTGATAAACAGCAGGTATTGATGAAATAATTTAAATATTAAAAATTTTAAGAATGTCCTGTATATTCGGTCTATATTGTTGGCAATTTTATTTATTCATATTAAATTAAGGTTGTAAGAAAACAAACAGGGGTGATGATTTTTGAAAACGCTTTCTGATGTTGGTGAATATTGAAGTTCTGATGTCGTTAAAGAAACAGATGGGATCTTGTTTCGGTAAAAGTGAAAAATGGGTATTTAAGCTATTAGGCGGACAGTCGTTATTGTTAGTATGGATGAGTGTGAACTAGGTGAATGGAAATCTGTCTGGTGTCCTTTTTTACTGAAGAGAGTGAATCTAAGCGTTTATAAATTTTGGGGGTGGAAATGATGTCTAATTTACAAGAACCTATTTTTGATGTCGCACAACTCGCTCATGTGGAGATTTTGTCACCTAAACCAGAGGAAACGGTTAAGTTTTTTAATCAATTCCTTGGCATGGAAGTGAGCGAAGTTTCAGGACAGTCTGTATATCTTCGCGCATACGAAGATTTCTACCATCACACTTTAAAGGTTACGGAATCCCGTGAAGCAGGCCTCGGTCACGTCGCTTGGCGCACATCGTCACCAAATGCACTGGAGCGGCGTGTCAACGCCATCAAAGCTGCTGGTTTAGGTCGTGGCTGGATAGAAGGAGATCATGGCCATGGTGAGGCCTATCAGTTTACAACTCCAGATGGACATTTGATGGAATTATTGTGGGATGTGGAATATTTCCGGGCAACGGAAGACAAGAAAACAGAACTTCTGAATCGCCCGCAAAAACGGCCAGACCGTGGTGTGCCTGTGCGGCGCCTCGACCATGTTAACTTAATGGCCGCTGATGCCGGAACAAGTGCGAAGTTTATGATGGAAACATTAGGGTTCCGGCTGAGAGAACAAATTGTTGACGATGCAGGTACGATCTTAGGCAGTTGGATCAGTGTTTCCAACCTTGCCCATGACATCGCAATCATGCATGATCCCTCGGGGATCCGTGGAAGATTTCATCATATTTGTTATTGGTACGGAGTTCCTCAGAATCTGTACGATATCGCTGAACTGCTTAAAGACAATGATATTTTCATAGAGGCAGGACCAAAGAAACACGGTATTAGTCAGGCATTTTGTTTGTATGTATACGAGCCAGGTGGAAATCGGGTCGAACTGTTTGGTGATGCAGGATACCTCATCTTTGATCCTACTTGGGAGCCTGTTGTGTGGAATGTTCGAGATGTTCCGGGAAAAGGAGACGTGTGGATCGGAGGGGAGCTTCCTGAATCTTTCTGGACATACGGAACGCCTGCGCAAGTTGTAAAAACGGCTGAGACTCAGCCGTAGAAAAGGTATCGCGAAGTTGGTGATAATCAAGGAGTTGTTGGGAAAGATTTTATTCGAAGCGCAATAGTGAAAATGAAAGATTCATTTTCTACACAGATCAGAGCCAGAGTATCGGTCCTGTTGAACGTGAAAGTCAGACTGAAAGGGGACAATTTCATGAGCAAAGTGAAAGTTGGAATCTTAGGTTCTGGGAATATTGGAACGGATTTGATGTACAAAATCCTTAATAATGACGGCCATATGGAATTATCTATAATAGCTGGAATCGTACCGGAATCAGAAGGTCTTATGAGAGCGCGAAGCATGGGCATACGAGCCAGCCATGAAGGAATAGCGGCGATTTTGGAGGATCCCGATGTACGGATTGTCTTTGACGCTACGAGTGCAAAGGCACATCGCCAAAATGCGGAAGCGTTACGTGCAGCAGGAAAGATTGTGATAGATTTGACGCCTGCCGCAATTGGCCCTTTCGTGGTGCCTCCCATCAATTTGAATGAGCATATAAATGCTTGGAATGTTAACATGATTTCGTGCGGAGGACAGGCGACAATTCCTCTCGTTTATGCAGTAAGTCGCATTGTTTCTGTCCAATATGCGGAAGTCATCACAACTACCGCCAGCCGCTCCATAGGCCCCGGAACAAGACAAAATATGGATGAGTTTACCTATACTACCGCACAGGGGCTGCAAAGCATCGGTGGTGCGAAGATAGCCAGGGCAATTCCGGTGATTAATTCAGCAGATCCCCCAATCATTATGACAAATACCGTTTATGCCGCAGTGGAAGAGGATTTTGATGAGAAAGCGATCATTTTGTCCATTAAGGACATGGTCGATGAAGTGTCCAAATATGTTCCTGGATATCGCCTCAAAGCGACTCCATTTATCGATTATCGTGACACACCATGGGGAAGATTGCCTGTCGTCGTTATCTTAAATGAAGTCGAAGGCTCGGAAGATTTTCTTCCAGCATATGCTGGTAATTTAGATATTATGACAGCTTCGGCACGGCGTGTTGGCGAGTCATATGCCCAGCACCTTCTAAAAATGAAGGAGGTGAGACGATGAAATTCCCAAGGTTAACAGATACTACACTTCGAGATGGTTCACATGCTGTCAGCCATCGCTTCACACCGGAACAAATACGGATTGTAGTGCACAAGCTTGACGAAGCTGGTATTCCGGTGATTGAAGTCAGCCATGGAGCTGGCTTACATGGTTCAACGATTCAGCAAGGGTTTTCCGCATACCCTGAGTTTGAGCTTTTAGCTGAGGCATTAAATACAGTAAAACAGGCGAAAATTGCATCGTTATTCGTTCCAGGCATTGGAACAAGCATTGAACTAAAACAAGCTGCCGAGATGGGAATTGATGTTATTCGTATTGCAGTACATTGCACCGAAGCAGATATTTCCCAGCAGCATTTTGAATTGGCGAAACAATTAGGTCTAGAGGCGGTCGGTTTCTTGATGATGGCGCATACACAACCTCCTAGTGTCTTGGTTAAACAAGCGAAATTGATGGAATCGTACGGTGCAGATTGTGTCTATGTTGTTGACTCAGCTGGATCTATGCTGCCGTCGGATGCAGAAGAGCGGGTTCAAGCACTGAAAGATGCTCTGTCCATTGAAGTTGGTTTTCATGCCCACAATAACCTGGGGTTAGCTATCGGTAACACTATAGCCGCAATGAAGGCTGGAGCTGATCAAATTGATGGTACGCTGCGGGGGCTTGGTGCTGGTGCAGGAAACGCTCCAACAGAAGTGTTGGTCGCTGTTTTGAAAAAAATGGGCTTTGATACAGGCCTCAATTTGTCTATACTGATGGATCTCGCGGAGGATGTGATAGCTCCGATGTTGCCTTATCCGATAGTGATTGATCGCGATAATTTGTCCAGCGGATATGCGGGTGTGTATAATAGTTTTCTTCTGCATGTAAGGCATGCTGCGGAGAAGTTTGGTGTTAACGCCTCGGATATTGTCGAAGAATTGGGAAAACGCCAAGCAATCGCCGGGCAAGAGGACTGGATTTTGGATGTCGCTGTTAAGCTTGCAGAGAGAAAATAATCTATTACTATTCTAAGGAAATGATTAAAGTTAAATATTCCTTATAAAACTCACATATAAACCAAAATGTTGGATATTCCCGTCTCCGCATATAGCATTCTGTGATATGAAGAATTGCAGATCATTAGCGTCGTTGTTTTCCCCAATCTGAATGATGTTAAAAACCTCGCTCCGAATCAGTTTTATCATAAAAGTCTTCTTTTAAGTATGGGAAATCAAGCCACTTATCGATAGTTCATTGCTTGTCCTCTGACAATTTCAGCATTTTTCATAATTCAATGTCATAGCAGGGAAGGGGGAAGATTTGCGCAAACTAAGCTATCGTCAGAAAGCACAAGTTTACCTTTAAAAATTGCATAGGGGGTTAGAAAGGGATTATGAGCAAAAATATCATAAATGGAAAGACTCTTCAAATGCTGCGGGAAAAAATCGAAAGTGGTTTATTACCGCAATGGGTATTGTCTGATCCAGATATGTATGAATTAGAACTCGAAAAAATATTTGGCCGCACTTGGCAATTTTTAGCGCATGAATCCGAATTACCGGAACCAGGATGTTTTGTGACGCGATGGATTGTGAACGATCCAGTGTTGGTTACTAAAACGAAATCTGGAGAGATTAAAGCTTTTCTTAATTCTTGCACGCACCGGGGCACACATTTATGTGCAGCAGATTACGGAAAACAAAAGTCGTTTACATGTCCTTATCACGGTTGGACTTTTAATCTGGAAGGAAAGCTGATTGGCGTTGCATTAGGTGACAAAGTATACGGCGAGGAGATGAAAAAAGAAGAGTGGGATCTTCGGCCGATTCCGAAAATTGGAGTCTATCAAGGAATGATCTTTGGCAACTTGGATCCTGATGCCATGCCGCTGGAGGATTATCTTGGAAATATGAAATGGTATTTTGACATTTTGCTGGCGCGAAGTGATGGAGGAATGGAAGTTAAGGGAGTTCCGCAACGTTGGGTCGTTCAAGCTAACTGGAAGGTGACATCAGAAAACTTTGAAGCAGATCCCTATCATGTGCAAATGACCCACCGCTCTGCAAAGGAATTGGGCATCGCTCCTAAGGATCCGTTTTTTCCAGGATATGGACATCAAGTCGTTTTAGAAAATGGACATGGTATCAATGTCATCACTGCTGATGCTACCGGAAGATCGCCATTTCCATTCCAAGGCATGCCCGAGTCCATGTGGCCGATGTTTGAAAGAAACTTAACTTCAGAGCAATTAGAACTTATGAGAAACGCGATCGTTTTTGTAGGAGGTGTTTTCCCTAATCTTGGTTTTATCAGTTTTAGTGCTCCTCCTCTCGAGGGAGAAACTAACATATACAACTATTTAAATTTCCGGGTTTGGAGGCCTTTAGGCCCAGATAAAGTGGAAGTCTGGAGTTGGTTTACGATTGATAAAGCGGCTCCAGAGGAATACAAAGAAAAATCTTATTTATCATATCTTGGAACTTTTGGCCCTTCAGGTATTTTGGAACAAGATGATGCCGAAATATGGGCTCGCATCGCCCAAGCGAGCGGCGGCTTGATGGCACGAGATAAAGAACTGAGCTACAATAATGTCTTAAATTACTTAATGGGATTGGATCGGGTGGAACCTGATGAGACCTTCCCTGGACCTGGTGTCGCTTATCCGATTTGCTTCCTTGATGCAGTATCAAGAAATATGCATAAATACTGGTTAGAACTGTTAATCAAGGATCATTCTATTGCGGAGGGGGTATACAGATGAACCCTGAATTGCAATTCGATATCACCAATTTTCTCCATCACGAGGCGTATTTATTGGATCATCGGAGATATAAAGAATGGTTAGATTTGCTAGCAGATGATCTTGTATATCGTATGCCCGCACGCATCACCACTGAGGGTAAGCATAATGAACCGAATATTATGAATGAAATGACATTTTTTGAAGAAACGAAAAAATCTCTCATCACAAGGGTAAAAAGGCTTGATACTCCATCAGCATGGGCTGAATACTCGGGGCCTAGGCAACGGCATTTTATAAGCAATATATATATCGAGTCTAGTCCGAAATCCGGCGAATATCAAGTTCGAAGTTATTTTTTATACCAGCGATGTAGGGGTTCAGACTTGGATATTGAACAATTACATGGAGAGCGGGTGGATGTGTTGCGAAAGGAAAATGGGAAATGGAAAATTGCCTCGCGAACGATATATCCTGATCAGACTGTGTTAAGGCTCATAAATTTAAGCATGTTTTTGTAAATTTGATAAAAAGCTTTCTCTCATACTTGGTATATCCAATTGTTTGCAAATGCGGAATGAATGGAGTCCGTAAACCATAAATTATTAGGTATGCTTTTTTCTTTACAAAGGATAATTTAAAATCGCTGTAACATAACGCAATTAGTCTCCATATTTTGAATCTTGCACATAGGTTTACAAATATGAGAACAGCCAAGGCTTTCTTGAAAAGCGCTTGGCTGCTTGATTTTTATTTACTTAGGAAAAAGCAATGATGCTTTTTTGGGCATCTGCCGCACAAGAATGGTATTTCCATTTCAATTTTAGATCCTGTTTTTCTAGTTTGCTTTTTTCATCATATTTATTTGCTCTTGGTATAAATCTTTTTGGCGTTTCATTCTATAGATAAAATAAATACTCAAACCGATCATCATCCAAATGCAAAAATACAACCATGTTTCAAGCGCAAGGCGAGTCATTAAGAAGATAGAGCATACAATCGTCAATATTGGAAGATATGGAACAAGAGGAGCCTTAAATCCTCTTTGCAAATCGGGATGTGTTTTGCGCAGTACAATAACGGATAAGGCAACCATCATAAATGTTAACAAAGCACCAATATTGATTAAGTTGGATAATGCTCTCAAGTCAACGAATCCAGCAATTGCCGCTCCAGTAAATCCTGCAATCCATGTTGAAAAAACAGGTGCTTGAGAGTGTGGATGAACAACTGAGAACGGTTTTGGCAGTAAATGATCGCGGCTCATAGAGAACAGAACGCGTACGGTTGCGTAAAGATAAACAAAGATAACGGTTGTAATGCCGGCAATTGCTCCAGCGGATATAATTCCCGCGGCAACATTTTGCCCGACTGCATGGAGCGCAAATGCCATCGCGTCGGAAACATTCAATAAATGATATGGAACCATTCCTGTTAACACTAAGCAAACAATAACGTATAAAAGGGTGCACACACCTAATGAAACAATAATGCCAATTGGCAAATCACGCTGCGGTTTTTTCACTTCTTCTGCCGCAGTTGCGACTGCGTCAAATCCTAAAAACGCAAAGAACACAGTAGCAGTTCCCTCGAGGACTCCCTTCCATCCAAACGGCATGAATGGATCCCAATTTTCCGGTTGAACATAGAATATTCCGACAATTATAAATAATAAAATGACAAACAGTTTGATGGCTACCATCGTATTATTCACTTTCTTGCTTTCTTGCACACCTTTTGACAGCACCCATGTCATCAGCAAAATGATGCAGACAGCCGGCAAGTTCACCATTCCGCCTTGCTGGGGTACTGCACTTAACCTTTCCGGAATATGCAATTGAAATCCTTCTAACAATGAGCGGAAATACGCAGACCATCCATTTGCCACTGCTGCAGCGGACAAAACATAAATTAAAAGTTGAGTCCATCCCATTAAATACGCAACAACTTCCCCAATTGTCACATACGCATACGTATAGACGCCTCCGGAAACAGGAAGGGTTGATGCGATTTCGGCATAACAAAACGCTACGAATCCACACACCAATGCTGCGATCATGAACGAAAAGATGATCGAAGGACCTGCATCATTTGCCGCTGCGACACCTGTCAACACAAGAATGCCGATTCCAACAATCGCTCCGATGCCAAGCAATATTAAATCATAGGCGCCTAATGTTTTCTGCAATGTTTTCTTTCGGCTCAACAAGTGGGTGAGTGGTTTTTTTTGAAGTAAATTCATGATGTCTCCTCTCTCTTGTATATATGACTTAGTTCAAAATGCCAGACATTTTGGTATTATATCATGTTTCCACTTTTTTCGACATCTTTTTTTGTTTTGATGTCTTAGAATTTGTGCCAAAAAGAGTTAAATTGACAAAAATATCTATAATTTAAAAAAAGATGTTGTTATATATGGATTCTGATCAGTAAACATGATTTTTCATCAAACATAAAAATTGTAAATCGCTCCATCTACAAACAAAGGGCATGGAGGGAGTTAGGTACCTTGAAAATGATGTAAGAAAGCTGCTTACTATAAATTAAGTAATTCAGTTTTAGGGTGAAAATTTATAAAAATAATTCCGTTTCTATTGCATCTATGGCTATGATAGCAGTGAGAGCTGCGGATTGTTGTGATAAATTTCACAATAAAATAAAAATGAAATGTCCAGTTACAATTTATTGAAATCCATAAATTCTGCAAATTTATTTATAAAATAAAAATTGCTTTTCCTTTATAAATCGTCTAAAGCCATAAAAACTGCTTTTCTAAACGGGCTGGATAAGGAAGGGGCCAAACATGAGAAAAATTTCGTTTAAATTAGGGTTGTTATTTTTTGTATTCGTATTAGGAATAGAGACGGTTTTATTCGCGTCTTTATATATAACTCTGGTTCATTCCCGAATCAATGAAGAATTTGAGCAGCTGCTGGCAAGAGGGAACAGCCACCGCGATGTGTTAGAAAAAAATTATGATCCTTCCACGTTAGAGCATGTTACCATGATGGAGTCTGAAGCGGAGACGGATGTCGTTATTACAGATGACAAGGGGAAGATCTTGTATTTTTCGGATCATATTTTGCCGGCTGCTCAAAAAATCATAAAAAAAGCAAATAAACACATTCCCCATGACGGGATGATCGTCCAAAAAGATTGGCAAAAAGAGTCGCATATTTCAACGGTAAGCCCGATTCGGATTGCCGGCAAGATCAAAGGATATGTCTATATGTTTCAAAATACGGATTCCATCCAAAATATGATTGATAAATTAAAGCATCATTTCATGATGGTCGGAATTCTTTCGGTATTTTTAACAATTATAACGATCGCTCTCTTATCGAGAATCATTACTATTCCGCTCATTCGCATGAAACAGGCAACTGAAAAATTGAGTAAAGGGGATTTTTCTGTTCATTTGCAAGTAAAAGGGGAAGATGAATTAGCGGAGTTGGGAAAAGCCATTCAAACATTGGCGAGGGATTTGGAATACTTAAAAAAAGAAAGAAATGAATTTCTCGCCAGCATTTCTCATGAGCTCCGCACCCCTCTTACTTATGTGAAAGGATACGCGGATATCGCGAGAAGACCAAACATGGGAGAAGAGGAGAGAAACCGGTATTTGTCCATTATTTATGAAGAAGCGGAGCATATGCAAAAGCTGGTGAAGGATCTTTTCGAATTGGCGAAGATGGATCAACATTCCTTTCAAATCCATAAGGAACTGACAAACTTATGTTCTTTCTTCAAAAAATTGCATGATAAAATGCAGCCCGCATTTCAGGCTAAAAAAATGTCTCTTGTATATTACTGTGATGGAAGCATTACCGTCCATATCGACCAAAAACGTTTTGAACAAGTGATGATGAATTTGCTGGACAATGCTTTAAAATATTCCGATCAAGGTTCTATCGTTTCTATTGATGTAAGAAAAGAGAAACACCACATTGTGATTATTGTTGCAGACGAAGGTAGAGGAATTCCAAAAGAAGATCTGCCACATATTTTTGAACGGTTTTACCGAGTGGATAAATCAAGATCAAGAACCAGCGGCGGAACCGGGTTGGGGCTGGCGATCGTCAAGGAAATTGTGGAAGCGCACGGAGGCGCGATTTACGCCGCCAGTGAATATGGAAAAGGCACAAACATGATCATTACATTGCCGGAGGGATGAGCATGTACACGATTTTGCTCGTTGACGATGAAACACGAATGTTAGAGTTGCTGGATCTTTATCTTTCGCCGAAAGGATATCATTGTGTCAAGTGCGAGTCCGGTTTGGCAGCGGTACAGTACTTGGAAAATCACAAAGCGGATTTAGTCTTGCTGGACATTATGATGCCGGAGATGGATGGCTGGGAAACGTGCAAACGAATAAGAGAATTTTCCGATGTCCCGATTATCATGGTGACCGCAAGAGACCAAACGTTAGATATCGTCAAAGGGCTCAATATTGGGGCGGATGATTACATCACCAAACCGTTTGACGAAGCCGAGCTTCTTGCCCGCATCGAAGCAGTGCTGCGCCGCTCCGTAGGAAAGCGCTCGAAAATCGAGTTTCAAGGATTAGTGTG
Source organism: Parageobacillus thermoglucosidasius (assembly GCF_001295365.1). Classification (GTDB taxonomy): domain Bacteria; phylum Bacillota; class Bacilli; order Bacillales; family Anoxybacillaceae; genus Parageobacillus; species Parageobacillus thermoglucosidasius. Next base: position 2,650,359 of record NZ_CP012712.1, on the reverse strand, counting down.
GGATGAAGACGAACATAAGACCCATTATCAAAACGAACCGATTTTTCTAACGCCAAAAGAGTTTGCCATATTAGGGCTGTTTTTAAAGCATCCAAACAGGGTGTTCAGCAGAGAACAAATCATCGTGTCATTATGGGGCTATAACGCAAATACAGAAGAGCGCACTATCGATTCACATGTCAAAAATATAAGAGAAAAACTGAGACAAGTTGGTTTTCCGATCGACCAATTTCTGCAAACCGTTTGGGGAGTAGGATATAAATGGGAGGCATAAAGGAAAAAAGGATGAAAGAGCAAATCATTACACTATTCAACACATATGAACATGCTGCATACCTCATAAGTATCATGATAAATATTATGATTAGTATTTTAGGGCTTGTTCCAAGCGTTTTTCTCACAGCTGCCAATTTGGCTGTGTTCTGAAAAGCAGCAACATATCATGCCAAAGGCCAAAGAAACAAACTCCATCAATTATGCAAATTAGGCTCCTTTTTAATGGGATTCGGCTTTTCATTAGCTTTTTGTCCAACGATGTTTGTGCTATTTTTTGTTACCTTAATGCCTTTGGTATACTCAACATCTTATGGAGTGTTATTACCGGGTATCTTTGCCGTCGGAACCTCTGTGCCTGTGATGCTTTTCATCTTCGTCCTTTGGTATTTAGGATTTAGCGGCGCTCTAGTGAAAAAAGGGAGACAAGCAGGAAGTTTCGTGCAGAAAGCAGCTGGAATCATGATGATCTTACTTGGCATATTAGACACTGTAACTTATTGGTTCTGAAAGTGAGGCGGAAAATAGATTTTTCTGCATAAGCGAATCATGAATCTTTCTTCATAAAAAGCTGTTGTAAGTAAGCTAAACAACTAATGAATTAGGCTTTTTTGATATTATTGCTGTGCCCTTTAATGATGTTATTTTATCATGGGAGGACCAAACACCATGAATTACAAGAACAGATGATTGCAAAGTTGCGTGCAGACAACGAACAATTAGAAAAGTAAATGAAAAGAGGGGGTCCCAAAAGCAATCACTTTTGGGCCCCTCCTTTATTATTTTACATATTCATATGATGAGAATGGCCGCCGCCGATCGATGGATCGAGCATCCCAAAAATCATAGCAATATGAGCTACTACTAAAAATATGCCAACGAAAGCGGAATGATATTTCAACTTTTGCTCCTCGTTCCATTTCCGCCCGATGATGCTTAAATCGATTAGGCTTAGTCCCATTAATGGAATGACGCCCATTAAATAAAATCCTACCGCAATGATATCAATCCATCCGCGCCATTCCCCATTTAATGTAAATGGAATGACGGCATTGGCAAATAAGTAAATAAAAATTCCTAAAAAGTAGACACCGGCAAGGATGCTACATATTTTGTTAATTTTGCGGATCATTCCATCGAAACGGCGAGTAAAAAGAATGGCTAGCTCCGTTATCGCAATCGTCTCGGCAAGAGCAACGGGAATAGCCATAAATAAAATTAAGTTCCAAGGTTGATTCACCGCTAACAGTTCCATGTAATGCGTCATGTTCATCCAATCACCTCCTATATTTGTTTACACATCTATTAACATTAATCACAATTTGTGCATTTTCTTTGGAAATTTTAAGAATGATTTGTGACAAGATTCGCTGAATACTTTATTTATATTTCCTTTTGCCGCAAACGTAATAATACATGAGCAACGGGAAGCAGAGATGTTGGCGTGATTACTCCTAAATGCCCCGTTAAAACAACTTGGATATTGGACGGCAGCTGCCTTAGTGGTGCCATCATACGTTCAAGCAGGATATGTAGGGCTCACTTAATTAAGAACTTCGTAAACAAATAAAGAGGATGGCTTTATTTGTTCGGTCCAAGATTGTATTAAAATGAGACTCAATTATGATTACAGGAAAGAAAGCAGTAATGGCAGGTGATGATAATCAATTATCCTTGAAAGTATTGGAATGGATTTTATGCGGAATTCATTAACGAGGCGATTCAGTTGAAAAGCTATCTATTTAGGCTACCGTTTTTAAGCAACACTTCAAAAGTGTGCCAGCGGGGTTGTCTATGCTATAGGGGCATTGATTACGATTGCAGATCAAGAGTGTGATATTGATTGAGAGGGATAATTGCAAATCAAGGATTTTATGAAAAATTGGGTTTTGAAACGGATGAATTAATATTTATGGAAAAGTGGATTTAGTTCTCTTTCGTGAAAGTATGTTTTATTCTGCTAATGGGGTTCTTTCGTTAAATAATGGCAATAACTTTAAAAGCTTGAGGAAAAATTCCCCATGAATTTCAAAAGAACACCAATACTATGTTAAAAATTATGAGGCAAAACTAAAAGGGGTGTCCAGAAAGGGATTGCTTTTAGGACACCCTTCATTTTATACTTTGCAAAATCAACATTAAACATTGGCAGAGATATTTTAATACCTTATATAAAATAAAACTATGTTCTAAATAATCAATCAAAAAAGAAGAGCAAATCCTCAAATCCAATAGGAGCAGAAAATAAATATTACCAGGTGTGCAGTGGGGTATTTTCTTTGTGATAAGCTAAACAGTAAATTTCTTTTTTCAGGTTGTGTTTAAAACGATTTTCACCAAAAGAACGCAAGAAGCAATAATCATTGTTGACATTGTTATTAAGCTTACGGAATAGATAGTTCAAGTTCAAATGAACAGCTCCGATTTACTTTTCCTTTATTGTACTAAAGGGGCAAGTTATAAAAAAGAACAACGAGCTTGAGATTTCAAGCCCGTTTTACTTTTTGCTTTGTGATTTTTTTAAGTGGTGTAAATTAAAAAAAGAAACTGTTACGTCAGAGTTGTTTGGCTTTGTTCTCATTTGTTGTTTACCATTAGTGAAGGACTTGTCATTTTACTGAACAGTAAAGTTCCGCCATCACTATCCCTTCCAAAGCCGTTTTGTCACTATCCGCTCCCACCATTTCCACGGCAGTATGTTTTTTAAAATAATTCCTAATTTCACACCTTTGCCAACCGGATACCGTAATTTCGGAGAAGGAGACTTTGCCACTTGCACAATCTGGCGGATCACTTCATCCGGAGCAGGTGCCGCATCAGCAATCTTGTTGACATATTTCAAAATTGCCTTCATCTCTTTTACATAAGGAGAATTCGGATGGATCGTTACTGCTCCCAATCCTTTTGACCAGATATCGGTTTTGTAGGATCCCGGTTCAATTAAAACTACATGGACGCCATACGGCAGCATCTCTAAACGCAAAGACTCGCTGAATCCTTCCACCGCAAACTTGGAGGCCACATAAGGCCCCATGGAAGGGAATCCGATCCGTCCGCTGATACTGCTTATATTCACAATCTTGCCGCTTCTGCGTTCTCTCATCGACGGCAAAACCGCTTTCGTTACTGCCACTAAACCAAAAAAATTGGTTTCAAATTGCCGCTGCCATTCTTCAATAGCCACTTCCTCCGTGAAGCCGCCCGCTGCATAACCTGCGTTGTTCACCAACAGATCAATTTGTCCGTACCGGCGGATCACATCCTGAATTACCGTTTCTGCGGCGGAAAAATCAGTCACATCCAATTGGACAATCTCTATCCGATCTGCGACAACCGCTTCTTTAGCCGCCGCTTCCAGCTGTCCCTTGTTTGTCAAGTTTCTCATTGAAGCCAGCACACGGTAGCCTTCACCGGCAAGTGCCACGCTTGTCAGCAAACCAAAGCCGCTTGAAGCTCCTGTAACAAACGCAACAGGTTGTTTATTGAAAGTTTGATTCACAAGCTTCCCTCCAACTATTCATTATTTCTAACACTGCCTTTTCGAAATATATAGAAAGATCACAGCTTTTCTGCCCCGCAATATCCTCAAAAATTTTTAAAACAATCCGCTCCATCCATAAGTTTTGACAATTTCCTGCTCCCCTCCATGAATACTCTTTATTGAAATTGTATCATGAAAGTGCAAGGGCCCGATAAATGGAAAAACATATTGAACATCAACGGGTATTAGAACGTGTTAAAACGTGGAGGCTGGACCGTGTTGCTGTTATGGATGAAATTAGATGAAACGGGGATTACGATGGAAGGGATTTTTATGGAAAAAACTTATTTGGTGAATGCGGTTCTCATCCGGCTTCCGGTCATCTTTTTTCCGCCGGCTTGCGCCAAACGAATGTGTACTGGTTGGCGTTGGCTTCGATTTTTGTTCTATCCTGAAAATAATCCTCTCACTTTATACTTAGTGTAAGATGGTAATTTAGAAATATTTAACTTTTTGTTCAATGAATGAGATTTACATCATTGATACAATGTAGTCATACTGATTTTCCTATCACCTGATTAAGGCTTGTTTTAAAAACTAGATTTCTTGGTTGGCAATTGCACAAAAGTCGCAAATATATTGCAGGATGATTAAATGATTTTGAAAGGGGAGTACACATGATGGAACAACAAAAATTGTTAATTAATGGTGAGCGGCTGAAAAACACGCTGGAACAATTTGCAAATTTCGGACGTACAGAAAACAATGGAGTAACTCGTTTATCATTGTCTGAAGAAGATAGATTGGCGCGGAATTATTTTTGTTCTTGCTGTGAAAAATTAGACATGTCCATAAAGATCGATGATATGGGGAATATTTATGCAACTTTAGAAGGGATTGAAGACAGGCCGCCAATAGTGATAGGTTCACATTTAGACACTGTGAAAAATGGCGGACGGTTTGATGGAGTCTTAGGAGTGGTTGCTGGTTTAGAAGTGGTACGAACTTTATTGGAAAATAATATTAAACCGCTAATTCCGCTTATGATTGTTAATTTTACAAATGAAGAGGGGGCTAGGTTCGAACCTTCATTGATGGGGTCTGGAGTTCTTTCAGGTAAATTCGAAAAATCTGTCATGCTGCAAAAAACAGATGCTGATGGCATCACTTTTGCAGAAGCATTACATTCGATTGGTTATGCCGGGAAAGAAGAGGCGCGTTTGAAAGAAGCCACTGCTTTTTTAGAATTGCATATTGAACAAGGTCCAATTCTTGAACGGGAATCATGCTCTATTGGTATTGTTGAATGTGTAGTTGGAATGGTGTGCTATGAGATTGAAGTAAGCGGGGAATCTGACCATGCCGGAACTACTCCTATGGACATGAGAAAAGATGCTCTCTTTGCCGCAAACAACTTAATAACGGAAGTAAGACAAAAAATGAGTGTGCTTGATAATGAATTGGTTTATACCATTGGAAGAATGAACGTATTCCCGAACATACACACAGTTATTCCAAATAAAGTTGTCTTCACACTGGAAGCTAGACATAAAAATCCAGCAATTATCAAGCAAGTGGAGGAAATTATCCAAGGGCTTGCGCAGTCATCTTGCACAGAAGGGTGTGAAATCAAAACAAAAAAATTATGGGAGCGAGATACTGTTTGGTTTAATGATCAAATCTGCGATCTGCTAGAACAATCTGCAAAAAAATTAGGCTATTCATATAAAAGAATGGTTAGTGGTGCGGGTCATGACGCTCAATTCATAGCCAGCTATATACCAACTGCCATGGTTTTTGTTCCAAGCATCAATGGAAAGAGCCATAGTGAAGATGAACTTACCACTTGGGAAGATTGTGAAAAGGGAGTAAATGTAATATTGGAGACCATTCTTGCGATGCAAAAAAATTTCAAATCATAAAAACATATTGGTTATAAGAAACCTATTAACGGAAAATCAACCAAATCTGCTGTTGTGAAACAGAAATTTGCTTTGAAACATTTCCTAGACCTATCACATCCAAGCTAACATGGAGATACTTTAACGTAATTTTAATTTAAATACAAGGGGGGATATTTTGAAATATATTAAACTTTTGCTCTGGGTGCCTTTTATAGGATTGTTAGGTTTCTTGCCCTTTGCGAATAGAATAGAGCCATATGTGTTAGGAATGCCTTTTCTTTTATTTTGGGTTGTATTTTGGATGGTACTTTCTTCGCTTATTTTAACGATTGTGTATAGATTGGATCCCGATAATAAAGGGAGTGATCCAGAATGAATATATCGTTAACTATTATTTGCACAAACTAATGCTAATGAATGATCTTGAAATAAGGGTTGATAATGATGAATCTTGATTTTCTCCCTAATAACGCGTTTATTGAGCCAAGTGGGCAAAATATAGACGAAGTTGCCAGCCTGATTAAAACATTTATGGATTTAGTTATAGAAAATTCTGCCAGTTCAGAGCAACGCCCGCCTTTACCTCAAATGGAAAATTATACGTTTGGCGAGTTTCCTGTACAAGGGATTCCAGCTGAAGATATTCTTCTACAATTAAAGGAGATTTTAAGAAATTCAATGAATCCTCTAACCCCTAACTATATCGGACATATGGACTCTATACCAACTCTAATTTCCTGCTTGGGTGAATTTGTAACAACAATGCTTAATAACAACATGCTGAGTCTTGAAATGCCTCCTGTATTTTCCCAAATGGAAGTACAAGTGCTGCGGAACATTGCCCGAATGTTTGGTTACGATGAACAGAGTGGGGGAGTAATGGTAAGCGGCGGAAGTCTTGCGAACTTACAAGCTCTTGCAGTGGCGCGTAATCACCACTTTTCAGTTAAAGAGGAAGGATTAACTGGGTTAATGGAACAACCAGTGATCTTGGCTTCAGAAGCTAGCCACACTTCTCTGCATAAAGCTGCAATGTTACTTGGTTTAGGAACATCTAGTGTAATCGCGGTTAAAACTAATCAAAATTCTCAGATGGATACTTCAGATTTAGAGAAAAAGATTAATAAAATGATTGAAGAAGGAAAACGGCCTTTTGCAGTTGTGACAACGGCTGGAACTACGGTGACGGGTAATATTGACCTTATCTCATCCATTGCAGAAATAACAAAGAAGTATGGACTATGGTTGCATGTGGATGCCGCCTATGGCGGGGCATTGGTTTTTTCTGATAAGCACCGCGCCCGTCTTTCTGGGTATTGAAAAGGCAGATTCTATCACTTTTAACCCTCAAAATGGATGTATGTGACAAAGACATGTGCCATGGTTTTATTTAAGAACCGCGACTTGCTGGAGACGGAATTCCGTATTTCAGCGCCATATATGAATGATACAGATTTTACAAATTTGGGTGAAATAACTGTTCAAGGCACCCGCCATGCGGATATTTTGAAGTTATATTTATCTCTTCAACATATTGGACTAAAGGGTTATGACCAGCTAATAAATGAAGGTTATTTAAGGGCAGAAGAATTTGTAAAACAAGTTAAACAACGCCCCTACTTGGAACTAGCCAGTGAGCCTGACACAAATATATGCTGTTTTAGGGGCAGGCCAAAGAATCTCGATGAGAAGCAATGCGACCAATGGAACATCGAAAAAAGCGGAGATAAAGAAATAGATGGGGTTTCTGTACATACTGATTATGACGGACCAAATCAAGATAGAGTTTTATTTGTGAAGAGGTTCATTTAATTATGGGCTTTTCAACTATTGGATTTCATTGTTCGGTTTGCTTGGTCTCATAAAAGAAGCTCGATCTGCTCATATTAAGGCGTTTTTACATATCAAAAGATAATTAGCCTTTCGGAAAAACATAAAAAACAGGTGAATATTTGTAAATTTTAAAGGATAAAATCTTTGCGATTTATTCATTGAACTTATGTATCGAAACAAATAAAAGAAATTTATGACGAGGAGGAGAGAGGAGATAAGACAAGTTTACTTCCGTCTTCATACTTTCGTTTGAATTGTAAAGATTATGTTAAAGTCGTTTTTTCTCTTGTTTTATATAAGTATATAGTTATATATTTATTAAAGGGAAGGGTAAGTATGGTTACACTACCATATCCATGTCGTGGATATGAAGATGTTATTTAGTGTGAGAAGAACAAAATTGCTAATAAAGGGATTTAGGAGTATCATATTTCATTTTCGTTCATATATAAGTAAATAGCTATATAATTATACAAGAATAGGAGGTGTTCCTGTGCAAAAAACAGTAGTGGAAATAGAAAAAGCATCACACGTTTTAAAGTTGCTAGGTGATAAAACACGTTTAACGATCATGGCAATCTTAAAACAACGTGAATGTTGTGTATGTGAGCTTCTTGAGGTGTTTGACATGAGTCAGCCGGCGATTAGTCAGCATCTTCGCAAGTTAAAAGATGCAGGATTAGTAAAAGAGGATAGGAGGGGGCAGTGGATTTATTATTCCCTCAATCCACAAAGTGAGTTATATGATTTTGTCCAAGATATTCTGCAATATATTCCAGATCAAACAGAAAATATTCGTAAGATTGAGGAAAACAACCCTGCGCTCCGTTGCGGTTGTTAACCTAATAATTACATGAGGAGGGAAAAATGAATAATACGGAGAAAAAACGTCTATCGTTCTTGGATCGATACTTAACGCTTTGGATTTTCCTTGCTATGGCAGCAGGAATTGGCTTAGGATTCGTCTTTCCGGGTTTTGTAGATGCAATAAACAGTTTACAGGTAGGAACGACATCGATTCCAATTGCCATTGGCTTAATTTTAATGATGTATCCTCCGTTAGCAAAAGTTCGCTACGAGGAGATGGGACGCGTCTTTAAAAATGTGAAAGTATTAGTGTTATCGCTCGTACAAAACTGGATTATTGGACCGATTCTTATGTTTTTGTTGGCGATCGTATTCTTGCCGGATAAGCCGGAATACATGGTCGGACTCATCATGATTGGTCTGGCACGTTGTATTGCGATGGTGATTGTCTGGAATGATTTAGCGAATGGAGATAGAGAGTACGCGGCTGGATTGGTGGCGTTTAACTCTGTATTCCAAGTGCTATTTTACTCTGTTTATGCGTATGTGTTTGTGACAATCATTCCAGAATGGTTAGGACTAGAAGGTGCTGTCGTTCATATTACAATGATGGAAGTCGCCAAGTCGGTGTTCATTTACTTAGGAATTCCGTTTCTTGGCGGAATGGTGACGCGCTTTTTGGTGGTAAAAGCAAAGGGCAGACAGTGGTATGAAAAAGTATTCATTCCAAAAATCAGCCCGATTACATTGATTTCTTTATTGTTTACGATTATCGTCATGTTCTCTTTAAAAGGAGACGCTATCGTAAGTTTGCCGTTGGATGTAGTGAGAGTTGCTATTCCATTGTTGATTTACTTTGTGTTGATGTTTTTCGTTTCCTTCTTCATGGGGAAGAAATTTGGAGCGAGCTACCCTGTCACCACCACACTCGCCTTTACAGCTGGCAGTAATAACTTTGAGTTAGCGATTGCCGTAGCTGTTGGCGTGTTTGGGATCCATTCTGGTGCAGCATTTGCAGCAGTCATTGGACCACTTGTGGAAGTGCCTGTCATGATTGCGTTAGTCAACGTGGCACTATGGTTTCAACGAAAATACTTTAAAACAGAATCAGTATCATACTAACAACAGAGGTGGAATAAAACATGAAAAACAAAAAGATCATTTACTTCTTATGCACAGGTAACTCTTGCCGCAGCCAAATGGCAGAAGGATGGGCAAAAAAATATCTTGGCGACGAGTGGGAAGTGTACAGCGCCGGTATTGAAGCGCATGGACTAAATCCAAACGCGGTAAAAGTCATGAAAGAAGCAGGGGTTGACATTTCCAACCAGACATCGGATGTCATTGATCCGGAAATTTTAAATAAAGCGGATTTGGTTGTAACATTATGTGGTCATGCAGCAGACCATTGCCCGGTAACCCCGCCAAATGTGAAACGCGTACACTGGGGATTTGATGATCCGGCAAAGGCGGAAGGAACGGAAGAGGAAAAATTAGCTGTATTCCGTCGCATCCGCGATGAAATCGGCGCGCGCATCAAAAAATTTGCTGAAACAGGCGAATAAAGACTGAATGACAGCCGAGAAGATTCTTCTCGGCTGATTTTATTTAAGTTGATATAATGCTTCATGCAAAACAAAGGGCGATCATTTTCTTTATTTTTTCGAAATAAATAGTTGTAATTTGCAAATAATGTGATATAAATAATATAGAGGTGAAAAAATGGAAAACATTAGAGAGTTGTTTCAAGTGATGACACGTCGTTTCGGATTGTTGAATAAAAATTGCTGTTCTATTGATGCTGTAGATATTTCTCTTGTTCAAAGCCATATTCTTTATGAAATTGACAAAAGAGAATCTCCTTCCATGCAACAAGTGGCTGAAGCATTGGGAATGGATATTACCACGTTCAGCAGACAGATTCAAAATTTAGTGAAAAAGGGATTAGTAAAAAAAACGCCACTTCCGGAAGATCGAAGGGTATACACGTTATCGTTAACCACCGAGGGAAAGTTTATCGCAACAACCATTGATCGAGAAATAAATCGATATTTAGAAGAAGTGTTTTCGCATATGACGGAATTTGAGAAAGAAACAGTGATTCGTTCGATTAAATTGTTGAATGAGTGCATGGCAAAATCGAGTGTTTGTTGTAAACCGTTATTTTGAGGCAAGCGTATTCAGGCTTGCCTATTCGTTAAACAGATATTTGCGTTTTACAAATAAAATAATAAATGAGCATAGCGATTCTTCAAGATTTTCTTTCTATTGCGTTAGAATTAACTCTTTTGTTTTTGGCTATTTCGTTCGTCATTAACTTTCTAGAAGGATATATTCCTTATGATAAAATGTAAAGTTTGTTAACAAAGCACCATCCGTTATTGGGAGCATTGGTTGCTGTCGCGTTTGCCTTTGTGACACCGTTTTGCTCCTGTTCTACGATTCCGGTTGTCGTTTCACTTTTAAATCAGAAAGTCCGTTTTGGTATTGTGATGATTTTTCTCTTTGCATCTCCTGTGCTCGATCCAACCATATTGACACTCATGGCTGCAATACTCGGAGTAAAAGTGGCGATTTCTTATACCATTATCACCACCATTTTATCCATACTGATTGGTTTCACGCTTGAAAAACTCGGATTTGAAAATCAAATAAAGCAAGTAATGGTGAAAGGAGAAGTAGAGATCGGAAAGAGACGAAACATGAGAGAATCTTTACAGGAGACCTTTCACTTAATGAAAACGGTTTATCCATATTTGCTTTTAGGTGCAGGCATTGGAACCATTATTCATGGTACTGTACCGGCAGAATGGATTTCAACCTATATGGGGGGGTGATAAGTGGTGGCTTGTTCCACTTGCAGCAATCATCGGAATTCCTTTGTACATCCGTCTTTCCACAATGATTCCCATTTCGCAAATGTTGATTGCAAAGGGCATGGCATTGGGACCAGTCATGGCGCTGATGATTAGCTCAGCAGGTGCAAGCTTACCGGAGATCACATTATTACACAGTATCTTTCAAAAGAAGCTGGTCTTTGCGTTTGTAGGTTCTGTTATGACGATGGCAACGTTATCAGGATTTTTATTCTATATCATTTAAGGAGTGATAACTTATGAATCACGTTAATAACGATCAAATCCGGCAAAATGTCCGTAGCCGCTATAAGAAAATCGCGCTGCAGGAAGTAAATTCTGGCAGCTGTTGTTCAGCTTCTTCCGGATGTTGTGGTACACCGAATGAGGTATCGGCAAAACTAGGGTACTCGGATGAGGAATTATCTGCCGTGCCAGAAGGAGCCAATCTTGGACTTGGTTGCGGCAACCCGCTAGCAATTGCGGAATTGAAACCCGGAGAAGTGGTGTTGGATCTTGGTTGCGGTGCCGGTTTTGATTGCTTTTTGGCTGCTCGTCAGGTCGGAGAAACCGGGCGCGTCATTGGTGTGGATATGACGCCAGAAATGATCAGCAAAGCACGCAACAATGCTGCCAAGGGCGGCTTTACCAATACGGAATTTCGGTTAGGAGAAATCGAATATTTACCGGTGGCAGATGGTTCGGTCGATGTCATTATTTCCAATTGCGTCATTAACCTTTCCCCAGATAAGCCCCAAGTGTTCAAGGAAGCCTATCGTGTGCTAAAACCAGGAGGGCGCCTTGTCATTTCCGACGTTGTGGCGACAGCAGAACTTCCATCGGAAATCAAAAACAATATGGATGTCTTGTATTCGGGCTGTGTATCAGGAGCAGCATCGATTGGAGAGTTGGAATCCATGTTACAACAGAGTGGATTCACACAGATCACCATTGAACCGAAAGAGGAATCGAAGGAGTTTATCAAAGATTGGATGCCTGGAGCGAACATCGCGGATTACATTGTTTCTGCGATCATTAAAGCAATGAAACGGCATTTTTAATTGCCATTTCATGCATTTTTTACTTGCCAAAAACAAAGATAAGCACATATTAGTTATGTTTAATATGTTCCTACCTTTTATGTTATCTTATTCGATGTACTGTAGTGCTTTAGGATTTTTCAAATGTAGATATACATGAAAAATCCCCTGATGTTTTGATTAAACAGGGGATTTTTCGTTTTTAAAGCCCTTTGGAAAATGAATAAAATATGCATTCCTTATTCAAGTATCGTAGACGTTAGTCCAGCATTAACTGTAATATTTATTAAAAACTGCTTAAATGTTCATGTATTAATTTCCATTCTCCTTTCTCATTCTTAATGAACACATTAGTAGCTCTACCACTCCCCGAAACAAATTCTCCGTTATGATAACCTTCATAATGATATATATAAGTACAAGTTGCAGAATTTTGGTCAACGGTTAACCAATGTACATTGTTTGCGGTATAAACTTCTTCTTTAATGATGTCCCAAGCATTTTCAAAATAGTTTTGGATTTCTTGCATCGTTGTACATGTTTTATCTGTAAACAAAAAAATAGCATTTTCATGTAATACTTTTTTCACATTATTGAAATCATGAGTATTCGTTGCCTCTATGTATTGTTGTAATGCTTTTTTATAATCCATTAATTTAAACCTCCTTAGCAACGGTTCTTTAAATTATTTAAATTTTCATTTAAACCTTTTTACTCTTCTTTCTTGTTCAACTAAGCTGTCTATTAGTGAAATAAGCTTTTGCCCAAAAACAATGATAAATATGCTTCTACCACATAATCCTAATAGTCTAAAAGACAAACATATATTATTAACTCTCCAATAATAGGTTTATCAATTGCTGCATTGATTGTGAAATCCATTTCTTTTTATGGTAAACCAATTGCAAATAAACTTTTATTTCTGGATAAGAAAGGGGAATATAAGCTAATTCTTCTTTTTTTATTTCTTCATCTACAGTCATTAACGGTAAAAAAGCGATTCCAAGACCATATGATACACAACGTTTAATTGCTTCTATGCTTTCTAATTCAATAGAGTATTCAAGTCGTATTGCATGACTGCGATATAAATTTTCTATTATTTCACGATAACTACATCTTTGCTCTGTAATAATTAACTTTTCACCACTTAAATCCTTTATGCTTACATTGCTGAATTGAACCAAATGGTGATCTGGTTTCGCAACTAAAACCAATTGCTCCTCTTTTATTGTGATAAAATTTAAGTCAGGGTCTTCTTGTTTTTGATCAAGTATAATGGCTAAATCATATTTACCCTCTTTTATTCCTTTCAATAAATCTTTACAAATCCCTTTTAGAAGCAACAAGTTGACCTTGGGGTGCTTATTTTTGAAAGCTTGTAAATACGGTGGAAGATAAAAACCTGCAATCGCGTTTCAAGCTAAAAAAATGTCTTTGGTATATCAATGCGAAAAAAACATAACTGTCCATATAGACCAAAAACGTTTTGAGCAAGTGATGATAAATTTGTTAGACAATGCTTTAAAATATGCGGATCAAGGTTCTACCGTCTCTATTGATGCAAGAGCGAAGAAAAACAACATTGTGATTATTGTTTCAGACGCAGGCAGAGGGATCCCTGAAGAGGATTTGCCGCATATTTTTGAACGTTTTTACCGAGTGGATAAATCAAGATCAAGAACCAGCGGCGGAACAGGACTGGGGCTGGCCATCGCCAAGAAAATTGTGGAAGCGCACGGAGGCTCGATTTACGCCGCAAGTGAATATGGAAAAGGAACAAACATGATTATTACATTGCCGGAGGGATGAGCATGTACACGATTTTACTGGTTGACGATGAAAAACGAATGTTAGATTTACTTGATCTTTATCTTTATCTTTCGCCTATAAACCGTTTGGGGCGTAGGATATAAATGGGAGGCATAAGGTAAGAAGAGGATGAAAGAGCAAATCATTACACTATTCAACACATATGAAAATGTTGCTTACCTCATTAGTATCGCTATAAATATTATGATCAGTATTTTAGGGCTTGTTCCAAGCGTTTTTCTCACAGCTGCCAATTTGGCTGTGTTCGGATTTTGGAAAGGCACTTTTTTATCTTTTGCAGGGGAAGCAATTGGAGCAATTATCTCCTTTCTTTTATATCGTAAAGGCTTCAAGAAGCTTTCTGAATCCAAGCTATTTTCTCACCCGAAAGTCAGACGTTTGCTTGATGCAAAAGGGTTAGAAGCCTTTTTTCTTGTTCTATCTTTGCGGCTTCTCCCTTTTGTTCCATCAGGAGCAGTGACCTTTGTTGCAGCGATCGGAAAAACCTCCTTGCTTATCTTTATGATTGCCAGCTCAATAGGGAAGATACCTGCCTTACTTTTAGAAGCCTATTCGGTTTATCAATTAATGAATTGGACATGGCAAGGGAAAGTAATATTAACATTTTTGTCTGTTTTTTTATTCTTATTTACTTGGAAGAAAATCAATCGAAAAAAGGTTCAAATCAACAAAATTGAAAGGGATTTGTAAAGAGTGGCAAATATCATATATATCCAGAGAAACAAACTCCATAAATTCTGCAAATATTTCTGCTATAAAATGTACTACATCTACTTCATATACAAAAAGGGGGATCAGCAATGAAAAAAATGGCGAAAGCTGTGATGATTACATCGGCTATTCTTCTTCTAAGCGCTTGTTCATCATCCAATGAAAAAAAACAGGCCTTTATCAATAGCAAAGAACAAGCAAAATCGAACGTATCTGTTACAAATAATCCTTTCTTTAAAGAAAAGAAAGAAGGAAAGTTCGAACATTTACATGGAATCGGTTATGCAGACAACCAAAATGCGATTTACTTTGCTACACATGAAGGTTTACTCGTTTACCAAAATAATAAGTGGTATGAAACGACTTCCAATAAACATGATTATATGGGCTTTTCTGCAACAGACGATGGATTTTATGCATCGGGACACCCAGAAGAAGGTTCATCTTTAGGAAATCCTCTTGGTCTTGTGAAAAGTTTGGATAATGGACAAACGTTGATGAATCTAGGATTTTATAAAGAATCTGATTTCCATTATATGACAGTTGGCTATAAAAGTCATACGATTTATGTCGTGAACCAAGAAGCAAATAAAACGATCGGACAAGGATTATTCTACAGTAAAGACGACGGCAAAACGTGGTTGCAAAGTCAATTAAACGGCCTGCCGCAAACTGTTGCAGGAACGATTGCTGCCCACCCAACGGACGAAAATATGGTCGGAATTAGTACGCCTGAAGGAATTTTCGTCTCCAAAGATAATGGGAATACGTTTGAACGGTTTACTCGAAAGATCAATACGACGACTTTTGTGTTCCAAGAAAAATCTATTTTATTTGCTGCTGTAGAGAATAATAAGCCTGTACTTATCAAACAATCATTAGACTCAAAACAAGAGGAAGTTCTTTCTGTTCCTGCACTCGATGAAAAAGATCATATCATGTATATGACCTCTAATCCGAAAAATGAGAAGGAAATTGTGATCGCTACCATGAACGGGGATATTTTCATGACCAAAAATAACGGTGAAAGCTGGGCAAGACTAGCATCGAAAGGGAATTTTTTTTAATAAAAGACATGCGAGGGTATGTCTTTTTACTTGCTTAAAATATACCACCCCATAGTTTCTGCAAAATTTATTGCTACAATATAGACATCAGATAGAGAAGAAGGTGAGAAGAAGGATGTATTCGTTCCTGAGTCAAATAAGTAACCTTCTAAGCCAACCATTTCTCAATATTGCAAATAGCACGACAGCTATTCCCATTTTGTCAGCTTTTATTCTTGGTATAGTAGGAGCGGTGGCTCCATGTCAGCTTACTGGCAACTTGGGAGCGATCACATTGTACAGTAATCAGTCCTTGCAAAAAGGGATTGCGTGGAAAGAGTTGTTCCTATTTATTTTGGGTAAAATCATTGCTTTTTCCGGTTTAGGTTTGATTGTCTGGTTTATGGGAAAAGAGATGCAAAGTACACTAACATTGTATTTTCCGTGGTTAAGAAAGCTGATCGGTCCTATTCTCATTCTTGTAGGCCTATACTTGTTAGGGCTTTTTAAAATGTATTGGAACGTAACCTTGTTCAAAATCCCTGAGAGATTTTTAAAGAAAGGAAAAATAGGCTCCTTTTTAATGGGTTTTGGCTTTTCATTAGCTTTCTGTCCAACCATGTTTGTTCTATTTTTTGTTACTCTAATGCCTTTGGTATACTCAACGTCTTATGGAGTGTTATTACCGGGTGTCTTTGCCGTCGGAACCTCTGTACCTGTTATTTTATTCATCCTCATCCTTTGGTACTTAGGATTTAGCGGCACTCTAATGAAAAAAGGGAGACAAGCAGGAAGTTTCGTTCAGAAAGCAGCTGGAATCATGATGATCTTACTTGGCATATTAGACACTATCACTTATTGGTTCTAAAGTTAGAAAAGGGGAAAGTGAAATGGGGATTTTTCATACGATGTTTGGAGGTTGGGCTATGATGATCGGGATGATGTTATTCTGGATTGTATTAATCGCCATTGGTTTTTATCTCTTACATCGTTTTATCAATGACCGCAAAGAAGAGTTATCTCCAATGGAAATATTAAAAATACGATTAGCCAAAGGAGAGATCAATTTAGACGAATTTGAGCAGCTATCCAAAAAGTTATAGTAAAATCCAGTCTTTTTCGTTATATTGAGCACAGGAAATGCGATTTACTACTTTTGTAACGAAAAGTATATCATCTCATTACAAGAAATAAGAGGCTGCCTCAAAAGGTTGCTAAATCGACCTTTTGAAGTCAGCCTTTTTACTTACTACGATAAGTCATTATTCACCTTTATTAGTTATGTCGTTAGGATCTGGTGTATAGTCAGATTTGTAATCTTTATATTTTACTTCTGTGACCATTCCGGCCGAAGCGTGGTGCAAGTCATGGCAATGGAACATCCAATTTCCCGGATTATCCGCTTTAAATGCGACTACATATTCTTCCCCCGGTTTTAAATTCAAGGTATCCTTAATCAATGGAGAACCTGTAATTGGCTTACCATTTTTACTTAATACTTGGAAGAAGTGTCCGTGTAAATGCATAGGATGTAAATCTTTCGGTGAATTGTTCACCAATTTTACTTTTACTAGATCTCCTTTCTTAACATTTACAGGTGCTGTTTCAGGATATGTTTTCCCATTAATCGTGAAGATCATGCCATCTTTGCCCATCGCTGTTCCTAAATCCATTGTGTACTCTACATCATATTTTTGATCTAATGTAAATTGACCTAATTCATGTTTTCCGTATTTTGTCATATCAACGATAGGGAGGTCTTCTTTTGCATTTGCTTTGTCCGTATTGTTTGTCTGGTCTTCGTATTGAATTTTCACTTTCATGCCATCGGTACCTTCCATATCACCATGGCATTCTAATAGCCATTCCCCCGGATTATTGGCGATAAATTCAATATCATAACGTTCACCCGGAGCAATATTTAAAAGTTCGTCTTTGATTGGCTGCGGATCTTTTAACGGCTGCCCGTCTGTTGCGACAATTTTAAACTCATGACCATGCAGGTGGAGTTTGTGGGACATGTATCCTGCGTTTATAAGGCGAAGCCGCACCTTTTCGCCTTTCTTCACTTTTAAAGGTTTGACAGCGGAACCGCTTTTCCCGTTAATCGTGAAAATATCATACATACTCATATCATGGCCCATGCTGCTCATATCCATATGTTGGTTATCCGAGCTATTTCCATGTCCCATATTACTATGATCCATTCCACTCATATCCATATTTCCTTCATCTGGATTGCTCATCCATTCGTCTAACACGAGTGTATAATCTCGATCTACTTTTTCCTCATTCTTAGGTTCTACGATTAATGTGCCGTATAGTCCCTTGTCCACTTGTTTCGCGCTTTCTTGATGGGAATGATAAAAATATGTTCCCGGTACGGTTGCAGTAAATTCATACGTAAAGGTTTCCCCCGGTTTAATTGCGTCCATCGTGACACCCGGAACGCCATCTTGACTATTCGGAACAGGGTAGCCGTGCCAATGAATTGTCGTCGGTTCTGGTAATTCATTTTTAAAATAGATTTTTACTCGATCCCCTTGTTTAATACGGATTTGCGCTCCGGGAACAGATCCATTATACGTGTAGACCGGAAATTTCACTTTATCATTTATTTGTAATAATGCTTCCTTAGCAGTAAGATTAATCTCTTTACTTGATAAAACTTGTGTACTTGTTGCTAAAGGCAGCTGCTCATTGACTTCAGAGGTTTTGGGTGTTTTTTCCTCTTTGGTACTCATGTTTGACATATCGTGTCCTTGCATAGAACTCTGAGAAGCATTATTTGAGCAGGCTGCACCAATAGCAACAACTCCCGCTAAAATGGTTCCAAACAATAATTTCTTCATGTATTTCCCTCCATAAACAAACTAAATGCTAATATCATCATAGAAAATAAATGTGCAAAATTTATGGAGAACAGAGTTATTAAGCAATTTTGCACAAAGTATTCTTATTGCTAATTTGCCGATAGAAGTAACGATGCAAGAACTTGCGAAGGTTGTTGTCATTCCAAATGAAAAAAGTTTTGCGCCTACTGTTTTTAATTTAAAGATGGGATTAGAAAAAATGCTTATTGGATCAGTCCACAGGTTTTTGCGCTCGATATTGACGGAGGGTTGTCGGTTGCTGATGCTGTAAAGAGATGTGAGCAATACGATATCATGCCGAATTTTATTTATACGACATTTCGCTCCACTTCGGATCACGAAAAATTTAGAATGGTTTTCTTGGTAAATGAAAAAATTCATGATATCCGAGTGAGGGAGTTGGTACAACGTTCGTTAATGATACTCCTTTCGGAGGCAGATGTCCAAGCAAAAGATGCTTCAAGACTGTTATTTGGAGGGAAGAAATTGGTCTACGAAGCATATGACAACGTCATAAGCGTTCCTCCAGACTTATTAAATGCAGTTATACTCTACATAAAAGCAGGTTCTAACCCATCACGTGATATGGAACGTTGCTGCTGAAGTGTTGGTATTGATTTAATCAACGGTTATCCCAACTATAAGTTGATTGATGACGATGATGAAGTAGTAGGAGTTTATAAAATTAAATAATTCATAATTTTTGTTATATAAAATATAAATTATGTATTTACAAAATATACCATTTATTATATGATGATTACAAATAATATATACATGCAACATGAAGAGTTAACTTCTCAGTCATCCTGCACACCCTAAGTGCTGCAGCACTTCCTCCGGACGTTCGTGGATGTAGTTGACAAACCGAGTAATGGCTTGAATGATATCGTTGCGGTCCTTGTGAAATACATTGGCAATCACCGTATCTTTCAGCCATTTCCATAAGCGTTCGATCGGGTTCAGCTGTGGCGAATAGGGAGGAAGGTAAATAAAGTGAAAACACTGCCCTTCTTCCCGCAAAAACTCCTTGACCATTTTGGCATGGTGAATGCGGGCGTTATCCAACACCAAGACTATGAGACGGTCCGGATAGCGCTCTTTGAGCATTCTCAAGAAATCCAAGAACGTCGCGGCATTGGCAGCGGTCGTTTGAGAAGCACCGTTTCGCCATCGTGGATGTTGACCGCGCCAAACAGCGATACGTGGGCATGATGGCCGAACGTCGGCACTTGTTTTTGGCGGCCGACTTCCGACCATGTGGACCGCAAGACATGGTAAGAGCGGATATGTGTTTCATCAAGGTACAACAAGACCGAATCAGGATCCATTAAGTTTTTTTTAGGAAGTCGATCTGTTTCTCAAAATTCTTTTGTCGATCCGGATCGCCTTTCGCCAATGTGTAGGCCGGCCGTGTCCACGACAGCCCTTTGCGGTGCAGGAGTTTTCGTAACGCTTCGCGGGAAATGCCAAACACCGAAGTGCTTTTCGACATCGGATTGCAGGAGTTTGGTGTTCCACGCCGAAGCGACGTCCCAGCCCAGTTCCACGGGAGTGGTGGTCAACACAAGCTGTTTGATCTCTTCCTGCTGTTCTTCGGTGAGAAACGGCTCCCGCCCGGGGGCGAAATCCCGATGAAGCAAGATCTCCAGACCGCCTTCGTTGAACAGCGACACATAATGGGAAACGGTTTGTCGGCACACGTTGACCATGGAGGCCACCTCTTTGCCCAAATAGCCTTCCATGATTTGGAGCTGACACGGAATTAGCGAGCGCAAATAAAGCGACGAACAGCCAAAGCAAAGTGGAAAATTCGGTCGTTGGACAAGGATATAAAGCGAATATGTGGATTCAGCAAGGCTCGACGAAAGTGTCGCCAACCGCGCTGAATGTAACGGATAATGACACTCGCTATTTTACTGTAGATCAAAGTGCTGTTGGTAAAAAAGTTTCATTAGTTGCGGAAAAATGCATCCTTCACTTATGTCACTGTTGATATTGCGGGTAAATTCTATCCTGATAAGTGATCGGCTCAAGCGGATATGATCAACTGCATTTTGGAGAGAGAGCCGTTTCCTTCGTCGAGCTATTCCCCTTCGCCACGAAGGTGGCGAAGGGGATCAGCCCCAAAAGATATAGGAGAGGATAGCATGTATGCAGAGTTATTAAAAATGGTCAAGAACAAGAATTTTTACATCGGCGCAGCGTGCCTGCTGTTGCTCGTCATTGGCGCCGTCGTGACGGGGGTGAAAGAATACAACGAATATGTGAAGTTGCTCCAACGAATCTATCATCACAATCAGAATGTTCTCGCCTTGACATCGCCCCACTTCGCATGGATTGGTCTAGGAGGCTATAGTTTTAACGTGCTTTCAGCCTTATACTACTTCCTTTTTCCATTATTGTTATCGATCCCATTAGCGGATTCGATTTATCGAGACCAAAGCAGCGGAAATCTTCATTACCAATTAACGCGAATGGGTAGAGGCGTATATTACCGGAGGAAATTTTTGTTTGCCTATATCAGCGCGTTTTTCTTATTTCTTCTTCCTCTTCTTCTTGGGGTTGTGCTTGTGAACCTTTTGACCAACCATTGGGATTATTCGAGTTTTTCGCATGCATACAGGCAACTCATGGATGGGACGCTGCAGTTGCCGGATAATTCATTTGAGGGGGAAAAGAAAACGCTCTTTTCGTCTTTGCTTGCGATCTCGCCTTACTGGTACATATTCGTTTATTACGTGATCGGGGGGCTATTTGCCGGCGGTTATGTTTGCCTTGGTTTGGCGTTTTCGTTAGTGATGAAGAATCGATATTTGATCACGTTGTTGCCGCAAATCATTTATATGGTTTGTTGGGCGGTGTTGACGATCACGAACAAGTTGGGCTGGGACCCATTTAATTTCTTAGTTCCGTCACAACCAGTAGAAGGACTGTCTTATCATAAAATCGTCATCGTGTTCGCTCTCCAATTCATGATGGCCTTAGGGGTATTTTGGTATGGAGTGAAGAAGAATGAGGATGTTCTGTAAACAGAACTTCGATTTTGTCTGGCAAGATGTGCAGCTGCATCGAACCGTCATCAAAACGGTTCTTGGGGTTATGGCCTTGTTGATGATCGCAGCCGTCCTTCCATGGGGATCGAGCACTATTGCGAAGTGGCATAGCCTAAAAGATTTTGTCTTGCTCTATCGGTATGAATTTTTTCATCTGCCTGCTTTTTTATTTCTTTTAGGTTCAACGCTTCAAACCAATATTTGGATTGTGCTAAGAAGATACCGCACTCGGGGACAGATCGGGATGCATAAAGCGCTATTGGTCATCGTTTTCGCGGGGCTTGTGTCTCTCGTTGTTGCCGTAGTAGGCGGATTATGTACAGCGTTTGTGAAATATGTGGTATATCCAAACATGAAGCACTACCATGCTGTTTTTTTATATGTGCCACACAGTGATGACAAAAGTTCATTCCTTTATTTTCTCTTCATGTACTTTTTTGTCACCACCATATTCGGATTGATTTTTGTGGCACTAACGGATCTTTGGACGAAACGCTTTCTCAGCGTCATGACGGTCATGACGCTGGCCATATTGGATATGTTCACTGCCCGGGTGATTCCTTACGTATTCTACATAAGTGAAAGAGTGTCTCCAGTTTGGACAATGATTTTTTTAGCCTTGATCATCATGATGTTGATCAATATAGTTCGTTTTTCGTCAAACTACAAAAATTATTATGTTCAGGATGATCTCTTATGAAACCGATGTCTTTGGAGTTCACACTCATCAAGGTTGACTTGAAAAGGGTATGGATCACATGCATCCTATTTCCGTTGTTAGGAACGATGATGTCTATCCGATCAGAGGCGTTTTCTTCCAAACACCTATCCGAGTCGCTCGTTCGTTTATTTGGATCGGTGACGATGTCGAATTGGATGTATTGGTTGATGTTTTGTTTCGGATATGTCGTGTTGCTCCAAATCATTTGGAAAACAAGAGATAAATCTTTTGAATATAAACTATGGATCTTGTTGCGGGATACGACGTCGTACACGATGGCCAGGCTGCTGGTTGGCGTTCTGTTTACATTGGTGTATGTGTTGGCGGCGTTTTTGATCGCCAGCGTTTTCGGTCTCTGTGTGTCGCATATGGCTTTTTCGTTTGACCGTTCACTAGTGCTCATGTTCGTTTGCATCGCAGTGAATTTGTATTGGCATGCCAGCGTGTGGATGTTGTTGAAGGTGCATGCGACGAATCACCTGGCGAATGCCATCATTCTCGCTTTGTTTTTTGTAGGCGTAAAGAGGCCGATGGCTTTTGTTCCTTTGTACTACAGCATGGTGGATCTCTTGCGGGGCGGCCCTATGTTGTGGTCGGCTCTGTTCGTGGAGCTCTTGTTGATCGGTGTGTTCGGGTATCTGACGATAAAGAGAGTGAAGAACGCGGATTATATCTAGGAGGTTTGCGATATGAATGCGATCGTCTTGTCCAATGTTTCAAAAACGATAAAAGGGAGAGAAGTTTTGCGCAATATCAACTTAGAGTTGGAGAGAGGAAAGATTTATGGATTCGTCGGGCCGAACGGATCTGGGAAAACGATGTTATTCCGAGTCATAAGCGGACTTGTGAAGCCGTCCAGCGGCACGGTAGCAGTATTTGGCCAGACGTTGCATAAAGACGTATCGTTTCCGAGCGATATCGCAGTTTTGTTGGAAAAACCAGGTTTCCTTGAACAATACTCAGGATTCGATAATTTAAATTTTTTAGCCATGATTCAGAAAAAAATCGGAGAGAGTGAGGTGAAAGAGGCGATCGAGAGAGTGGGATTGGATCCGCATGATAAAAGGCCGGTGAAGGCGTATTCTCTCGGAATGAGACAAAGACTGGCCATCGCGCAGTGCATTATGGAGAAGCCGCAACTTATATTGCTCGATGAACCAATGAATGGCCTGGATGAAAAATCTGTAGACAAGGTGTATGAGATTATCAGGGAAGAAAACAAAAGGGGCTGCACGATTTTATTGACGTCTCACAACAAGGTGGACATACAGTCATTATGTCACCAAGTGTATTCGATGAATGAAGGGGCGATTACTGGTATGACCCATATGACTGTAGGATGATCTATAATGCGCGTTATGTAAAAATTCGCGAGGGGTGCGATCATCTTGAACAAGCAACTGTACGAAGTGCCGCTCCGGTGTTCATTGGACAATCAAAAAGAGGAATGTCTAGGGAGAATGGTGTTTGATCGCTATGAAGAGGCTTATCAAGCTGTGGTGGAGTATATGCGATTTTATAACGAACGGAGGATTCATTCAAGCATTCTCGATCTTCCGCCGCATGAATTTTACAAAAAAGCGCAAACGGAAGCGTTAATAATTAAAGAAATTCGAGTATAAGGCAAGAGGGATTTGATCTTTCTTGCCAAGAAAAAATGAGAAATTTTAAGAATAACCTAAAATAAGATAGGATGTGTCCAAAATTAGGGGGTCAATCCGTTATTCCAAGCGTTTGAAACTAAAATTATATTGACTTGTTCAATTAAGACTGTTACTAAAAGGTTACTACCGTACTTCAATTACAAAGGCATAACTTGAATCTCCCTTTTCCCATCTCGCTGAAACATCATACACATATACACCTTTTTCTTTTGGTAATAGTATCACATTATCATTTATTGGAACATTTTCTGTTTTTTCATTTGTAAGCCATCTATTTACTACTAATGTATTTTCTTTAGGCTCATCTTTGAATTCTATTTTCAATTGGGAATCTGGTGGTACAACCACAGGTTTTAGTTCTTGATTTTTAATGAGTTCTGGCGGAGAACTTGTATCGGCACAAACAGAATTAAGTAATCCATTCCAACAATACGAACCTTGTGCCACTTCTACCTTTTTTTCTCCAACAGTTATGGTTGGTAAAGGTGGTTTAGCACTAAATAGTCCAGTAACAAAATTCCCCTCAATGCCTAACGCAATTAATACTAATAATGTAATTAAAAACTTTTTCATACACTTCCCCCTCGTGGGTTAATTTTCCCTTTGCTAACTTTCTGAGCAATCTATATATTCAGTTTAACATAAAATACCAAAATCATTAAAAAGGATTTAGTCAAAAAATATTGATATTTCAGCGAAAAATAAAAAAACAAATCGTATACTGATTTGGTCTTATAAAATATCAAATCCCTTAAGGTTATTGCATATAGATTATTTCTTTTAAATCAAATTGTTTTTTTGCAATGCCTAATTTCATCAGAACTCAAGACATCGCTAAAAGTATGAAAGCGGATGTGACACAATTAAAATGTGAAGATGATATGGTATACAGAACGTAACAAGAAGGATGCTAAAAATGAAATCGAAAACGAACAATAAAAAGTGGTCATTTTGAATCGATCGATAAACTGCATTCATACGGAGGCTTCTAATGAACAGGAATAAAGACAAGAAAGAAACTAAGAAAAAAGAGGAACAAACACAACAAACAAGTAATGAGGATAACGTCATACGGGAACTTGAAGAAGAATTTAATGCTGATATTCGGAAAGGACAGTTTGCTGCTGTCCTTTTTATCCCCTTAAATCGGCATGTTGCAAGTCCGATTTTTCCACCTGAACGTTTGTCCTCAGTCTCCCCCTCATTCATTTATTATCTAAATCACCCATTTTCATGAAAAAACATTTTCTAAACTTGACAAAAAAATGAAGGTAAAATATGATACATAAATATGAACATATGCTCATATATAATAAATAAAGTGAGGGAAATCCTCACGAGATGGAAGACCATTCTTTCCTAAAAGCGGAACTGGCATACCTGTTTTTTCTTTTAGCCCCACAAAAGACAGCTTAAAATTCTGCAAAACATTCTTGCTTCCTCGAATACGCTCCTCATTTCATACGAATCAAAATCCTCTTCATTTGATCGCTTCACTAATAAAAATAACCTTATCCATTGTCCAAGAGGGCTATCATAAAAGTCTAGCGGTAACCGCTTTATATAGAGGTAATTAAAGTATGTATGGGTGCTGTTTCAAAATGATATCCGATGATCTTTCTGATTATTTCATAAAAAATTTTGGAAAAACAGAAACATTTTTGTTTTTTATGCGTCTTTTATAGCGGAAGGAGGGTGGAAACCATTGCCAATAATTTCGAGTTCGATATACTTATGCGCTTGTATTCCAAATCCCTTTTTCGCTATCTGTACAGATTAACGAATGATTATCATTTAGCAGAGGATCTCCTGCAGGAAACATTTTATAAGGTTTATTTACATGTAAGCGGCATAAGCGAAATAGCACAAATAAAGTCATGGCTTTACCGGATCGCTTATAATACCTTCATCGACCACTGCAGAAAAGCAAAAAAGATGCAGCTTGTACAAGTGGATGATTTCTTTGCGTCGTTAAAGCTAGATCCATTATTAGAAACGGAAAACGCGTTTTTGCAAAAATATGAGCTGGAGTTGATTTATAAACATTTGTCCAACATGAAAGAACTGCAACAAAAAGCCATTATGCTCATCGATTTAAAAGGATTTAGCTACAAAGAAGCGGCGGAGCTGTTAAACGTAAAACTCCCTTATTTAAAAAGCCTTGTGTTTCGGGGCAGGCGGGAATTAGAAAAACGATTACGCAATGAGGTGAAGGGATGAGAAAAGACGAGTTAAAACCATTATTGCAGAAATATCAAAATGGCACACTAAACAAAGAGGAAGAGCAGAAAATAGAGGAGCTTCTTGAAAGTTTTGACGTATACCATGAATTTCTCCATGAAACCCTTCATGATGAAGGGATGAAGGAAGCCGATCTCGCAAAAATGATGAAAAAGGCCCAACAAAAATTCTTTTTTAGAAATACGCTGCTTGTTGTATCGTTTATACTCACGATTGTTCCCTTATTGACTATGTTTACTTTTGTTTATTACGGCTGGGGGCGAGAGCATAACAGAGGGAACGAATTTATTGAAACCATTCAAACGGTGAGTGAAATGACAGCGCCAAATGTGTATGTAGATTACGATACAGTGGATGATGAGATCAAACCTTTTACTATGATTGTCACGACCGACAAATATAAATGGATGGATGATAAAAAAATTTATCTAGGCAAGGATACTTACAAACTATTTTTCAATAATGTGTTTGCTAAAGAATCGAATTATCGAGCGATTGGGTATTCGATTCATCACATTGGAATCAACTTTATTCATCCGAAAGCCAAGTACTTTTTACCTGACGAACGAAGAAAAATTGAATCTCTCCCGGGCGATTGGCCGGTTGAAATCTATATTTCCCTGAATCAGTCCTATTCCTTAAAAGAAATAAATGAAAAATTCAAAGGATATCATATGACATGGCTTGCGTTGGACACAGGTGTAGAGGAACAGATGAGGAATGATTTAGATTTCATCCAAACACCAGCAATTGGCTTTCCGTACAAAAAAGTGCATGTAAATTCTGTATTCAATCGCTCGTTTACTGATTACGAAGAAGTAATCAAAGGGCTCGAGCTATTGAGCAAAAACGAAAAATGGGCAACACAACTAACGGAATACAAAGACTTAAAGATGGCCGAGCGACTAAAATGGGTGAAAAAGCATAAAGAATTGAAGATTTATGGAATCGCTATGACAGGAACCGCCAAAGATGTTTTGTCTCTAGAAAAGATGAAGGAAGTCAACGTGATTCGATTAGGTCAGATCCATTTGCCATAGCAAAGGGGGAATAGTCGAAAATGAGAATGGTAAGAATCAATATGCTAAATACATTGGTGGCTATATTTTTGCTTATTTTGTTAAATGTGCAAATTATAGCGGAGATTCCCGTTTTTGATATCAGTTTCATTTGGATCTCATTGTTCGGAATGCTCATATGCTTGCTTGGCCTCCTAAAAGAAGATCGATTCTACTCCTATTTAGGCGGCATCCTTCACTTCATCCTAATCATTTCTTGTATGGGAATGATTTGGTTTGGCTTAGGAATTAACTATCAGCCATAAGAAAACTCATGGAAATCACCAACTGAACTGTCACCTTGCAAATTCACATGTTAAAATTCATATTTCCATCTGGTAAAACAGAAAGTTTCGATATTTTATTTTGTCTACTTGACAGGGGTAAGACCACAAAGAGTTCTCAACATCGAAAAACCGACGGGGAGAGTCATTCACCACTCGTATTGAGGATAAAGGTAGGAAAGGGTGACATATGTGAAAATGAGAACAGAACAAGAAATGTTGGATTTAATCATAACATTTGCTGAGCAAGATCATCGTATACGTGGAGTGCTAATGAACGGTTCTCGTGTAAATCCAAACATAAAAAAAGATATATTTCAAGACTATGATATTGTATATTTAGTTACAAGTGTTGAACCATTTAAAGATGAAAACTATATTTTGTCTCACTTTAGGGAAGTAATGCTTATGGAAAAACCCGAAGATAAAATTTTTCCACCTCCCATTGGCGATGGTCGTTATACATATTTAATGCAATTTATGGATGGAAACCGAATTGATATGCATTTTATTCACATAAGTAAAGTGGATGAACTAATTAAGGATAGTTTAACAAAGGTTTTACTAGACAAAGACCACAATATTCCAGATATCCCACCTCCAAGTGAACAAAGTTATCTTATAAAAAAACCAACGGAAAAATTATATAACGATTGTTGTAATAGTTTTATATGGGGATTAGTATCTCATATTCCAAAAACCATTTGGAGACAAGAATTACCATTGTTAATGCGTTTAATAGATATTGTTTTACGTGAGCCATTAATTCAAATGCTTGAATGGTATGTAGGGATTAAAACAGATTATAAATACTCGATTGGAAAAGGAGGAAGACGCTTAAAAAAGTTCTTGGAGCCTGAAATTTGGAATGACTTTGAGAAGACATATACAGATGCTAATTATGATAATATCTGGAATTCATTATTCTTATTCCATGACTTATTCAAAAAAACTGCTGAATATGTTGGGCAAGTATATGGTTTTCAGTTTCCTGAAGAAGAGTGTAAAAGAGCACTAAAGTTTCTAAAACACGTAAAAGAATTGGATGATGTATAAAATTTTGTGTAAAGCATTTTGCTAGAACAAAAGAAAAAAGGTAGGGTATTCTCTGATTTGGACCACAACACATTCCAGAGAAAGGAGTACCCTACCTATGTCTAAAAGAAGTATACCGAATGTCGACTGGGCAAATCAACTGGAAAATGCCATTCGTCAGTTTGTAAAAGAAAAATTAGAACTGATTATGCGGGAAGAAATCAAAAATTTCCTCGAAATCGAACAGGCTGGAACACCGAATATGAGAAACGGCTACTATCAGCGAAATCTAGATACGCAATATGGCCGGATTGAGGGTCTTTTGGTTCCAAGAGACCGAAACGGGGAATTTCAAACACAGTTGTTTGCCCCTTACCAACGGCACACCGGCTGGCTGGAGGAAGCAATCATTAGGATGTATCAAAGTGGCATGAGTACACGGGAAATTGGCAAGTTTATCGAACGAATTCTAGGAAGCACCTATTCTCCTGCGACGATCAGCCGGATTACCGATGTCGTGAAGGAAGACATCGAGAAATGGCACGCTCGTCCACTACACCAACGTTATTCGGTCTTATATTTGGACGGCTTGTACGTGAAACTTCGCCGGGATACGGTAGAGAAAGAAGTTATTTATGTGGTATTAGGGGTGAACGAAGAAGGGTATCGTGAAATTCTTGATTTCTTCGTAGGAGGACAAGAAAGCGCCTATGTATGGCAGGAGATTCTCCAACAGCTCTACCAAAGAGGCGTCAAGGAAGTGCTTCTTGGCGTCTTCGATGGCCTTCCGGGGCTGGAGGAAGCCTTTAAGGCGGTTTATCCGAAAGCCGATGTGCAGCGCTGTGTCGTGCACAAAGTCCGCAACACCCTCAGCCGTGTTCGGAAAAAAGATCAATTCGAAATGGCGGAGGACCTGAAACTCATTTATCGTTCTCCGAATAAAGAAATCGCATTGGAGATGTTTCAACAGTTTCAATCCAAATGGTCTCACAAATACCCAAGGGAAGTCCAATCGTGGGCCAATGAGTTGGATGTTCTTCTCACCTTTATGGACTATCCAAGCAGTATTCGAAGTGTGATTTACACGACCAATGCCATCGAACGAACGATCAAGGAGATTCGGAAACGTCTAAAGCCGATGAACAGTTTGAGCAGTTTAGAAGCCGCTGAAAAAGTCGTATATTTGACCGTTCAAGATTTTAACGAGAAATGGGCAGAACGAAAGTTGCGAGGATTTGCCGAAGCGCAGGAAGCCCTCGAGCGAATGTTTGAAGAACGTTATCATTAACCAAATAATGTAAATAGATGAGATGAGGGGATTCTCCCTTTCCCCCTCAAGAGACTGAATATTCAGTCCCCTGGGGGGGAACCAGCCCCCCCTCTATTCCAAATCTATTTCAGAGATACCCTATCTATCTTACATTACACAAAATTCTTGACGGTACCAAGAATTGCCGCAAGATGCAAAATCAATTTTTTAAGGTTAAATTCCTTTATACATAAAGATACAAATGGAGGGGAAAAGAGATGGGGGATTTAGCTATAAGAACAGCTAATCGAGAGGATATTCCGCAACTTTTAAATTTAATGTATCAATACATTGTGGATTTTTATAAAAGACCTAAACCAACGGAAGAGTCACTGAAAGGATTGATACAGCATCTATTGGATAACCCCGCTAGTGGAATACAATTTGTTGCAGAACAAGATGGAAAATTATTAGGTTTTGCAACCTTGTATTTCTCCTTTAGCACTCTTCAGGTGAAAAAAATGGCTATTTTAAATGACTTGTTTGTGATACCAGAAGCAAGAGGGCAAAAACTAGGCGAGAAACTGTTTCAAACATGCTTGTCTTATATAAGAGAGAATGATTTTGCCTACATGACATGGGAAACTGCAAAGGATAATTTAGTTGCTCAATCTCTTTACAACAAAATGGGTGGTCAATTGTCTGAATGGTTAGTTTATGAAATCAGTTAGTGTATATCCAGTAGCTTTTTTATTTGATGGTGTCATATAGATTTGGCATGATTGTCTCCCATGGAAGAACGAGTTCCCCTCCGTCATCTGTGCTGAATCCTACTTCATGGTTGGCTAAGGGAGCAGAAAGGTTGAAGGAGCAAGGAATTCATTATCTTAAATCAAATAATATTAGTTAAAACGTGAGATTAAACAAAAGGGAAGGGTATGGGGAAATGGTTGTTCTTGAAACACAAAGGTTGATATTAAGACAGTATAAAGATGAAGATATTACTTCTCTACATTATATTTTTTCTGACCCAGAAACAATGAAGTTTTATCCGGCTCCCTTTAGTTTTGAGCAAACTCAAGACTGGATTAAACGAAATCAAGATAGATATCGGGATGATGGTTATGGATTATGGGCGGTTTGTTTGAAAGAAACGAATGAATTGATCGGTGATTGTGGTCTGGTTAAACAAAAAATAAATGGCAGTATAGAAGTAGAGATTGGATACCACATGAATAAAAAATATTGGTCCAAGGGGTTTGCAACAGAAGCGGCTAAAGCGTGCAAGGAATATGCGTTTTATAAATTGGGTTTAAATAAGCTGATCAGTATTATTGATCCAAGAAATGTTCCATCCATTCGTGTGGCAGAGAAGATTGGTTTCACTAAGGAAAAAGAAGTATTTATTTTCGGTAAGAACCATTATATTTACTCGGGGGTTAAAGAAGGTAACGAAGGGTTATATTGAACGAATGGTGCGATAGTTAAATAAAAAAATATGTACAAAAAAGCTGCCTTATCATCATAAGGTGGCTTTTCATTTGGTCGAAAACCAACCATTAACGATAATAGAGCCTTTTAGAAAAGGAATAATAGCACGGGTTGTTGAATTCTGTAAGATAGGGGGTGGATATATGTTACAAAAGTTGTTGCTGACAGGAAAAAGAATATCTCTGCGGACACCAACGCAGGATGATTTGCCAATTCTATATAACCTGATATATGGTGTGGAGAATCCAGAATGGAAAAAATACGATGCTCCTTATTATCCGCTTGAATTTTGCACCTTTGAAAAGTTTTCTAAGAGAATGGAAGAAAGAATGAATGTTACGGATGTACCAAGTCAAATGATTATAGAATATCAAGGTCAAATTATAGGGATGGTTAGCTATTATTGGGAGGATAAGCGTACACGATGGCTTGAAATTGGGATCGTCATATATTCTCCTGAACATTGGAACGGTGGATTTGGAACGGAAGCATTATCTTTATGGATTGACTATCTCTTTGAAAATCTAACCATCGAGAGAGTAGGGCTTACAACTTGGTCTGGAAATCCACGAATGATCAGATGTGCGGAAAAATTAGGAATGCGATTAGAAGGGAGAATGAGAAAATGCCGCTACTATAATGGCGAATACTATGATTCCATTCGAATGGGTATTCTTCGAGAGGAATGGGATGAGTTTAAAAAGAATAATCCTTTATTCAACTCTCATGGAAGAACAAGTTAACTTCTATCATCTGTGGTGAAGCTCGCTCATGGTTCACTAACGGGCAATATAACGCAATATTAATATTTTTATGTGTGCTAAATTTTGTATATTTGGTATATTTATCTATAGAGCTTAGACATGCGTTTTTGTAATGTCATGAAGTTGTACAGAATAACCATGTTGACTTAAGAAGTTCTCAAAACATCTCAAATCATACGCATAACCATCAGCGGTGTTAAGTGAATAGTTTTTTTCAATTTGCAAATACAAAAGAAATTCATCAATAGCTTGTCGAAACAACATAAAAACACCTCTAGCTGATAATCGGTAAAAAATAATGATAATTCGTTAAAAAAATGATAATTCGTAGACACAAAAAATTATGAGAAACTTAGGTTAACAAGTTCCGGATAATTGATTTTATGGGCACTTGAGGGAAGAAACCCTCAAATTTTGGGGAATTTAGTTAGTTTACATAATATAAAGTGAAACGATAAAAAAATGATAAAACAGTAAGTTAACTTAATAATCGAGGATAAACTTTGATAATTTGTACAAAAAAATGATAATTGTAGACAAAAAATAAATTGAGTTAATTTATAATACATATTAGCACGCGCGTTCTTATTTGTCTAGAAAAAGATAGAAAAATATGTAAGAGAGAAGTAGAATAAAATGTTCTAACTATTCAATTCCTCGATACTATTATTCACGATACACAAAACCTATTGCTTTCTTTGTTTGAATATCCACCAAAATAGTAACAGTCCTAATATACCTTCATTTGTTGTCTTAAAAGAGACGAAATAAACTTCTTTTCCTGTTGGAGTCTGAGCCTTCCGTTACTTCTTCATATACAATCCCTTTACTTACCCCCCCGCATGTAATCCAAACTTATGCCGAAAGTGGAACGGTTTTCGTATTTTTACAAACAAAAGTAAGGTTGTCCCAAAAATGTTTGCTTTTGGGACAGCCCCATTATATAAACTTATTTAATAAAACATGTATTTGCTATTCAATAAGCTTTTTATAAAGATGGTATATTGGAAGACCTTCATAAAATTTTTGTCTGCTTTTTTCAAAACGTTGGAAGATCAGCTTAGCTTCTGTTTTACTTTCTAGTAACACACTTGTACAAAACTGTGCTTCTAGATTATCCTTTGAAAAATTTCTTAAATTTATTAGCTGTTGATACTCCTCATCAGATAAACGTCCTTCTTTCCGCAACTTAATCTGAAGTCTATTAATCGTCACGACAATAAATTCGGAAGTTACGTTTTTCCCCGGTGCATCAACAGGATATTTATTATAAATATGTTCTGCTAGTTCAAGAAGTTTAATATTATTTGAAATGTCATAAGCATTTATACACCGCAAACAGAAATCATTAGTTATGGGAAAAAGTTCACTTACAAAAGGATCAAATTGATTAAATGACTCTTTAATAACTTCAAAGTCAATATTGGCACCATAAGCCAATGCAGATTTATTTAATAATACATATGGGCTATACGGATAACTCTTATCACCAATTACCACCCGAGCATCTTTTTGTAATAAATCTCTAGAAAAAGCATTGATTAACTTAGTTTGGGATTCTGGATTATAAAAAAAGATTAGCTGTATATCACCTATTTGATAGTTGGTAAATTTAGGTATATCAGGTTCTTTAATTTTAAGTTTTCTATAATCATTCTCTAGAATCATGTGAACGAGCGGATTTATTTTATTGACTATTTTGTCAAACTCTCCGTCTTTATCTCCAAATTTAGTCTTCTCATCAACATTCAGTTTTTGAAAAACTTTCTGTAGCTTTAAAAACATTGAATACAGATTTTTTAATTCTTCAAGCAAGTGTTTTTCTTTAATTGTTACTTTTCCGAAGGTGAAGGAAAGGTTTTTAAAATAAATTTCTTTTCCAGATACTAAATCTATTAAAAAAGGAATAATTTTCAGTTGAGTCGCAAGAGAATCAAGCCTACGGATAGTAAAATTCATCTTCGTATCGTTTACGTTATATTTTAATTCAAGCGAATCCTCAATCAAGAATATTTTTTTGGTTGGCTCCTCTGTTATTTTCAAATTAAATTCGTATTCATTGTTATCTGTAACAACTGTTTCCTTTAACTTTGTTGATACGGAATGAATCCGGGCAAGATGTAAAGGAACATTTAGGTTTTCCTTAATACCGTACAGTGTAAAGTCATGCTCAAAAATATTACTTGTTTCCTTTCGTTTCGGATCAAAGGTTAGACTAGTCAACTCAAAAGAAGTAAATTCATCTTCTTTAAAGGGATTATTCTCGATAAGTATAGGTGGTTGTTTTTTCGATTCATGGATAAAGCGTCTACATACAGCATCTAAGGACGTTTCACTGAGTGGTCTAAGCGTTACACTTCTTTGCTTTTGATTTTTTACTTCACCATAGCATTTTATTATTTCCCTAAGTTCTTTTGGAAGCAATTGTTTATAAAAGATTTTTGTTTCACCTGTTTTAAGTATTTCAACGACAAATAGCACTACACCATTACTATTATAATAGTTACGATAATGATCTAATCCTAAAGGGAAGGTCCGTTTCCCCTGAGAAAAGCTATCTACCAAAGTACCTTTTACCTGAACAGGTACTTTCCCAATTAAGGAGTCAACGGACTCTGAGTGATCTTTAAACACTAGTATTTCACCATCAAAAGATATCCCCTTATCTCCTTCAGAAATATTAGCAATTAATAGGGAAGAAGGCTTATTTGCTTCTGCTTTTACTGCTGCTACGGCAATTCTTTCTAATTTTCCATTTGATATATTAGTAGCCACTTTCTGATTTAAACCTCCTTTATAAGGGTTATCTTTTATTTAAATTATAGGGCATTTAGATAAAATTTACCTTAATTTTCTAGACTAACCTGAATTCCGTCACTGATACTTCTGGGAATTTCACGACTTATACCTATGATAAAACAACTGTTCTACTCAACAGAAGGAAGGGGCGTCCAACAAGGTCGATTACGTTTTCGACGCTAATAGCAACCTAACTGAAAAGGAGGGAATTAGCTGCAAGTTATAACTATTTAACCAATCATATACATTTAGTAAAAAATAGAACGGGAGATTGGTTTTATTTACTCATTTTTACCAATCATAAATAGCAAACATATTATGGAATGTTATTGAAAAATGGTACAATAATACCATGAATAATGGAGAAGGAGGATTTAAATGATTGCCCCACAACAAACAGAATCGATAAAGGATTTGGTCGAAAATATACATAAAGAAAATATCTTATTACCAGAATTTCAAAGAGACTTCGTATGGGAACTAAGTAAAACATGCGAGCTTTTTGATTCTTTGGTTAGAGACATTTTTATAGGTTCTATAATATATGGTAAACCTTCTTTTGAAATAACGGTTAGAGAAATAGATACAAGACCTAGAAAGGGAGAAGGTAGTCGAAGAAAACTAGCAACCAAATTTTTTAATAAAGAAGACATTCAACGAATGACCCAAATTAATAACTTTAGGATTATACTCGATGGCCAGCAAAGGGTTACTTCTATTTATAGAGCTCTAACAGGCGTCGACGAAGTATGGTTCATTGCTAAAAATGAAGAGGAACTCGAAACATCCGTTCGTGAAAAAGCATTGAGGGAAAGAACTTTGGAAGAAATGTTATTTGAATTTAGTCTTCAAGAAGATGAAGATCGTCTCTCTATAAAGTTATCTGATGCTTTTTTAATATCAAAAGGCGATATATTAGATGATGACATTAAGGAGAATTATTTCGGGAAATTATCATGCATTGCAGGTATGGATGAAGAAGAATTGAAACTAGCGTTTAGAAAATATCGAATGATATGCGTAAAACTAGGAGAACTCTTCAAAAGTGATAAATTACTTTCATATTATTTGTTAAATATGGATACTGAAAAATTTGCTCTCTTTTTCGAACGAAGCAATAGCAAAGGTATTCAACTTAACTTTATAGATATTTTGGCGGCCAAGTTATACAAAGGATTTAATTTAAGACAAAAAATCGAAGAACTAGAGTCAAGCTTTCCAAATTATTATTTTAATCGAGAGATAATTGTTCGTGCCATTTCCTATATTGTAAGCAATGGCAAAGAAGTTGATCGAAATTATATTTTATCCAATTTAAACTATGAACATTTCAATATGTATTGGGATGAGGTTTGTGACTGTTATAGAAAAGTTCTTGATTTTCTTTTTAAAGAGAGATTCATAATTTCTCAAAAATGGATGCCGTACGAAAACATGTTGATACCTTTAATTATCTTTTTGCGTTCTATCCATAAATCTGATTTTTCTCAGATGAATGAAAACCAATACGAATTTATTAAATACTGGTATTGGTCATCAATCTTTGCTCAACGGTATTCTTCAGGCTCTAATGAAGCTATAATTCAAGACGCATCTATTCTTTCTAATATTGCTCAAAATAAGAAGATAAGTGATAAAGCTTTTTTTAGTCGCCTAAAAATTCAAATCACTTCGCCCGAAGATATTTTGTCTTTCTCTAAAAAAGGAAATGTTATTTATAAAGGAATTTTAAACCTTATAAATTTTGCATCGAAAGGTTTAATAGATTGGAGCAATTCAAGTCAGCTACACTTAAATAGCAAGTTAGAAGATCATCATATCTTCCCTAAAGAATACATAAAAAATAAATTTAAAGATAATGAACAAATATTATCACTAATAGATTGTGTAGCGAACAGGACATTGATTCCCAAAATCACAAACATAAAAATTGGAAAGAAATCTCCATCAAGATATCTTAAAGAGTTGATGAAAATTAATCCAAATATTGTAGAAAGCTTAAAAAATCATTTAATACCTACAGAAATAATAGATGGTGCCTATGATGACTTTTATATTGCATTTTTAGAAAAAAGAGCGGAAGCAATTTTCAAATTAGTTGAGAAATATATTATAGCAAAAGAACAAAAGATAGTAGATCTTTTCTATCAACCACCAAAAACAAAAGGGAATATAAAAATATTTGCTAGTTATTATAACAAAAAAGTGGAAGCTATATTTGATATTGAGACTCAACAGGTACATTACAATGGCGAAGTTTTATCTGTTTCAGCCGCTGCGGATAAAGCAAAATATAATTTAAGCGGTAAGGATAATACTTCTACGAATGGATGGAGATTTTGGAAATATATAAATGAACAAAATCAAGAAAGATATATAGACGATTTTAGAAAATAGAGAAAGAATAACGCAGTATGAAGTTGTGAAGAGTTTATTTCGTGAGGAATTATAAAAATCTATCGAAATGGTACAATAACGAGTAAAAACTGATTGCAAAATCCAAGGCACGTGATCGTCTACGAAGGGGGAGTAAAATCCCCCTTATCTTTATTCTTGTTTTTCAACAAATCTAGCTAAAGAAACTCAACAAAGAATAAACGGAAAGAGTTTTGTTGGTTCAGGCAACATCAAGCCACAAAATCAAGAAATCATCGAATTACGCCGTCGCAATCAAGAGTTGGAGGAGGCGATCCTAAAAAAGGCGTTAGGCATCTTCACCAGAAACCAGAAGTAATTTACGCCTTCATTTTTCAACATCGAAATGAATTTCGTGTGGTGAAGATGTGTCAAGTGCTCGGGGTTTCCAAAAGTGGGTATTACGACTGGCTCAAGCGCGCGAAAAGTAAACAGAAAGAACGAAAAGAACAACTCACTCAACAGATTCGAAATGAGTATCTAAAGTCCCGTAAGATTTACGGAAGCCCAAAAATTACGCAAGAACTACGCAAACAAGGGATTCGTGTGTCTCAAAAGACGGTCGCTCGCATCATGAGCGAAGAAGGCTTGAGATCCATTACCGTCCGTAAATTCAAAGCCACTACGAACAGTAACCATTCTTACAACGTATATGACAATCTATTGAAACAAAACTTCCAAGCAACGGCTCAGAATGAAGTATGGATGGCGGATATTACGTACATTCCTACCGATGAAGGCTGGTTGTATTTAGCGAGTATCATGGATTTATATACTCGTAAGATTGTAGGATGGTATATCGATACACGAATGACGAAAGAGTTAGTCATCAAAGCGTTACAACGGGCTCTAAACAGCGAAAAACCAACGGAACGAGTGATTCATCATTCGGATCGTGGAAGTCAATATGCTTCGAATGACTATCAGCAACTCTTACAGGAACATCATTTTCAAGTGAGCATGTCGAGACGTGGAAACTGTTACGACAACGCTTGTATAGAGTCATTTCATAGCCTCATCAAGAAAGAGTGCATTTATCTGAATCGATTCCGCACGCGAAAAGAAGCGAAACAAGCCATTTTTGAGTACATCGAATGCTTCTACAACCGCAAAAGAAGTCATTCCGCCCTTGGCTATGTATCGCCATGTTAATTTGAGGCTTCATACTACGCTAACCAGAGAAAAGTAGCTGCCTAAATTCAGCTATTTCTCTCTGTTTAACGTGTCCGTTTTCTTGACATAACACCATTGGTTACCTTTGAATAAAATTCTAAAAAGAGATAAAATTGAAATATACAGTAAAGGGAAGAAATGGTTAATAATAATTTAAACCAAATTCATAGGGGGATTTTTAATTGAGAAAACATTTAGGGAAAGTATCTATTGCTTTACTAATCTTGACTCATATTGTATTAGCCTTCGGATATGGTAAAATTAGAGGAGGTATTGGTACTGGCATTTTAATAATCGGTGTAGGACTTTCGTTAATAACAGCCTTAATAAGTGAAAAAGGACGATGGAAGACAATTTCAATAAGTATTGTAAGTATAGTAATAGGGGTATACGCATTTCTGATTATTGTTTCAATCTTCATTTTCTTTTGATGTAACAATATAACTTAACAAAGCCTTTTAACGAAGCCAAATACGGGAAATGTTGTAGTAGTAAATGAGGTCATTTGTAGTAAAAAAAGGATAGAACAAGCAAAAATTATTCTGCCTGTATCTATCCTCTTTTTTTTCTATATCATGTGTAACATTATATAAAACATTCTTATATGAACTTATAAAAAGATTTGGAGTGCTGAAAAAATCTTGCGTTTCGCTTAACTTTTTAGTTGCAGAAAACACATAAGTGGCTACCTTTTCTTTAACTAATGTTATTGAACGAAAGCTATGCAGGATATTATCTTTCTATTCAACTCTCATAGAAGAATAAAATTTATTTCGTCATCTGTGGTGAAGCTTGCTTCATGATTGGTTAACGGGAGTTTAGTTAAATAACCAAAAAGCAAAAGGAAAAGCGGCAATGGCTTTACCCTGAAATGGACGATATTTAGTCATCTGAGACTTTAATCAAAACTTTTTCTCTTTTCCGTTTTATTTCGTTTCCAAAAATACGGACTAATGAATAGTAAGCACTTTTAGCCTGTTCATTTTTAACCGTTCTTTCTAAGTATTTCATCATCTTTTCGACGCTATCTTCGTTTTCTTGTGGGGATAATAGATCCATCTCCTTTTGATATCGAAGCAGGACGCGATGGATGAACTTGATCCTTTCTCTTTCTTTTTCTGCATCGATTAATTCATATATATCCTTTGATTGACGAATATCCTCCAGCAGTCTCTCAAATTCTCTCGATTCCTCATCGTTTAAATAGGTGTACGGTAGTTGGTAGTGTTTATTTTCAGAGACGATGCGATCAAATTCTTCTGATGAAATATTCGTTATATCTAGAATTTCATCTCGGCTTAGACCGTGTTCGATTAATTTTCTAACGGTTGCTGCTAAAGATATCGTGTGTTCTTCTTTTTCTTTTATTAACTGATTTAATTGTGCTATTAAATGCTCTTGTTTTTTTATAAGGTTATTGAAGTCTTCGATGCATTGCTTGGTTTGAGTATCAATTCTTAGTAAAACATCCATTTGAATACACCTCTAATACTTATTTTTTAATGCTGCCGGATCAATTGGTTGATTCGTGATAAGATTTACGATAACAATTTAGATTAATACTAGTAACATACATGGTTTTAAAAAGAAACTGTCGGTTCAGAAACCGCTCAATGACTTCTATTTGGCTCTATTGCCATCTCTCCCTTCTTGTAAATTGAAGTGTTTGATTTGCTTATATATGTTTTTTGACTCATCTATAATTATTTAATCATCCCATCCGGCAAATTGATAGTAGTGATCATCGACCAAAGTGAAACATTAACTCTAATTACATTCTTAACTATTTTCATTTTGCTCTCATTTTTTATTTCATTTTTGGGATTGGTGCCTGCATCACTGTTCGAATCCAAGTAAAAGCGTAAATAATTGGATTAGATACACGCTTTAACTAAGTGAAAAATATTTGTAGCTACACTTGTAGTGAAAGTATTCTAAACAGAATATTGCTGCGGCAACAAAAAAGCAGTTGTGACGATGCTAACGATCTTGATTTTTCCTAATTGATTGACACGACCAATGCCATCGAACGAACGATCAAGGAGATTCGGAAACGTCTCAAGCTCATAAACAGCTTGAGTAGCTTAGAAGCCGCTGAAAAAGTCGTATATTTGGCGATACAGGACTTTAATGAGAAATAGGCAGGGCGAAAGTTACGTGGATTTGCTGAAGCTCATGAAGCTCTCCAGCGAATGCTTGAAGAATATTATAATTAACCAAATGATGTAAAACGATGAGATAAGAGGATTCTCCCTTTCTACACATGGGACTGGATATTCAGTCCCATGTGTGAGGGAAACCAGTACCCCTCTATTCCAAATCTATTTCAGAGATACCCTATCTATCTTACATTACACAAAGTTCTTGACGGTACCATTTATGGCGAGGTATGTTAAGTATTTTCTTGACTTTAGTAGTTAAGTGTAGCCCTTTTTTGTTTTTGTTAATGTATTTGATAGCGAAAAGTATGCAGAAACGGCAGTTTATACTTGCGGAACAATAATCGTAATTCTGCTTTCAATTTTGATTTCACAAATATATTATCTGATAGATTTGGTAAAAAGGAACTGTAGTTTACCTTTTTTCACTAACGGTGGCGATGCTTAGATAAGGCGTCGTTTCTATCTTAATTTCCTTGACTGGGCTTTCAGAAAAAATAATCGTAAAATCTTAAAATGTTTTCATGCTGTGGCTATAATGTCTTACAAAAGTGAGTACCCCATGTATTCCAGATCCTTTATATTTTTACAGAAATCAGGTCTTGATTACAAACCATTTTACGAATATTTTCCGCCCGGCGGTACGTGATTAGTGCTAGATAATACTGTTTAAAACAACTTAATTAAATACAAGCGACTCAAAAAAATTAATTTTTTTACTCAAAGGTATTCGAATATGAGAAAACTGCCGGTAACATATTTAAGACTTAAACCAAACATTTAACAAGAAAGGAGAAAGTGCAATGAAATAAGCGAAGACAAAAAAAGATTATTTTAACTACTAAATAGGTAGCAGAAATTCTGCGAGTATCCAAAACGTTTGTCTATCAATTGATGAATTACCCTTATTTTCCACTTATTCAAGACATGAGTGGAGTTAAACGAATGCTAAGAGATTGCTTTTTCGAGTAACTTAGCTAGTTAATCAATGAGGACAAGTTGAAATAATCACTACAAACAATATTGTGTTTAAATCAAATAGCGTTTGGTTCGACTGATAATCACAACGTGTTTAACAATTAGATAAACATCAAGTAAGCAATAAGGTTTCATAAAGAGAGGGGTAAAGATAAGATGCAAAGTACATCGAAATTGAATAAAGCTGATTACGAAAAGTTGTACCAATACGTACTAGAAGTTAACGATGAATATATTGAAGGAGCATTTTATGTCGAGACTGTCGATGAATTAAAAGATAAAGCTTATGAATATGTGATGAATAAGGTTTATGGTATAACACCATCTTTAAGAGAATATCTGTTGTCTGAGATTGATGACTTAATAGAAGAAGGGTATAGTCATGAAGAAGCAATTCAACATGTAAAAGAAAATTTTATTGACGATTTACGGTGGCAAGGGGAAGGGATGTACCACTTTTGGGGATTCGGGTTTATTGAAGAAGTCACGATTGCTAATACAGTTGAAATTTTTGAAGCAGAAACGGAAGGGTTTGACTATCAGGTTTTTCTTGGAAATAGCCAAGCTATTGAAAAAATGAAGAAAAGACTGTTTGGGTACGATGAAGACAAAGAAGAATATATATATTTGATTTTTTACGTTAACCATGGTCGACCATGTGATCCTCTCGAATATATCACAAATATTCGAAGCGAGAATATGAGGTCTTTGAAGAATATGTAGAAATAGCGGACTTATATGGCGGTGTAGACACCGATAGTAACGGTAATGTAGTAAATCATGTTTGTATAGAAGCTCGTGAAATAAATGATATAAATCTATTATTAAAGGTTCATCAAGGTAATTGGAGACATTGGTACTACTAAATGTATTGACCATCCAATTGTGTATGGTGACAATTATATTGAATGTTTAATGATTCTTAGTGTCAGTATAACTCATGAGAATTATTTGAAATGAAAAAAGTTAACGTATTTAAATTCACAATGATAAGGTTATTGAAAAACAGCTGATCGTTAAGATCAGCTGTTTTTTCATTATCTGATATTCATCTATATTATTTATATTTTAACTCTTTTAAATTTTTATTTAATTAATTTGTCTCAATAATACACAATTTACCCACTTATATTCTGTCCATAAGAGCGTGGTAGATACCACCGCTGAAAGGTTGCCTTTATTCCTACAACAAACCAACTACCACGCAATTTTATATTGGGAAAAGGCGTGCGTTCACAAAAATTTGTAACTATCGACAAAAGTGGCTTATTAACTTTTGTAGGAATATGGTAATATAAGGATATATATGGAAAAATCAATGCATGGGATGTGGGGGGGACTTCA
Organism: Parageobacillus thermoglucosidasius; assembly: GCF_001295365.1. GTDB lineage: Bacteria > Bacillota > Bacilli > Bacillales > Anoxybacillaceae > Parageobacillus > Parageobacillus thermoglucosidasius. Next base: position 2,607,272 of record NZ_CP012712.1, on the reverse strand, counting down.
CTGTGTTTATGGTAATTAATGAAAAGACTGATAAGCATAGAAGGAGAGTTTCATTACATTTTTATGACCAGCGTCCAAATTCGAATTCATCAAGAGAACAATTAATCAATCTAAAATATTAATATTCCTACATTTTTGGGAGAGATTAGCATGGAAGTGAAATTAGAGTTTGCTAAAACAGCTAATGGAGAGTTAGTCCATATTAGTGAACGATTAGAAAGGAAAGATATTTACAGATGTCCGTTTTGTAATGAACCTGTAACTTTTAAAAAAGGAAACCACAGGGCTCACCATTTTAGTCATAAACCGAATAGCCAATGTTCAGTTAGTGAAGAAACATTGCTTCATTTTCATGCTAAACACTATATAAAGAAGGAATTATATATTGATTTACTTTTTCCAGTTGATAAGCTGATTAAACTCACTCCTTTATTAAAAGGTTTAGGTTTAAAACAAATTCCGATTCCTCTAGCTTATTGTAGGGTACTACGATGTCTACGGTGTCTCAGTGGAAAAAACGTTAAATAAATATGTAATAGATGTTTTGTTTGAAGGAGACGATAATTATTTAGTTATAGAAATTTGTGTGACACATCGTATGGAAGAAGAAAAAAGAAGTTATCTAATCAATCATAATATCCCTTTTATTGAGGTATTACCCTCTAAAAATAATAATGGATACTCTTATACAGTTTGTGACTTATATTTGCCGGGCTTTCTTGAACAATACGAGGAGGACGCAGTTGAAAGGCAAATACAGACTACATACGAATATTTTCGAGAAGAACTTTTACGAATGGCTAGAAAGGAAATACTGAATAAAAATCAACTTGAGTTGTATCAGCAAGAAGTCTTGGATCAAGTTTCCGAAAAAATTGATTGTATAAATCTACGAGATCATATTGATAGTGTACTGTATAAAAAAATGCACAGCATACCCGTAATAGCATATAATGCAAATCCTATACGATTCGAAGAGTTTTCAAACGCTCGATATATAAATAGCAAAACGATAAAAATTAATAATGGACGTTATTTTCTAAATCGAGAACAGAATATTCTGTATAACTTACTTCAAACATTTCAAAAAGAGGGGATTAAAATCCATGCGATTGTTTGTGAAGATGAATTTCATAAACATCCTTATGTGGGCGGCTTTAATTTTTTAATACCTTCTTCCCGTATAATCGGTGAACAGATAAAAGAGATACTAAAAAAACTAGTTCTAGAAGCACGAATTGATAGGGAATATATAGTAGAACATCATAAAAATTCTGGGTATCCATTTTAATTACTAATCATGAAAATAGGCAGGCTGCTAAATACAGACTATTTCAATTCCATAAAACCGTTAGAATACCATTCGAGTCAAATTGAATATAGCCATTACTACAAAAAGAGGTGAATGTATGTATCTGGCGAAGTTAAAGCTTTGGAAAGTTTAGAAAAAATGGTATCTTAAATCTCAAGAAATCCTGATTTAGGAATGTGCAGTAACTAATATCGCATCCTACCACTTTTAAAACTCCTTTTATATCCCTTCAATTTTAGCCTTAAATTTTTATGTCCTGTCTTGACTGCAGTAATGGAAATCGCAATAAGCGAAACATATGATATTATATTTCTTAGTATACTTCATTGTTTTTTGAAATTAATGCTAAGAGTAAGAGGGTGAGAAAAGTGTATAAGAGAATAGAGCGGTTTCAAACAAAGGCTTTCTCTTTTAATGAAGAAATAGAACAAATTTTTGATTATTATTTACAATTGTTTTTGAAGGAGTTTGAATACACTTTATTTAAAACTTACATGCAAGAAATATGTATGCCAGATATAGAAGTACAGCTAAATAAATACTACATAGCTAATCATCTTAATGATAAATTAAACTTAATACCCAATAGTCTTACTGTCTCACAAGTGATGGAAATATTAGATAGTATTATTACATATAAACTAGAAGAATGTTTGACAATAAAAGTTCCTTTTGAAAAGCTTACCAATTCAAATACGAAAAAAAAAGCAAGAGAATTAACCATCAAATTCAGTGAATATGTCACCTCTAAAAATAGTGATGATATTAACCTGAAAAATTATATTCATGACCTAGATTTAGAGTTTTCCAACAATATTTCAAAAGGTATAGATAAGGATAACCCGTATTTTAAACGACCTGAATATTTCTTGCTTTATCGAATCCGAAATAATATTTGTAAAAGAATTAATCAACGACAGTATTCTATTAAACACATCGATAATTACCGCAAACAGCTAAATAGTAAATTTATTAATTTGCTATATGAGACAATTATCGAGGACCAATTAGTCAAGCTTGACCTTAGTTATAAAAAAGAAATATTTCGCTGTATTTTAGAGGAATTAGAAAATGATTATTTAATGCATTTTCGATTAGGTAGAACTGTAGAAGAAGGAAATAGTATACAAATAGAATTAAAAAATTTACTACTAGAAAATAATATAACTAAAAAGATTGAACATGCTATGCTAAATAAATTTATATTAACCATTGAGCATTACGAAATCGAAAAAATTGCAAATTTGATCAGAGAACTAGATGAAGTTTTTAAAGATTATACAAAAGAAATTACAGCGAGATTTGGAGAAGATAAGGTAAACTCAAGATTGCCATGGGACAAAGAGAAAATAAGAATGCTTTTTTTAGGTGTAATCTTTGCTAAAAATAGTCCTAATATTAACCAATTAATAGCCACAGCATATGAAAAAATAAGTATTGAAAAAAAACAAAAATTGATTGAAGATCTCAAAAATAATTTTCTCACGGATGTTAATTATACTGTAGCAGTAAACATTAATGACTTAGCAGTTAAAAATGAATATTTTGACGTTCGCCTCGGTGATATTGAATTCATCTCGAATGAGTTGTTTACAGGATGGCAATATGAAAAATATCCAAAGGATACAATAAGAAGAACATTATTAGACAGTAATAGTAGAGATAACAGTGCTTGGGTGTTAGTTCATAATATAGAATGTGCATTCGGAGATACAGAAAAAGCTGTTTCAATTGCAAAAGAGAAAGTTTTAGACTTATTAAATATACTATACTATTTTATCTCAAAGGAACAGGAAGTTAATTATAAGTTAAACCATTTCTTTATTGTACATAATGAGAAAAGCGGAAATTTAACTTGGCATAATGAAAGAGTACCATGGAATGAACCCAAAATAATTGATGATTTAGACACTGGTCTTATTGAATTTTTAAATAAAAATCTTGCAAAGTTATCCAAGTGGAATTTAGATATGGCCTTCAAAAAATTTATAGAATTTTGTAAAACTGAGAGTTTAACAAGGAAGGTGCAATTAGAAAAAGAAATTATCAAACAGTTATTTGGATCAGAGCAAAGTATAGAATATTTAGCTGCTTGCAGCGCTATTATAATTGCAGGTTCGAACTATAAAAAATCGGATGTAAACTACAGAGAAATGAGACTTTGGCTATATGAAGATTTCAAAGAATTATTATTAATAGCTGATGATACCAATTATCTTGCTTTAAAAGAAAGAATCTATGAAAGGTTTAAAGTATTTGTAAAAAATATAATTTCTACAATACTTTTTAATATGGCAACTTTAGAGAATCATGAAAAATACACAGTAGAAGATATTTTGAAGTGGATCCTTTTCATTAACAAGGACTCTGATTCAGTTTGGGGTGATCAGTAGTGAAAACAATGAACATAGAAAACTTACCCCGACTTAATAGCATTTTAGAAAACTTCAATGGTGAAACTTGTTATATCTATGATACTAATCGTAAGTTACTATCAGAAGGAACTTTGACAAAAGGTAATGCAAAGAGTTTTAGTGATATCATGAATAATTCAATTAATTTTCAAGTAACCGAACAAGATTCTATAAAAGTATCAGTAAAAAATTTAGTATATCCCCTAAATTCAAATCAATACATTGTTACATCCACAATTGAACAAGAAGGTCATTTTTATTTATTAGAAATAAATTGTTACTGGGAGAGCTATGGAACTTTAGTTGCAAAAAATATTGAGGTAGAGCATTGCTCATTTTCAGAAATCAGTAAACAAGAATACGATACTATAAAAAAACGTACAGTTTACAATTTTGATTGGTCAAATATAATTATTCAACCGGGGGGAGGAAAAACTAAAGCAGACGCATTTGAAGATTTATGCATTGAAATGATTTCCAAATGGCAGGTTTTAAACTTAGATAGAATAGGAAAGGGAGTTGATAGGGGGAGAGATGGAACTTTTATAGTTAATATGGACTCTTGGATTCCTATTGTTAATAAACCAACAAAATGGGTTTTGCAGTGTAAATATTCAGAAAGTTATGCGAAACTAGAAATAGATGAAATATATTCTGAAATGGTAAAAGTACTAATGCATGAGCCTGATTATTATTTATTAATGACTAATAGAAAAATAACTAGTGACTTCTTAGATTGGTTCAATAGTAAAACAATTAGTGATAGTCCCTATTTTATCCCCTATAAAAAAATATTGATTCAGAGGGAACAACTAGAATCCGAACTTTCTAAACCAGAATTTCTTGAAATTCGGATGAAATATTTCAAGTAAAGTCTTTACTATTGTTGCAAATTAAAAAGAATTTTCCTACCGTAATATAATAGTTTCAGTTGGAACTATAATAATTTCATCGTTACATACAATCATACAATGTAGAATATATAAAAATTTTAGAGAAAAGAAAAAACTACATCTCTTTATTAAAGTTTCTTAAGTATTTTAGATATGTGTAGAGTGTGAAAATGCACATTATATCACTTCTCATCTGTTAAAATAATTCAATTAATCGTTAAAGAAGGAAAGTCCCTACACCACAGAGAAAATAAAATTAATAATTAACGAGATTAGATACCAAAAAAGCAGGCTTCCCCAGAGGATAGCCTGCTAATAAATTTTCTAACTACGATATTTTCTTCTGTTTTTCGAAGTTTAGATACAGGTCTTGGACGATGTAACCGCATCATTCTCACAAAAAATTAATCAATTCGAAAGCGATCTGTATTTACTTTCGAATATATTTCTTGTGCTTTTCGCTCTCCTTCTTTTTTGAGCTTTTCAAAATTTATAACATCGTATTCGTTGCATTCAAATCGTTCGGAAAATTGTAAATAAATATCTTTAACAATGTAACCGCGCGCCTGCAATAAAGCAATTATTTCATTGTACAGCTCTGAATCAAATTGCTCGTATTCTTCATCTTTCTTCGAACCGTCAACAACAGTATAAACATTAACACCTAGGCGCCCATGACATTTCACTTTCGTGTTCATGTTAATCCGTTACCCCCAACCGCCGCTTCGCTTCTGTGGTACTTAGCAAAAAAGAAATCGTGTCTTCTAAAGCTTGTTTGTAAGCTAGTAGAATTAGTGAATCAATTAAACAAAAGATTGTTCTTTGCAAATCATCAAAATCCTTCTCATTGATTTGAAGTTTTTTGAAACTGCGATCAAGCTCTTTGTAGAGAGTTTGGAGCTCAATGTTTTCATCGTTTAGCATAATTTGCTCGACACGGTTGTAAACAAATTCATTAAATGCTTGCTCAAAGTCCATATTACCTATCTCCTTGTTAACAAAATTGAATATTTTTTATTCATTTTTATAATAATACAAAATAGATTGATTGTAAAATGAGAAAACGATAAACTAAATACGAACTAATAAGTAAAAGTCGGGGATGTAGTGATGGATATAAACAAAAAAGTAGGAGAACGCATTAGGGAAGTTCGAAAAAAATATAATTTATCAATGATGCAATTAGCGGATGAGTTGGGAATTTCACAGCCGCGACTCTCGAGAATCGAAAATGGAGATCAGGAAATTCCTATTAGCTTAATCCAACAATTCTGTGAAAGGTTTGATATTCCGCTAAGCAGCTTTTTTAGGTCGTTAGAAAAGGATGAGAAAGCGGGAGATAGTCTTATAAACGAACAATTAGAACAAGTTTTAGCTTCACTAAATGATGAACAAAAGAAAGCGCTGTATGTGTTTATCACTTCTTTTCAAAAATAAATATTTCTATACTATAAATTCCCCCAATTAGCGGGGATTTTTATTTTTACATACAATATTTTTTCCTTTTTATGTAATCGTGTTATTGCTATAATTAATTTGGATAATCAAAAGTCAACTTCGATTATTTACAAATGTTTCATTAGTTTTTTAAATGTGATTAGGAGTGAGTAGCACTTAATGTTGAATTACTCTGCTGGATTTACGAGTGAAGGATGGTTTCAAAATGAGATGTTTATTGTCCTTCAGATGAAGCTAGCCGGTTTAACTCGTAAAGAAATCATTGAAAAGATTATTGAAAATAATTTATTTCAAATGCGCAGTGAGGCTGGTATTAGAAAAAGATTTCAAATGGTTTATCGACGTTCGGAAGCCTTTGATACGTCTTTAGCGAAGTACTATGTAGAAGGGAATCGATTAGATCAAAAAGCTCTTCTATTATATAGCTATCTAAAAACCTACCGCTTTCCGTATGATTTTTTCATGGAAGTTATCGTCTATAATTACCAAAAAAATAAACCAATTATTCAAACTGTAGAAATCGATTATTTTATGGAACGAAAAGAAAGCGAATCCGAAAAAGTAGCAAACTGGAGACCTGAAACAAAAAAGCGCTTACGTAGCTCTATTATTATGTTTTTCCGCGAGGGAGGGCTACTACGGGAAATGGAACAAGATACATATGAGATCACACCTTTACATATGAGTACCGCTTTGAAAGAATATGCCAAACAACACGATAAATTGCTATCACTTTTAAGTAATTTAAAGTAGGTGAAATTCGTGAGTCAAACATACGAACGGTTGAGGGAAATGGAAAAGCGAATCAATGAAGAAGGTTTTACGGCTCCGAAAGGAATCGGAAGTGAAATTCCTCATTATGTTTTTGACTATCCAGCGGAAGACGAGTTGCAAGTACGTGCATATATTCAACGTTTACTGCAACAAACTTCCTTAAATATTGTGGAGATTAATTTATTTCGTTTTTTATTAAGTTTATTCGAAGATGAATTAGATGAGTTAATTGAAATTAGCGAAGAAGGTGGCTATGAAGAATTAGTAAAGACATTTCAAACTATCCTTGAAGATCAAAACTATATTGTTAAAGCATTTATAGAACAGGCTGGAGATGCAGAATTGATTTTTATCACAGGAGTAGGCAATGCATTTCCATTTCTCCGCTCTAGTCAGTTGTTGATAAAGTTATCAGACAACGCTTTTCGCAAACCTATTGTCTTATTTTATCCGGGCTATTTCACCGGCATTGAACTAAGATTATTTGGCATTTTACGAAACGAAGATCGATATCAACTATCGCGAATATCATAAAGAGGGGAAGAAACATGCAAATAAAGCAATTATTTAAAAAAGATATTTTTCGCAATATTAACGGCGTAGTCCAAGCCGGTCAGCTAGATAGCGAAACAATTCAAAATGAATTAGAAGAATATGTTATGACGGAAGAAGTAACTGAATACTTACATACATTCTATAAGAATTATTTAGCTGTATATAAAACACCGTCAGCGAACATCGGTGTATGGATTTCAGGTTTCTTCGGTTCCGGTAAATCACATTTTCTAAAAATCCTTTCTTACCTTTTAGACAACAAACCAATTAACGGCAAAAAACCAGTGGAATACTTCTACGATAAAACGAACAATCAAGAGCTTTTATCAATGATGAATGAAGTTGCAGCAAAGGAATCTGATGCACTATTGTTCAACATCGATTCTATGTCATCATCGGCATCAACACATAAGGAACGCATCGTTGAAGTATTCCTACGTGTATTCAATCGTCATTTAGGTTATTCCGATACATTATGGCTTGCGGATATGGAGCGGCAGCTAGACGAAGAAGGAAAATATGAACAATTTAAATCGGTTATTCGTCAATCATATGGTGTAGAATGGGAGGAATTTCGCTTAAAAGCTTTATTACGTCGTAAAAAAATTATTCAAGCTCTTGTAGAGATTGGATACGATGAGGAAACAGCAAGCAGCTTTTTCGAAGTTAGTAAAAATACATTTGATATAACATCAGAGCAATTTTCAAAAATGGTTGCCGATTATTGTAAAAAGCGCGGCCCAGAGTATCGTCTTATCTTTTTAGTTGACGAGGTTGGCCAATATATCGGTACAGATGTTAACTTAATGCTAAACCTACAAACCGTTGTTGAAGATTTAGGGAATCGCTGCCGTGGCCAAGCTTGGGTAATTGTCACTTCACAAGAAAAAATTGATGCAGTTACGAATTTACATAGTACAAATGACTTTTCAAAAATTCAAGGTCGCTTTGCCACACGTATTAACTTGACAAGTTCCAATACAGATGAAGTTATCAAACGCCGCTTGTTAGAAAAAACGGAGACAGCTGAAAAAACATTAAAAGCAATTTATGAACCGATTGAACAATTAATTCGTGGCCGCTTAGCTTTTGATCCAAATTCAACTCAATTACGTTCTGGCTATCGTTCAGCAGAAGAGTTCGTTGCGCTTTACCCATTCGTTCCATATCAAGTTGAACTATTACAGAAAGTATTTAATAAAATACGTATTCATGGTGAAGGCGGCACTAGCTTAGCTCACGGAGAACGTTCCCTATTAAAAGCATTCCAAGAAGCGGTCCAATTAAATGCTGAAGAAGACAGCGGCAACTTAGTCACATTAGCAGAATTTTTCCCTTCAATCCGCAATTTCCTAGAAACAACAATAACAAGGACAATCAGCCGTGCCGAAGATCGTGCCAAAAACGAGGAAGGGTTAAAACCCGAAGATGTCGATGTATTGAAAGTTCTCTATCTCATTAAAGGGATTGATGAGATAAAAGCAACACCAAATAATATCGCTACGTTATTGGTTGAAACCATTCATGATGAACGCGGACCGTTGGAATATCGTGTAAAAGAGTCATTGAACCGTCTTGAACAAGCGATGTTCATTGAAAAGCATGCAGATGGTACATATTCGTTCCTTTCCGATGAAGAACAAGAAATCAACAAAGAAATTAAAAATGTAGAGGTTAATCCAATCAAAATTAAAGAACAGCTTGGTGATCTGTTCTTTACAAAAATGTATCCAAAAACGAAATATGAATACAAAAAAGACATACCGCCATTTGATTTTAATAAACGATTTGACAATTATACAAAAGGGCATATGACACATCCTTTAACATTGCAAGTGTTTTCAGTCGCTATATCCGACATGGAAGCAGCAATGAAAGCCAACTCGGGACAACTTGTAATCTGTCTTGATGAAGAGCTTGTTGCCGAAGCAGAAAGCGCAATTAAATACTCCGAACAAGTTCAACGTTATGTCCAATTAAAGCGTAATAATAGTACAACTCTGACTCAACATCGAATTTATGACGCAAAACTCGCGCAAGTTGATGAGTTTGAGCGTAAAGCAGAAGAATTATTGCGTAAAGCTTGTGAAAAAGCTCGTTTTTATGTCCAAGGACAAGAACGTATTTTTAAAGGTTCTTTTGAAAATCAAGTAAATTCTGCTTTTGATATGCTTATAAAAAACACGTACACAAAACTCGATTATATTGATACGCCAATTTCATTTAAGGCACATAAAGAAGAATGGAAACGCCTTGTCGAGCATGGAATTGATCAAGACCTGTTAAATATGACAGGCAATCGCAACGCTTATGAGGAGTTAAAAACATACTTTGAAGACCTTGCTCGAATGCATGAAAAACCGTCTTTAAAAACGGTGATTGAAAAGTTTAGTGACGTACCATACGGATGGAGTGAGTATGATATTATCGGGCTTATATTAGCCTTAATGCATGATGGTAAAGTCAATTTATATGTTGGTGACGAACGCTTTACGCCAGCACATCCACAATTTTTTGACCGTCTCTCTCGCATATCTGAGAGAGAACGAATCCGTATTATTCCGGAGATTGAAGTTGATCCAAAAATAAAAAAAGAATTCACTTCACTGATGCGTGAATTTTTCGGCCGCCAAGAGGTTGGAGAAACGTATCAAGACTTTGCGGAAATTATCCAGCAGGAAATCAATGAACGTTTTACTATGCCGCTTGAAGAGATTCGCTCACGTCGCCGTGAAAGCAAGTCAGCTGATTACCCGTATCCGGGTGAAAGAGAAATTAACATTATCTCGATGGGAATACAAAAATTACTACAAATTCGCGATGCCGAACAACTTGTCAATAAATTTATCGAAGCACAAGACGAAATTGATCAATGGCTTGAAATGATTGAAAAACTATTAGGCTTCTATAAAAAAACACCGATTTCTGTGTTTGATGACGCTGTTAACACGCTTCAACTCTATCAAAATGATTTAATATTAATTCAAAATAGTGATGTTCAAATCATTAAGAAGCAAATTACAGACATTTTAACGAAACAAGAACCGTATCGTGACATTCCAAAACTGCCGCAACTTATCAACGAATTAGAAGAGAAAATCAAAGCAGAGGTAAATGAACAACGTAAGGCAATTCAAGTACAAGTACAAACCCTTGAAGAAAAGTTAGTCGAATTAAAAGATTATTACCAACACGAATCATCTATTGTCCAATATATTGATACAGAATGGCAGACATTCAATCGTTTAAAATCAAATATTGTAACAGAAACAAGCATTGTAACGATTCGCGCCCTAGTTCAACAGTTAAATGAACATGCGAAACGAGTTCAAGACAGAGCAAAACAAATGGAAGAAGAATTACGTAAGAAACCACCTACTGTGGTTGATAGCGATCGAGATACTCCTTCTGTTGTAAGGGAAAAAACAACAAAAAAATTATCTGCTAATGAGTTGCATCGTATGTTCTTTAATGGTCGGACAAAAATTGAAACACAACAGGATTTAGATGCTGCATTGGAACAATTGCGTACCAATCTTTTACGAGAGCTAAAAGATCACATTCTCGAGATAGAATAAAACAGCGAGCGGGTCAAAATCGATCCGCTCTAGACTTCATTCATCAGCTTATCAAAGGAGTCGAAACGTCCATGAATAAAACAGAGTTAAAAAATTTTGCAATCTTTGCGCGAAGAAATTTACTTGAAAAAGTTACGTTAAGAGCAAAATTATTTGGAATCGATGAGAAAAACAGCTTAGAAATGAGAGAAGAGTTTGGACAATTATACGTGAATGGGCATCCCTATGAATTAAAAATGAAATCAGCGTTTCAATCACTAGCAAAACAACTCAAAGCAAAAGGGTATAAACAATTAATTGAGGAAGTTGCTTATACATGGTTTAACCGAATTATCGCGATTCGATATATGGAAGTAAATGATTATCTTCCGGAACGAGTCAACGTGTTATCAAGCAGCACTGGAAAAACAGAACCGGACATTTTATCGCAATTTGAAACAATGGACTTAGATATTGATGTTGCAGAAATAAAAGACCTTATTAATCAAGGGGAAATAGAAAAAGCCTACCGGAAACTCTTTATTGCGCAGTGTAATGCGTTACATAAAATACTACCGTTTTTGTTTGAAAAAATTAACGATTATACGGAATTGTTGCTGCCAGATTTTTTATTGGATAGCGAATCAGTAATTAAGAAATTAGTTAATAACGAAGCGTTAACAGAAAGCTTCCAAGAAGTTGAAGTCATTGGCTGGTTGTATCAGTTTTATAATACAGAACCAAAAGATCAAGTATTTGCTAACTTAAAGAAGAATAAAAAGATTGAGAAATATGATATTCCTGCCGCTACGCAGCTATTCACACCAAAATGGATTGTCCAATATATGGTGGAAAACTCGCTCGGGCAACTTTGGTTAGAAGCAAATCCAGATTCACCGTTAAAACAATCGATGCGCTATTATATTGAGCCAGCGGAACAAGATGATGAAGTAAAGCAAAAATTAGAAGAAATTCGCTACAAAAACGTCAATTTAGAGGAAATTAAAATCATCGATCCTTGTGTTGGCTCAGGTCATATTCTTGTCTATGCGTTCGACTTACTGTATCAAATGTATGAGGAAGCAGGATATCCTAGCAGTGACATCCCTCAACTGATTTTAGAGAAAAACTTATTCGGCTTAGACATAGATGACCGTGCTGCTCAGCTTGCGTCTTTTGCATTAATGATGAAAGCACGAGAAAAATCACGTCGTATTTTCCGTAAGAAAGTTAAATTAAATATTTATGCAATTCAAGAATCAAATCATTTGGATAAAGAAGGAATTGCACAGCTACTTGGGCAAAATGAAGAGGAAAAAGAAGAGATACGTGCAGTAATTGACACGTTTATTGATGCAAAGAATTTTGGATCGATTTTGCAACCGCCGAAAGTAGATTACGATAAATATTTAGAGCGGATTGAAGAACTTGGAGAAGAGCAATTATCTGTAGAAACATTTCGAGCCTTTGAACAAGTACAAGAATTTCAAGTGATATTGGAGCAAGCGAAATTGCTATCCTCGAAATATGATGTGACAATTACAAATCCACCATATATGAGTTCAAAAGGAATGAATAAACAGCTAGGTGACTATGTTAAAAAATTGTTTCCAAATACGAAGTTTGATATGTTCGCTGTTTTTATAGAAAGATGTAATTCATTAGCAAAAGATTATTCTTTTATATCACACATAACTATGCATTCATGGATGTTTTTATCTTCTTATGAAGAACTTAGAAAAGAATTAATTAATAATTATACTATTTGTTCTATATTACATTTAGGTATGGAAGCTTTTGAAGGTATAATTGGAAAAGTTGTACAAACTGTAGCAGTGAATATTAGAAAAATTAACATAGATACGTATAGGTTTAAAGGAATTAGATTAGTTGATTATTTCGATTCAAAAAGGTGGGAAAAAGAAAGACAATTTTTTAATCCTGCAAATCACTATGTATTTCCCGGAATGCGGTATTTAATGGATATTCCGGGTTATCCCATCGCATATTGGTCCTCAAATAAAGTTAGAAACATATTTAAAAACAATAAATTGACCGATATTTATGAAGTGAAGTCCGGTATCATGACAGGGAATGACGAAGTTTTTTTGAAGTTATGGTATGAAGTAAATTCAAATAATATCTCTTTTACAACAAATAATAACAACTATAATGAAAGAAACAAACGATTTCGTTGGTTTTTAATTAACAAGGGTGGTCCATATAGAAAGTACTATGGAAATAATGAATATGTAGTTGATCTATTTAATGATGGACAAAGAATAAAAGAAAGTTCTGGTAATTATAGATTAAGGGATAATAAATATTATTTTAGAGAAGGAATAACTTGGTCTAGGGTTACGAGTTCAAATATCTCATTTAGATATCAACCAAAAAACATTCTTTTTGGTGATGCAGGTCCACTAATTGTAGATGGTGATATTAATTTATTAGCCTTTTTAAACTCAAAAGTAGTGAATTACTTGCTTAAAATATTGAACCCGACTTTAAATTATCAAGTTAAAGATATTGAGTCTCTCCCGATAATGGAATTCAGAGATTTGTCAAATGTTAATACAATTACAAAAACGGTTCTTTCATTATACAAGAAGGATTGGGATTTATTTGAAACATCATGGGATTTCGAGAAACATTTTTTTCTATCCTATCGTGAAAGCAGTAATCTTTTATCAGATGCTTTCAACAATTGGGCAATCCATACGGAAACGCAATTCGCTCAATTAAAGGCAAACGAAGAAGAGCTGAACCGTATCTTCATTGAGTTGTATGGTTTACAGGACGAACTGACACCAGAAGTGCCTGATGAGGAAATCACAATCCGTAAAGCCGACCGTGTTCGTGATGCGAAGTCGTTCTTGTCCTATTTTATCGGCTGTGTAATGGGCCGTTATTCTTTAGATGTAGATGGCTTAGCTTATGCTGGCGGAGATTGGGATGAGTCTAAATATAAGACATTTAAACCGAATAAATACGGATTAATATTACTGACGGATGAACATTATTTCGAAGATGATGTGATTGCCCGCTTGCGTGAGTTTTTATCTGTAACATTCGGAGCGGAAACAGTAGAAGAAAACTTGCAATGGTTAGCAGAGTCACTTGAATTAAAACGTAACGAAACTGCAGAAGAACGATTACGCCGCTATTTCTTAGATGAGTTTTTTAAAGACCATTGCCAAGTATATCAAAAACGACCAATTTATTGGCTTGTTGATTCCGGTAAGCAAAAGGGATTGCGTACACTCATTTACATGCATCGTTATCGTCCAGATACAATGGCAACGATTCGATTTAACCATTTGCAAGAAATTCAAACAAAGTATCATAACGAAATAAATGCTATCGAATTGCGTATGGTCAATCCAAATTTAAGTGCAACAGAAAAACGCGAATTAGAGAAACGAAAAACTGCCTATCAAAAGCGCCTAGAAGAATTACTCGAATTCGATAAAAAACTTGCAGAATATGCAAACGCACAGATTGACATTGACTTGGACGATGGAGTAAAAGTAAACTACGAAAAATTTAAAGATGTACTTGCACCAATTAAATAGAGATATAAAACGGAAAGAGGTAACGATTCCTCTTTCCTTCTTTTCGATAAAAGAGGTGGGATTATGGATATTTTAGAGGCGTTGCGAGAGCGGATTCGTGAAGAAAAAGAAAAGAAGCCGAGAGCGATTGTGTTTTGGTATGATGCCGCTGGGCAGGAATCTGTTGAATCCTTACAAGAAGCGTTGGCTGATGAGAACGTAATTGTACGTGAACTGACAAATACGAACTTTTTTAAACTCAAAATAGAGATTGAAATTGACAAGCCGAACGAATCGTTTGTACTGTATGCCCCGTTTGCACGACCACGTGATGAAGAAAACTATTTATTAGATATCTTGCTATATAGCACCGAGTTTAAAGCAGACCAAATTGCCGTCTGGGCCGAACAATTATCCGTAAAAGATGTTGTATTGCGACCAATTGTTGAGCGTTATAGGCAATTTTTTAACAGCAAGGAACGGATTCAAAAGCTAAAACGGTTATTACCTTTAAATTCGAAAGATATAGATATAGAATATGGGATTTTGGCTGTATTAACGGGCGCACCAATCGCAAATATTGCGGCAATTACACGTTATTTGCTAATGGATGGGCTAGATGAACAAAATAATGAGGCGTATAAGCGGGTCGCGAAATATTTCTCCATTGAACGAATGTGGGAATTGCTTGAACAACATTTTGGCCTTGAAACGAGACCTGCCAATCGTACATTGCGACATTTAATGGAAACACTTCTTTATGCTCATTTTGCTCGCGATGCAGAGGTTAATATTGAAAAACTCCAAACAGAATATCCGTCCATTCGCTCAAATATATGCGCATTATTTATTGATGACTGGATGCGTGGTTCGGCAGAAGAAACAGAAAGGCTAGAGTCATACATACGTGAGGTTGAAAGCCGATTTGAGTTGCGTTATTACTTACAAAATGTATCAGTCCAAAATATTGAAAAAGTAATTACGTTCCCGCTTATTGATGCGTTATTGATCGAAAAAGTAATTGATGAATTGCAACATAAAACATCAGATTTGGAAGCATGGCAAGAACGAATTTCGTTTCGTCTTACGACATATTGGGGCAAAAAGGAACGAATACAAGCACTCTATCGCGTGTTATATGAAGCAGTACGGTTAACCGAATACAAAACGTATCTTAAACAATATGACAGTACCATCGATTTATACAATCAATATGTACATTGCCTGCATTATATTGATCAAGCGTATCGTCGCTTCATGCAAGCATATACCAAATTGGAACAACGCGAAATGATTGAATCATTAGCAAAAGCTTTAACAAATTGGTATGAAAATGTCTATTTAACTAAGCTTGCGCAAGAAACAAATTATTATTTAGAAAAAGAAGAACAAATAACGAAAATACCTTTGCAGCGTTCATTCTTCCCACAAGTAGTTCAACCAATTTTAGAGAAGGAAACAACAAGAGTGTTTGTTATTATTTCTGATGCTCTGCGATACGAAATTGGTTATGAATTGTGTGAGCGGCTTAATCAACGTATAAATGGCGAAGCAAGTGTTTCTCCTTTGTATGCGAGTCTACCAACTTATACACAACTTGGAATGGCATCATTACTGCCACATCGTACATTAACTATTGATGAGAAAAAAATTGTCTACGCTGATGGAGAACCAACAAACGGTTTGGCGAATCGAACAAAGATTTTACAGAAAGCGCATCCTGACTCTGTTGCTTACCGATTAGATGAATTTATGGATTGGTCGCGCACAGAAGCGGAAGAAAATTTTAAAGGAAAGCGTCTTGTTTATTTGTACCATGATGTTATTGATGCGACAGGGGATTCGCGTAAGTCCGAACGTGATACATATGAAGCGGTCGAAAAAGCTGTTTATTCCTTGGAATTAGCAGTTGATCGTTTATCACGATTACAGGCAAAACGTATCTTTATTACTGCTGATCACGGGTTCTTATTCCAGCATTTAAAAGTGGAGGCAGATGTAAAAGTAGAGACCGTTAGAGGAACAGTTTTTGATGGTAATCGTCGTTTTGCAATTGGCCATTCATTAACAGTTCCAGATGGAGCGGTAAAATTAAAGAGTTGGCAAACACCTCTTCAAAATGTCGATGTTGTTATTGCGAAAGGGTTAAATCGATTTATGACTGGCGGGGGATTGCAGTTTATACACGGTGGGGCAATGCCACAAGAATTGATTATCCCGCTCATTGATTATCGTCGTACAGAGCAAGCTAAACCCGTGGATGTAAGTGTAGCGATGTTAGATAAAGTGATTACAAACTATCGTGTACCTGTTCAATTTTATCAAGAGCAAAGCGTTTCAAGCGATTATTTACCACGCCAGCTAAAAATGGCATTTTACCAAGGAAATGAACGAATTTCGAACGAAGTCATTTTAACATTTAACCTAACAGGGGAAAATCATGAACGCACAGAACAAGTGGTCTTCACTCTTGCTGAGCGATATTATCCAATGGGAGAAACGTGTATCTTAAAAATGGAGACGATTCAAGATAAGAAAATTGAGTTGTATAAAGAGGAAATTTTTACGATTCGAATGTACGAGGCGTTATATTAACAAAAATAAGACCTGCTGTGTGTATTTATACATGGTAGGTCTTTCATTTAAGAAATATATACAACACAAAAAGGGGAAATTACTATGTCACTTCCTAGCTATAAACAACTATACGACGAACAAAAAATACAGACAGATCACCTTTTGATCGGAAACGGTTTTTCGGTTGCAATTTGGAGGGATTTTAATTATCAATCTTTGTATGAAATTGAAGAGAAGTTCATGGAAGAAAAAGATAAAATGTTATTCGAACTATTTAAAACAAAAAATTTTGAATATGTACTAGAAAGCCTTATTAAAGCTCAAAATATCAATCAAATATTTGGTATAGATAGTGAGGTTCTAAAAGAAAGTTATAAACGGATTAAAAAACATTTAATTCAATCTATTTTGAAAGTCCATAAAGATAATTTTGATACAGAGATTGCATTAAAATTAAGTCGTAATTACACTATTCGAACTTTTAAACAAAGTATATTCACTACTAATTACGATTTAATTTCCTACTGGTTATATATAGAGCAACTAAAAGTTAATCCGAACGTAACTGACTTTTTTGGGAGAGGGGACAAAGATTATGTGCATTTTTCAAGGAGCAAAGTAGATAAAAATATTCTGAAATTATATTATTTACATGGGGGATTGCATTTATTTGTAAATAAAGATAATGAAATCGAGAAAGTGACAAAAAAGAAACATAATTATCTTATAAATGCAATTGTGGAATCTATCAATAACAATAACTTTCCTCTATATGTGTCAGAAGGTAACTGGCAAAGAAAACTGGAACAGATAGAAGCGAATAAATATTTAAGATTTTGCTATGATGCATTGAGTAATTTATCAGGACATTTAACTATTTTTGGACACAGTTTGAACGAAAAAACTGATTACCATATAATAGAAGCAATTAAACAATCCAATATCGAAGTAATAGCGTATGGTATCTATGAAATTGAACAAAAAGAATCCATAAAGGAAAGAATTAATTCTTACTTTAGCAATAAAAAGATATATTACTATAACTCTAGAGATTTTTTTAATTCAGTATACGAAATAAATAATCCACTAGCCTTCGGAAGTTACTCTATTAAACAAATTTGAGCTTAGTATTAACGTAATATTGTTTTCGGTTGTTAAGGAGAGGAATAACGTGCTTAAAAATGGCGAAATAATTAAAGGGCCTTTTTGGCCTGAAATTGTTGAAATTAAACATTGTGAACAAATTGATGACGGACTTTATTTGGTGGAATCAATCGGACGACAAACAAATAGGTATTACGACCGCTATTTAGAGCAGTATCAACTTGAGCAACTTGAGCGTCTACAGCAAGAAGAGGCTTATTTTAATCCAAACCGCCTGCAACACTATTTGCAGTATTATGTGCTGAAAGCCGAAGAGAAATATTCACAATCAAGAGCACGTGGAAATAAAAAGATTATCCCGCTCCCACATCAAATTGAAGCGGTTTATAGTCGAATGCTGCAATCTCCTAGAGTTCGTTATTTGTTAGCAGACGATCCCGGTGCAGGTAAAACAATCATGTCGGGAATGCTCATTCGTGAATTATTAGCAAGAAAAAGTATAGAACGTATTCTTATATTAGTACCACCGCTTGTTTTAAAACAATGGCAAGAAGAATTATATGAGAAATTTGGTGAAGAATTCGTTATTGTAAATCGTAATCTTTTAAATTCTTCTGGAGATATAAATCCATTCGAAGCACACGATAAAATTATCACTTCTATTTACTGGGCTGCAAGAGAAGATGTGAAATCACTCATTTTAAAAACAAGTTTTGATCTCGTCATTGTCGACGAGGCTCATAAGATGGCTGCATATACACGTGGGGTGAAAAAACGAAAAGTTCAAAGAACTAAAATGTATCAACTTGGTGAAGCTTTGCTTCGTCATACAGAGCATTGTCTATTGCTAACAGCAACTCCACATAAAGGGGACAAAGAAAACTTTCGACATCTAATGAGTTTAATTGACCACGATATTTTTTCCCATTTAAACAGCGGAGAATCTATGTATGAAAAAAGTAACCCATTCGTTATTCGCCGCTTGAAAGAGTCGATGGTGAATTTTGACGGCACGCCTCTCTTTCCAAAACGGACAACGAAAACAATTACCTTCGATTTAAGCGAGGAAGAACAACAGCTTTATGACGAAGTAACAGCATATGTACGAGAACATTTTAACCGTGCTAAACAAAACAATAACCAAAATGTTGCCTTTGCAATGATGGTTTTGCAACGTCGTTTAAGTTCTTCAGTGGAGGCGATTTATCTTTCGCTTGTTCGACGAAAAGAGCGACTTGAAAAGCTATTATATAGTCAACAATCATATCAAGAAATTGACATAGATGATTATATTGACATGGCAGCGGAGGAACAGGAAGAATTAGAACTCCAATTAGAAGGAGCGGTTGAAACATTTGATCCTCATGAATTGCAACAAGAAATTGACGTATTGAACCGCTTAATTTATAAAGCAAATATAATTCGTCAGAAAGACGTAGAACGAAAATATACAGAACTTGAACGCACATTATTCAATCCAAATGGCCTTCTGGCTAAAGGGGAAAAGATTTTAATTTTTACTGAATCGAAAGATACGCTTTACTACTTGGAGCGGAAACTGCTTGCCCATGTTCCGGAAGTCGCAAAAATTGTTGGACACTTTTCAATGGAGCAACGACGTGCTGAAGTAGAAAAGTTTCGTAATGACGTACAAATTATGCTTGCGACTGATGCTGGTGGTGAATCAATTAACTTGCAATTTTGTAATCAAATGATAAATTATGATATTCCTTGGAATCCTAACCGATTAGAGCAACGGATGGGACGGATTCACCGCATCGGTCAAAAAAATGAAGTGTTTATTTTTAACTTAGTTGCCTCTAATACACGTGAAGGGGATGTATTGATTCGGTTACTTGAAAAAATGGAACAGATGCGTAATGACTTAGGACAAGACTCTGTATACGACTTCATCGGAGAAATTCTTGAAGAACAGGGAGTAGATCTAGCTCATTTGATGGAAGAAGCGATTAGTGGACGTGAAAATTTAGATGAAATTATTGCAAGAATGGAAAAAACATTATCAGAAGAACATCAACGTTTACTTGCGTTAGCACAGCAAGAACGGATGGACGAAACTAGTTTCGATTTACCGGGGATGCGTCGCGCATACCAAGAACTTTCGATTAATAGCCTTCCGATGAGAGTATATGGTGAATTTGCGATTAAACAATTTGAAAATACAAGAATTCGTTTACATATTTCTAATGACCAATCAACAGTAAGGATTGATCGTTTCCCGAAAAATATACGTGAATTAGCAAAAAAACAGCGTATTTTTATTAAGACGGATGAATCGATACGTTTTGCTTTAAAATCGCATCGTGAGACAGAAGAAATTACATTATTACAAAATGACCACCCTTTATACAAATTGTCATTAGAACTGGGAGCGGGAGAAGTTCAACAAGTTTCCATCCCGGTTTGTCGCGTAAGAGCTTCTGTAAGTGAACCACTTGCTATTGAAATAAATCAAGTAACTATTGTTGATGGCACAGGAAGAGAACTTGAGCAGCAGTTAATACTGATTGGTAAACGCACATCTGGTGAATGGGTAAATATCGATCCCTATCTTTTATTTAGCGGTGATTTTCAAATTGTTGAAATAAACATTCCAGAAGACCCGTCATTTAAACGTGAAGCCATCATGCAAGCTAGGAAAATATTGCATGAAGTACAAATGAAACGAGATGATTATGTAAATAAAAAAAGCGCCTATTTGCGGAAATCTTTTGAAGAACAGATGAACACACTTCATGAACGCCTTCGCCAATATCAGCTAAATAACTTTGATAATCGAAATAGTGCTCTTATTAATCAAATATATAGTCAAATTGAAGACTTAGAAGAGCGCAGTCGTGAACGATTAGATGAGATTGAGCGGGAGCGTAGTATTCAGTTGCAGCCAATTAAGAGGATTGCTCAACTTCGACTAGAACCTTTAGAGGAAAATAACGGTCGAGTCATCCCTGATGATGTTGTTGATCTTGTAAAGGAATATGAGTATAGGAACGGCAGATTAAATATCCGACAACAGAAAGCGTTTGGGCTTATTGATTTTACAAGTGAAAGTACAAACGAGGAAACAAGATTTATCATTGTTACAAATTCTCTTTCAGATTTATTAAGAAATATCAACTATGAAGACTATGTTGGTATCGATAATTCTGTTTTTATTTATGTTGTGAAGAATAATGAGATAAAAGAAGAGATACAATTAGAAAAAACGCTCAGAATTCTGTAGTTCATGCAAATAAATCACTCAAAAGCTCCTAGCGTTTAACGATCTAGGGGCTTTTCCTTTTACGTATTAAGAGCCTATTTTTGATTGAAAAATTCGAGCTTATAAATCAGCAAAAAACAGGTCTTATAGAATATAGTAGTCGACATGGAGGCTCATTTTTTGGACCGGAAACCCCTTGATAGTACTGAATTGTTACAATACAGACCTATGAATTGATTCATAGGTACAATTGGGTATATCTAGAAGATACCCAATTGTACCTATGAGAATCATCTATATCTATGAGCACCATATTCATTCTAAACTAAAATAGTAAATTAAACTAATCTAAATAGTAAATTAAACTAATCTAAATGGTAAATTAGATTAATCTAATTGGCAAACCAGATTAATTTAATTGATAAATTAGGTTAGTCTAGTTAATAAATTAGATTAGTCTAATTATCTCGACTAATTAATCGTAATTAAAGATTAGCGCAGGTACAATTAAAAATAATTCTTAGCTAATTCTAAATTAATTCTGCACTAATGTTAAAATATGAAAAAGGTAAAGATATAATGTTTTAAAATTAATATCCATTCAATATTTCAGAAAGGAGAATTTAATGATTAACCATGGAAAAACCAAACGAAAAGTTAAACATAACAAAAGACATGCTTATAAAAGACGTACTTGATGCATTAAACAAAGGGATCACAAAACAGGAGATTTCAGCGAAAAGCGGAATTCGACTCACAGATTTAGAAAACAAACTAAGTAACGCTGGAATTACCCAAAATAAAGATGGGATGTATATCGCCAATTCTGACAAAGCACTGAACAAACGGCTAAGTGACAGAATATATAATGTCTATAGAAAACGGGAGGCAAAATCAGAAGCAGTGGGTAAGTCAGATTTAGAACAGCTTTTCTTTGAGGTTCGTGAATTTATGAATGCTGAAAGAGAAAAAGCAAAATTATATAAGCCTTCCAAGGCAATTTGGGCTCAGGTAAAAGCTTTGCAAAAGTTATTATTGAACGTTCAGCAGGATTGGCTCATTGATGCTTTAATTAAACGAGCGTTAGATACATTATCTGTCCCAGAGTATTTACAAAAATATTTACAAGAAGAAAATAATTTATAAAAATTTGCAAAAAGTTATTGACTTTTTATCTTAATCTGATAATATACTAATAAATCTTAAAATATTAAAATTAATATACCAACAAGGGAAAACCCCATGCTATACAGCGCTACTTGTGTATGTACGCGTGCAACAAGTAGCGGTGTTTAGCTTGGGGTTTTTTGCATTTCAAGCTAAATTATTTTTATACGGAGGTAAACAGATCATGGGCAAAACAAATATTTCAGCTAAATCTACTTTAATTGAGGCTTTTAATGAATACGAAAAAAGCCAGTTTTGGTCAAAAAATACTAGACGTGCCTATCGAAAAAATGTAATTTACATGTCAGAATATATGTTAAACCAAGGATTAGATCCAGTGCTTGAGAATATCGATTATGAATTCGTGAAAATATGGGAAAATGATCAACGAAAACAAGGCTATAGTCCGAAAACGATAAAACAAAATCAAGCAACGATGCAATCTATGTTTACGCATTATAACCGACTTGGAGTTATTAACGGAAATCCATTCGCAGCATTAAAAATCACAGATTCTAATAAACAAAAACATCATTCGAGAGCATTAAATATCACCGAATTATATCAAGTTTATAAAGCTGCGTTTGAGTTGCAAGAAAATGGTGTTAATGTATTAGTTCCAATCCTAATAGATATGTTTACTGCTCTCAGAGTCACATCGCTCGAAAAACTAACAGTTCGTTCAGTTTCTACTACTATGAACGGGCTAGTTTATGAGTTTGATCCAAAAAAAGATCGAGTAAAAGAAGATAAACTTCTTGACCAATATCTAGAAGAAGAAGGGGATAAACACACTGACAATTCACCGAACAGCAAAAACAAAGATTTCTTTATTCCATTACCACCTAAACTGATGCAATTACTCGTCCAATACATAGAACATATGAAACCAGATGATGCGCTGTTGTATGGTTTAAGAAGAAAACCGCTGATTAACAAGCAAATGAATTATGTGATTAATAAGGTATGCGAGCATCTTGGGTGGATAAAAGTAGAATACAAAAATCCAGAGGATAGAGGTCAGACAAAAGGGAAGAGAAAAAGAAAAGGGGAAAAAATAGTTCATAAAACCGAGAAACATTTCACGCCACATGGACTCAGATACACTCTTTCTACTTTGTTTCATGAAATGGGGGTCTCAGATGATGCTATACGCTTTCTGCTTGGCCATTCCAGATATGAGTTAGGCGCTCTTCAACATTACATTTTAAGCGATGCAAAGTATATTAAAGAAATTCGAGCGGCTCAAGTAATAATCGAAACTCTTTTTGAAACTGCGATGGAACTTGAGTCGAATTATAATATTACTTTAAACTTAGAAGAAATTTATGATGAAATTCCTAATGTATTTAGGAATCAATTGAAAAACAAAAATTACATCAATCTGTTTAAAGAACATCTCGTAAAGTATGCATTTACAGCATTACAGCAAAAAATACTTAAGGAATCAGGGAATAATTATTCTGATTATTTCACATTTAAAGCACCAGAACTTTATAATCAGATTGTGATGGCGCAGCAGGGGTATTTTGCACATGCTCCAATGCCTTATCAGCAAACTCATGGAATGAACCCAATGCCATACGATCTCACGCATTCAGTGCCTTTGTATCCGCCAACTCATATTCACATGGGGAAATAACTACCCGGCTAGGGTAGTTATTTCCGTACTAAGCAGGTTTCAAAATATGTTAAATGTTTGAATCGCTTTTTTCTTTTGCTCAAAGTCAACATGCGTATATACTTGCGTCGTGACTAAACTTTCATGACCGAGTAGTTCTTGTATGGTACGCAAATCAACATTTTCTTTATTTTCTTGTATCAACAAGGTAGCAAACGTATGCCGCAAATGATGGAGTGAGAATCGTTGAGGTGGCAGACCTGCTTTTTGTAAGATTTCCTTAAATATCTTATGTAAACCACGCGGGTTCAATTTTTTGCCGTTTTTATTTAAAAATACCGGTTGGGAAGGGTGGAGCTGATATTCCTCTAAACTTTCCATATAGCTTTTTATTAAAGGGACAACCATAGGATGAAGGGGAAGCAAGCGCTCTTTTTTTCCTTTCCCATAAATACGTATCGTGTTGTTAGATAAATCAATTTGTTCCCAAGTTAGTTCAACAATTTCAGATCTTCGCATACCCGTAGTGGCTAACAGTTTAAATAGAAGATGGTTTCGCATCGCCATTCGGCTATTGTCTTGCTCCAAAAAATGAAATAGCTTTCGTAGTTCAGACAAAGACATATAAGTCGGTAATTTACTATCCGTTTTAGGAGTATCAATTCCGATCATAAAATCGTTGTCGATTAGATTTTCTTTGACACAGTATTTACTGAACGATTTCAAGCAAGAAATTCTCCGATAGATCGTTCGAGGCTTGACATTTTCTTTTGTAATTTGATGCTGGATGAAGTAGCGAACATGCGTTTTTGTAATGTCATTAAGTTGTACAGAATAACCATGTTGAACTAAGAAGTTCTCGAAACATCTCAAATTATAAGCATAAGTGAGTAGTTTTTTTCAATTTGCAAATACAAAAGAAATTCATCAATGGCTTGTCGAAACAACATAAAAACACCTCCAGCTGATAATCAACGACCGATGATAATCGGTAAAAAATAATGATAATTCGTTTAAAAAATGATAATTCGTAGACACAAAAAATTATGAGGAACTTAGGTTAACAAGTTCCGGATAATTGATTTTATGGGCACTTGAGGGAAGAAACCCTCAAATTTCGGGGAATTTGGTTAGTTTACATAATATAAATTATAGGAAGTTTTAAAAACAATGTTTCAAAATTAAAGTAAACTAGATATATTGAGACAAAAAATAAAAAATGATAATTCAATTTGAGTCAGATTTATTTATGTATTTCAAAATGTAATTTTTAATTATAAACAAAAATTACGGTATAACAAGCAGTTTGTTTTGATCTCCGAAAATCTTATTTCCAGTTCATTTTTTATGTATGATTGATGAATTAAATTACAAATTAACTGTTTTTTTGTTAGCATACGTTATGTTATATTGCCAGGCTTGCTTGCTGCAACCTCTGTTCACTTTTTGACGACTGGGAAATAAAGTAAATAAATAAAACATGCAGCGGCTGCTTTGATATTGGCGAACCGCTGCATGTTACCAATTATAATACGTTATGAAGAAACACATCGTACCATCCTTCCATGTTTGTTACGCAATGTCTGTGTAACGGTATAAAACGCCTTTGTATTGAACACGGATTGGTACACCTTTCTCCCGTTTGTATTTTTTCATAAGCGCCTTCACTTTTGAAAAGGCTTCCATCATCCCAGACGCCAAAATGGTTTCTTCCCAAACAACTGGTTTCGTCTGGTCTGTGTAAAAAGCAAAAACATACTGTTTCATATTTTTCACCTCCCCACTTTCAATTATAATATAAATCTGTGTCAATTAAACATTTAAACTGTTACAATTATGTTAACATTTTCTGCAAACTATTGTTCTTAAATAATCAACAATTGCTTATCAGTTTGATATAGTATGATAAAAGTGATGCAAAAATGTCAAAACCGACACCTATTTTTGGTATCGGTTTTGCAGCTTGTATTGTTGCAAGGCATTTACATACTCGTTTGCAATCGTTTCTTTTTCGATGGATAACTGTTGTTGCAAGTAATCGATCACCGCTTGGTCATCTGCCAATCCTGCTGCGAACTGGCGTTTGATAAATCGTTCCGCTTCTTCTTGGCTGGAAAAATTCTGTTCTTTTTCTTCATAATAAACAAGCCAATTTTCATTGTTTGGAATAAAGAAAAACCACTGTCCTTGATTGTTGGTGAAAAAGAACCCTTCTTTTTGATTTTTCGTGTTAAGCTGGTTCTGTTCTGCATCATGATATACCGGCGGCAGCGGGAAAACGTCTACCACGAAGAGCGGAAACGTTGTTTCGTCGACAAAACATCCGGAAGCTTTTGGATGGCCACCTCCGCCAAACTGTTTCGCAAATTCCGCGACATTCACAGTATCGTGAATGGTCCGAAACCCAATATGTTTTGTGCCAAGATTCACCATTGCGATGAAATCCAAATGCGGACAGCGCTTGGATAAGGCATTCCCCAATTCCGACATATGCCGTTCCGCAAAAACGATGCCGACACAGTAATCGCCAAACCAGCGCTGGACAAGCTGTTTTTGCTTCATGCGGATGTAGCGCTGGATTTTCTTTTCTTCCATATCCAAAATAAGCTCTTCTGTTTCTGTTAACGTAAAGGGACCGCCTGCTGTTAACCGTTCACTCATGCGATCCCAAAATTCGTCCAAGCCGAAAATCGTCAGCAAATCATTCAGCCGCTTTGCGCGCATGTTGCCCGTTTCTTCCCATTCCCATGTATCGTACTGGCGGACAAGTTCAACAAATTCATCAAGCGTTTCGTTTCGTTCAAGTTTTTGCTTGCGGATTAAATATTCGTAAAACAGCGAAGTTGCGCATGTTTTTTTGCCCTGTTCATCCGCCGGCTGCACCCACCCCCACGGATACTTGTTGAAATGGAGGGCGGTGACGTGATGATCGATGACTTGAACGCGCTTTCCCGCTTCAAACCATTCCGCCAGCTTTTTTTCCACTTCTTCGCCGACTGCCAAATCGGTAATAAAAATGCTTGCTTCGTTATGCTGCTCCTCTTCTATAAATTGTTTCACTCGTTCATCCAAATTGCGGTAGGAGCAAAAAGATATATTTACTTGTTCAAACGCAATTTTCGCTAATAATCCGCACCCGATTCCGTCTAAATCACTATCCGTAAACAATTTGATCATTGCCAATCCATCCTTTTTTTATAAACTTTTATACAATAGTTTTTTTAATAGCGGGAAGAGAAAATCTGGAAGCTGTTCGACGCTTGGAACAACGATGCTATGTTTTCCATAAATATTTTGCACTGTCTCCCTTTGCCCTTCGTCAATTTCCCCATTGGCCAAAAAGACGTTAATCACTTCGATATGATGTTTGCGCGCCTCTAATACTGCCTCATGTGTATCAATGATGCCGTTTTGTTCATAACCAAGCGCCGCTGGCTCCCCGTCGGAAAAAACTAATAAAAATTTTTGCTTTTCCGGCCGCTTAAGAAGCTGCTCCGTCATGACGCGGATCGCAAATCCGTCGCGGTTATCTTCTTGCGCCTCCAGCTGCATGATTGCTGGGCCGCTTTCTTTTTTCCGTGATTGTGCAAACGAAATCACTGTTTGAAAATAATTCGGCTGTTTCGTTTCTGTTGCCTCGTTTGGATCTTCCCAAAATCCAACGATTTGATGGGGCACCAACAATGCTTTTAACGCTTCATGGAACAGAATAACGCCTCGTTTCGTTTCCTCCATCTTATCATACATTGACGCTGAGCAATCGACTAACAGCGTAAAGACAGCATCAATGCGGGAAGACGGCTGATGTTTTTTGTTAAAAAGGCGCGGCTGCTCATCTGTCCATAGGCGAAGCAGCTTTTTGTGCAGCCGGCCAAAATGTAAATCCGTCCGTGGAAGTGTTTTTTGGTGCTCCAACGTTTTTTCGATCATCTGTTTTAATTTCTTTTGGTATGACAAAATATCTGCTTTCTTTTGTTCATATTGAGCAATGTGTTGGGGTGAAGGAGAAGCGGGAAGAAGAAAAATCGCTTCCGCATGCCGATTCGCCTTTCCGTAACGCTCCCCTCTGCCTGCTTGCTTGCGTTCCCGTTTTTGTTCATAGGCACTTTGTTTCCTATAGTCGTTCCGGTGCGATTTTCGCGCGGAACCTTGCACAATCGCAAGCGCTTGATCCCCATCTTCGCCTTCACGCTCCCCTTCTCCTAGTAAATCGGTCCGCGAGCCTTGCTCTAATTCGAAACGCAAGAAACTTTTCGTCATGTTGCTCGTTTCCCGATGCCATGTCGGCAATTCTTGCTCATGGACATCTTCATCCCCGTCTTTTTCTTTATCTAAAATGTCGCAGTTATTGAGCGGGTCGGTTCGTTTTAAATCTTTCAGCGTCAATCCTGTTTTTTCCGCGTTGTGATAACTTTGTTCTGGCAAATAGAAATACGTGTTTAACATATCATTGGTTAAGACATCATCAAGCGCTTCAGCAATCTTTAGCGTGATATGGGCCACTTCTTTTGTTGAAGCAGCGTCAAAAAACTGAGGAAGCGTTTGGCGAAGCCAAGGCATCATCCGGTCAATTGGCTCGTGAATAGCTGGGATGTCCTCCAGCGGTGAGTCGGATGTTAATAATAAATAGACAACAGAAAACAACGCATCGGTATACACGCTTCTTGTCAAATTGGCGTTCGCTTGGCTTTGAAAATAGCGGCGGTATACATCGCGGCGGATGTGAAACCATTTTTTTGTGCCAGGCCGTTCTTTTTTGCAAATCTCTTCAAGGCGCAAATCTTCGGCTAGTACAAATAACTGTTTGGCAAAATTGGGGATTGAGATATTTTGGATATTGCCGAGAAATGCAGTGACTTCGGAAAAATCAGTATGGAAGAGCGTTCCGACTGCCCGCAAACAGACATCGCTTTTTAGGCCGTTTTCTTTTTCTTCCTTTGGCCGGTTATCCCAAAAGTGGCTGACATATAATTTTCGGTTAAGAAAATCAACATAGGACTGAAAGCCAAACTCGATTTCCCAATCGCTATGTTTTGCCAGCGTTTTCGCCAGATCAGAAAGCTGCATAAACAAAAAGGAATCAATCTTTTTATCGTTAAATTGGATAAACCGTTCCATTATTTTCATCCCTCATTCTTCGAACAACGTTTCCGCGATGTTGCGCACCGCCGCTTTTTCTCGATCATCTTCCAGCTTTTCGATAATTCCGCGCTGAATAGCGCGAAGCGGCGGCAAATATACGGCTAAATCGCACGTATCGATAAGCGCCCGAATCGAAGCGGCTTCTTCGGAAATCTGTCCGTTTTTCACTTGTGTAATTAAATCAGCGGATAATGTGACAAAGCGGTCAATAAGCATTTCATCCGTTAATGCCGTTTGCGCAAGCAGCACGGATTTTAATGTATCTCCTTGAATATATGGAACATCGATGACAACAAAACGGTTTTTTAACGCCTCATTGAGCGGCACAGTGCCAACATACCCTTCGTTGATGGCGGCGATGACACCAAACGTTTCTTTCGCTTTAACGACTTCGCCGGTAAATGGGTTGGTGATCATTTTGCGATAGTCGAGGACACCGTTTAAAATTGGCAATGTTTCTGGCTTTGCCATGTTGATTTCGTCAATATATAACAGATGCCCTTTTGTCATTGCTTGAATGACAGGGCCCGGAACAAACTCGATTTCCGCTTTTCCGCCACGGTTTTGGATCGTTTTAAAACCAAGCAGCGCTTCTGCATCTAAATCAACGGAGCAGTTCACACTATGCATCGGCTGGCCGAATATGGATGACAGCGTCTCTGCTAATTTCGTTTTTCCGGCCCCTGTCGGCCCTTTTAGCAAGACGTTTTTTCCGAGCGCAAGCGCAATGATCGCATCATATATAATCGACTCGTCAGGAGCGGTATAACCGCCTTTTCCGATAAGATAGGCATCTTCATCATTAGAAAATAGCTGGTTGCGGTATTGGATCATTTGTTCAATTTTCTCTGGTAGTTTCACCCGTTGTCGTCCTTTCTTTTTTGGCGTTACGGTTACTATTCTACTAAATGTCCTGTTTTCGCGCAAAAAAGATACATATTTACTATAAAATTATTATGTAAAATAAAAGGTGAGAAAAAACGGAGAGCCACCCTCGCTGATATTGCTCCCCGTCAGCTGAAATTATCTTCAATCGCCTTGCGAATCAGCGCGGCGCAACGATCCAATTCCGCTTTTAATTGCCGTTTGTACCGCTTTGCTTTTTCATACCCGCCATCGGCAAAACGGTAATAGACGACTTCTTGGTATTTCATGCCTTCTTTTTTTCGTTTCACTTGTTGCAAGATCCCGTCTTCAATGAGGTCATGCAGCGCTTTATACACTTCCGAATGGTTCGGGCGGTAGCCGTACGGCTTGAATTCTTGGCGCAGCAAATCCAATATTTTTAACCCGTATAAACGTTCTTGTTCCGTCAATGTGATTAAATATAATTTTAAAAACGCACGCTGTTTTAATAGAAAACCACTTGGCGTTCTTTTTTCGCCCATGCATCTCCCTTCTTTCTTCCTTTTTCTTCATTATAACTAATTCCACTTGTTGTTTGGAAATCCTTCTTATTCTTTATTTTGAACATGGATTTACTAAGTTTCAATGAAGAAGGAGGCGCGTCCGCCCCCTTTTTGCCCATATTTAAATTTAATAAAAGACAATTGTTTTGTTTTCATGGATGATGACACGGTCTTCTAAATGCCATTTGAGCGCGCGGGCAAGCACTGTTTTTTCGATAATCCGCCCCATCCGTTTTAAGTCATCGGGATGGTGGCGGTGGTCAACGCGGGCGACGTCTTGCTCGATAATCGGTCCCTCATCCAAATCGTCGGTGACGTAATGCGATGTCGCGCCAATGAGTTTCACGCCGCGTTCATATGCCCTTTCGTATGGTCTTGCCCCGACAAATGCCGGTAAAAACGAATGGTGGATGTTAATGATTCTTCCTGGAAATTCAGCGACAAATGATGGTGATAAAATTTGCATGTAACGGGCGAGCACAATCGTGTCAACATTATATTGTTTAAGCAATTGGATTTGTTTTTGCTCGGCTTCCGCTTTTGTTTCTTTTGTAACTGGAATATAGAAATATGGAATGCCGACCGATTCCACTGTGCTTTTAAGATATTCATGATTGCTGATGACAAGGGCAATATCGGCGATCAACTCGCCGGCCTGCCACTGCCATAATAACTCAAGCAAACAATGTTCTGCTTTGGAGACAAATATCGCGATTCGTTTGACATCGTTATGTAAGCGGAGGCGCCAATTCATATGAAACGACTCGGCAATCGGCCGAAAAGCAGATTCGATTTCTTGCTTTCGCGCTGCGATATTCGGGCAATCAAATTCGATTCTTAAGAAAAAGGTGCCTCCTTCAGGATCGGTGGAATATTGGCTGGATTCCACGATATTTGCGCCTTGTTCATATAAAAAGGATGTTACTGCCGCTACAATCCCCGGTTTGTCCGGGCATGAAATTAATAAACGCGCCCGGTCTTCATAGTTTTGCAGAAACGACTGCCAGCGATGTTCGCGGAATGTTTGCATAGACTATTTCCCCCTGTATGTATATTTATTTAACCTTCATCATATAAAAAAACGGTCGGAATGCCAACCGTTTTTTATTGAGTTGCCGCATCGTCTTCCGCCAATGAGGAGTCAATTTTTTTTCGCAGCATCGGCTTCCCATTCAGGATCACGCCAATGCTCTTTCAAAAACGCATCGCGTCCTGAACCGATCCGGTACAATTTATAGCGGAGCGGATTTTTCTTATGATAATCTTGGTGGTATTCCTCCGCTGGATAAAATGTGGATGCCGGCAGGATTTTCGTCACGATCGGTTTGGAGAAACGGCCGCTTTCTTCGAGCTCTTGTTTTGATTTTTCCGCGAGAAGGCGTTGTTTTTCGTTATGGTAAAAAATCGCTGTGCGATATTGCGGACCGCGATCGTAAAACTGTCCGCCGTCATCAGTCGGATCAATTTGCCGCCAGTAGATGTCAAGCAGTTTTTCATATGGAAACACGTCGGGATCAAACGTAATTTGCACTGCTTCGTAATGTCCCGTCGTTTTTGAGCATACTTCTTCATATGTCGGGTTTTCTTTATGGCCGCCTGTATATCCAGATATGATACGGATAATTCCCGGCTGCTCTTCAAACGGTGAAACCATGCACCAAAAACAGCCGCCAGCAAATGTCGCTAATTCGTATCCCATCAGTTTCTTCCCTCCTTCTTACTTATTAATCATAGCAAAACAAGGCACCTTTCTCCAAACGAAAAGGTGCCTTTCATAAATTATTGATTACTTCGTTAAATCACCGGCTGGCCCGAAAAATTCATAATGGATATTTTCATCGGCAACGCCCCATTCTTTAAGGGAATGGTAGACAGTTTTCATAAATGGAAGCGGCCCACAGAAATAAAAATCTGCCTCTTTGGCTGGAATCACTGTTTGCATCCAAGGCAAATCAATAAATCCTTCTTTTCCAAAATAAGGGTGCTTGCGGTCTTCCGCAGAAGGTGACTGATAACAAACGTGGTACGAAAATGCTGGATGTTCCGCCAAGCGGCGCAACTCTTGATCGAACGCATGGACGTTTCCATTGATCGCTGCATGAATAAACGTTGTTTGGCGATTAGGCTGGCGCGAAACAACGGTACTGGCCATGCTGAAGAGCGGCGTAATGCCCACGCCACCGCTGATGAGCACGACCGGTGTTTCTTTTGTCAGATTGAGTGTGAAAACACCAGCTGGTGCGCTTAATTCAAGTATATCCCCTTCTTGAACATGATCATGTAAATAGTTAGAAACAATCCCGGCCGGTTTGTCCGCCGTTGCTGCTTCCCTTTTCACGCTAATGCGGTAATAACCTTTTCCTGGCGCATCGGATAAGCTGTATTGGCGAATATGGGTATATTTTTCCCCTGGAATGGACACTTTGACACTGACATATTGCCCTGGCAAATATTCGCTGATTTCCCCGCCGTCTTCAGGAATGAAATAAAATGATGTGATGACATCGCTTTCTTTCACTTTTTTCTGAACAATGAAGCGGCGGAAATCTTTCCAGCCCCCACATTTGGATGCGGCTTCTTCATACAATTGCGCTTCCATTTTTATAAATACATCCGCGATTACCTCATATGCTTCCGCCCATGCGTTGATGATTTCGTCTGTCGCGGCCTCTTGAAGCACATCTTTGATCGCAAGCAGCAAATATTTGCCGACAATCGGGTAATGCTCTGGTTTGATTCCTAAGCTTCGGTGCTTATGGGCAATTTGCTGGACAGCAGGCAAAATGGTTTCTAAATGATCGATATGTTTTGCCGCAGCGTAAACTGCTGCCGCAAGCGCTTTTTGCTGGCGGCCTTGTTTTTGGTTGGCATGGTTAAAAATATTAAGCAGTTCTGGATGGCTGGTCAACATTGATTGATAAAACTGTTTCGTGATTTGTTCACCATGTTTTTCAAGCACTGGCACGGTCGACTTTATAATGCCTATTGTTTTTTGGCTTAACGATGTTGTTGTTCCCATTGCTTTTATCCTCCAAAACATGTATTTTAAATACAGCTTTATTGAAACATAGCGGCGTTTTAAAAAGCAATATTTTAAATACATCTTTAACAAATCGTTCACATTTTTTTTGCCGCATTGGTATGATAAAATCGTATTGAAATCCGCGTTTAAAGGTGTGAAACAAATGCAACTGACAAACTATACGGAATACGCTTTGCGCGTGCTTCTCTTTTTAGGGGCGCTTGAACCTGGTGAAAAAACAAACATTAAAGAAATTTCCCAAACGTTTTCGATTTCGGAAAACCATTTAAGCAAAATCGTGTATGAACTTGGAAAATTAGGCTATATTGAAACGATACGGGGGCGGAACGGGGGCATCCGGCTTGCCAAGCAGCCGGAAGAGATTAATATCGGTGCTGTCGTCCGCAAAACGGAAGAAAACTTGTCGCTTGTTGAATGTTTCGCCAGCCACGGCAATCATTGCGTTTTGACTCCTGTCTGCCAGTTAAAGAGCGTATTGCACGAGGCGTTAGAAGCGTTTTTGCGCGTGCTGGATGCCTATGCGTTGTCTGACTTGCTTGCGAATAAACAAAGCTTACAGGCGATTTTCTCCAAAAAAAACGATCATATGCAAGCATCACATGTGCAAAAATAGCGGTTGCAATCAAAAAGGCAACCGCTGCTGTGCGTGTGGAATCCATTTAGCTTCACGCAGGATTTGTCACATTTCGTAAAATATATTAATATTAGAAAGGTGTGAGAAAACAAGCAGGATTCAAAGGAGGTCGCAATGAAGCACGTACACGATTCATTACCACCTTACTTAAAAGTTGAAAACGGTGAACTCTGGCTGACAGAAGATGACCGCGAAAACTTAAAAATCAGTTACCGTATTAAAGACATTATTTTCTCCGAACAATCCGATTTCCAACATGTCATGATTTTGGATTCTTACGATTTCGGACGCATGCTCGTCCTCGACGGAGTTGTGCAAACAACATCCATCGACGGCCATATTTATAATGAAATGATTTCCCATGTACCGCTGCAATTCCGTCCGTCGGCGAAAAAAGTGCTTATTATCGGAGGCGGGGATTGTGGCGCAGCAAGAGAAGTAGCGAAATATAAGCACATCGAAGAAATTCACATGGTTGAAATCGATGAAAAAGTAGTGCTTTCGTGTAAAGCACATTTGCAAGAAGTATCGGGAAATTTATCCGATCCGCGAGTGCAATTTATTTATGATGACGGGGTTGCTTTCGTGAAAGAGCGCGAAAACGAGTATGATGTGATTATTATTGATTCATCCGATCCTGTCGGGCCAGCGGAGGCGCTCTTTTCCCGCGACTTTTACGCCAATGTCCGCCGCGCTTTAAAAGAGGACGGGCTAATGGTTTGCCAAAGCCAGTCGCCGATTTTCCATTTGGACATTTTGCGGCAAACATATACAAACATTCGTGAATTATTTCCGCATGTTCAAGTTTATACCGCCACTGTGCCAACATATCCGGGCGGATTATGGAGCTTTACTATCGGCTCAACAAAACCGCTTTCTCTTCCAGAGACTTTGACGATTCCGCCGGATACGAAATACGTTAATGAAGGAGTCGTCAAACAATGCTTCCAACTTCCGCAGTTTTTGAAAAAAGCGCTTGAACAGTAAAGAAAGAGCAGTCGTTCTGACTGCTCTTTTACTTTACATTTAAGGCGCGGTCCGCCACGATTGAAACAGTAATGTCGTCGGACGGCGGATTATGCAATCCGGCGCGGATATCGCGATAATACCGCTGCAACGGGTTCGCGGCAAATAAACTTTGCCCGCCGACGATGCGCATTGCCAAATCGACGATGTTGACAGCGGCATTCGTGGCGATATATTTAACCGTTGCTAATTCTTCTTTCATTTCTGCCCGTTTCTCCGGATAGCGGTCCCATTGATCGGCGATCGAATACATAAAATGCCGGGCTGCCATCAAATGTATATCCATTTGCGCGATTTTTCGCCGCACTTCCGGCACTTCGGCAATCGGATGGGAAAGACTGTTTGGCTGATATGTTTTTGCGAATGCGATTGCCTCATTGCGTGCGGCAATGGCGATTCCTAAATAACAAGCGGGAATATGTAAAAGCCAGCCTTGGGCCTGCCTTTTTGCTTTTAGTGAATCCAGCATTTCGACAAGCGCTTCTTCTTCTACTTCCACATTTTCTAAAATAACATCATCACTTCGTGTCGCTCTCATGCCAAGCGTATTCCATGTTTTTTCAACTTTTAAACCGGCTGCCGTTTTCGGAATGAGAAAGTTTCCGACTTCTCCTGTTTCTTTTATGGTTGCTGATATGATAAAGTAATCAAGCGCCGGTGCTAGCGAAGTGAACGTTTTTCGGCCGGAAATGACCCAGCGGCCGTTGCGGTATTCCGCAGTTGTTTCCGGCTTTCCGCCGCGCGCCGGACTGCCAGTCGCTGTTTCGGATTGGGCGCTGTTTAATAAAACTTGCTTTTCCACCACTTCACGGCAAATTCGTTCCAACACAGGTGACGGCCATTTTTTCGTTTCTGTAAGGCTTAGCAAAATGCTCAAGTGCCAGCCAAGTGATAGCGCTGTCGCTCCATCCCCTTGGGCGATCGTTTCTTGGATGAGCAAAAATTCATAAAGGGAAATACCCTCGCCTCCATATGATTTAGGCACAGTTAGAGAAAGAAAGCGCGCTTCTTTTAAATCATTGAAATTCTCAAACGGAAATTCCGCATGTTCATCGTACCATTCAGCGCGCTTATGAAATTGATCAGCAAGCTGCCGCGCTCGCTCGTATAAGTTTTGCTCCCGCTCTGTGCGGAGAAATAAATGGTATAGATCGTTCATATGTCTCCCCTCTTTTTTCATTATGGTTTTATTGTACACGTTGGGGAGCGGGGATGGAAAGAATATGATGTTAAAGAGTAAATAAATGGCGGACGTCGCGGTCATCATTGCGATGATGAAACTCATTTTTTTTGTAATCATATATATATTCTTGCTTCCACTTTTCTGCGTGGCGCACAAGATGGCGGATCGCCCGGATGATATGATATATGTCTTCATTTGTCATGATGGGATGAAGTGAAATACGGACCCATCCCGGTTTTGATAGTAAGTTTCCTTGTTTCACTTGTGTCATTATTTGTTTCGATTGTTCTTTGTCAATTCCAAGCAAATAGTGGCCGTACGGACCGGCGCATGAACAGCCGCCGCGCGTTTGAATGCCAAAGCGGTCGTTCAAAAGCTTGACAACTAAATTGTAATGCATTCCTTCAATAATAAAGGATACAATGCCGAGTCTGTCTTCCCGGTGGCCTTCTAAAATATGAACGCGCGGTATTTGCTTTAATTGCGATAAAAAAAGTGCCGTTAATTCTTTTTCCCGCTTCAGCATGCGTTCAATCCCCATTTTTTCCTTTAATCGAATGGCAAGCGCCGCTTTAATTGTTTGCAAAACCGGCGGTGTTCCCCCGCCTTCCCGTGTTTCGATATCATCAATATATTGATAATTTCCCCAAGGATCTGTCCATATGACTGTCCCTCCTCCCGGATGGTCAGGGATACGATTTTGATAAAGACGCGCGTCAAAAATAAGCACACCTGCGCTTCCTGGTCCTCCTAAAAATTTATGCGGCGAAAAATAAATGCCGTCCAATTTTTCTTGCGGATCATCAGGGTGCATGTTGATGGCGACGTATGGAGCGGAAGCGGCAAAGTCGACGAAGCAAATTCCTGCATGCTCATGCATGATTTTTGCTAGCTGATGGTATGGTGTCTGAATGCCGGTTACATTTGAACATGCGGTAAACGCGCCGATTTTCAGCGGGCGATGCGCATATGTCCGCAATAATTCCTGCAAATGATTGACATCAACATCACCGTTTGCGGTTGGGCGGATCGTCACAACTTCGCCAATTGTTTCCGCCCACGATAATAAATTCGAATGATGCTCCATATGGGTGACAAAAATAACAGGGCGTTTTTCATCCGGCAGCTTCAGGCGTGATTTCCACTGTTCTGGCACTCTTAGTCCAAGCAGCCGCTGCAGTTTATTCACCGCGCTTGTCATCCCTGCCCCTTCCATGATGATAACGTCATTTCGCCCTGCATTGACATGACGTTTAATCAATTCTTTTGCATATTGATAAGCCAATGTCGTTTTCGTGCTCGTTATATTCGATTCAGTGTGTGTATTGGCAATAAACGGGCCAAGTTCTTCGGTTATTTTTCGTTCAATCGGCGCATATAAACGGCCGCTTGCTGTCCAATCAGCATAAATCATTCGCTGTTGTCCAAACGGGGTGGAAAACGTCAGATTTGTTCCGATCGTTGCTTCACGAAACGGTTGAAAATAGGCTTCCAATTCTCCACGGCATGTAAATGTCGCTTCTCCGATGGTTGCTTTAATTTCCATTGCTGTCCCCCCTTCTTGTGCCTTTTACTCATACAGTATGTGGAAAGCGGAAAAATGGTCAATACAAACCGAGAGGAATTCATTCAGCGGAGTATATTGGGGAAGCGGGAAATCACGTTTTCGTTTTTTCAGGGGAATTTATGTTGCTTTTTGCGCCATTTCTGGAAGTGAATTTGGAAAGTAAAAAAAATGGCTACCTTTGTTTTCGGTAGCTGCTTTTTGTTATATTTCGGTTTGGATGTATTTTGTAGGAGTATTACGTTCTTCATGGCAGTCCGCTTTATTTCACCTGTTCGGAATCGGAAAGGACATAGCGTTGCAACTGCTCCCGCAAATTATCGGGAAGACGCTCACTTTGCTGCGCCGCAAAATTGAAATAGACGACAGCCGCTTCGCCAAGGGCGATCAGTGTGCCCGTTTTTGCGTCTAACACTCGGTGGACAAGTTGAAAACTTTTATTGCCAATTTTCGAGACATTCGTTTCGATTTTTAATGTTTGTCCAAAATACGCTTGATGAATGAAATCGCATTTTGCAGAAGCGAGGATAAACCGCCATTCCTTTACATCACTCCCGTAGCTCAATTCTTCAAATAACCGAACGCGAGCTTCTTCGAGATAAATAAAATAGCTTATATTGCTGACATGCCCAAGCGCGTCTGTTTCACAAAAACGAATGTTGACGGTCATTGTATGAGTGGCCATAATACTCTCCCTCTTCACTATTTAACTAACCAGTTAGTATGTTGATTTTATTATATTGGTTTCTTTTAGCTGATTCAATTATTTTTTTTTGATTTTGATTATTTAGCACATAGTTTTGTTTATTAAAAAAAACTGGAGCAAAAGCCAATATCTTATATAATAACTCAAAATAAAAACGTAACGGCATCGGAGTGATATCGTAATCCGATGGCGTTACGCGAAAAAGATTGGCGCGATTAAATAAGCAGCTGTCGCTAATATGGCACACAATAATGAGATACGTAATTTATATTTTGCATAACTCATTAAATTTAAATCCATCATCGCTGCAGTTGTAATTGTTGTATCACCTAACGGAGAGGCGAAAGCGCCGAATGTTCCGCTTGCAAATACCGCCCCAATCGTCATTGGCAGCGGCGCTCCCGTCGCCGCCGCTAACGTTACGCCAAGCGGCATAAAAATCCCCCACGTTCCCCATGATGTCCCGATAAAATAAGAAATAAACGAACCGGCAGCAAATACGGCAGCGGGGACGACTTCTTTGGGAAGCCATGTTCCTAGCGTCGATGAAACATATGCGGAAAA
Organism: Parageobacillus thermoglucosidasius; assembly: GCF_001295365.1. Classification (GTDB taxonomy): domain Bacteria; phylum Bacillota; class Bacilli; order Bacillales; family Anoxybacillaceae; genus Parageobacillus; species Parageobacillus thermoglucosidasius. Next base: position 2,567,792 of record NZ_CP012712.1, on the reverse strand, counting down.
CCCTAATTCATCTGCGGCAAGCGACACCGCCCAAACGAGAAGGAGCATTCCGATCGGTGCCATCAGCTGATTTCCGCCGTCAAAAAAATGGTAAATTAATTCATGCAACGGCTGCCGCCTGATGAGATAAAATACCGTCGTTATGATGATGGTAACAAACAATGCCATAAGCATCGCCAGCGTCGCATCGGCTTTTGAAAAAGCATCGATCATAGTGGCGGCTCCATTTTTCATCCCGCTGTACCAAAAGAAAAAAAACGTCAGCACAAACATAAGAAAAAGCGGAAAAAACAAATGAAGCGGCTCCCCTGCTACCAATGCCAGCTCTTTGCGCAGCCCCAGTTGATGAAACGGATTTGTTGTTTCTTTTTCCCGTTTTCTTTCTTTGCTTCCAATCCGCACGTTCATAAATGTTGTCATTAATCCGAGAACAAGCGCGATGACTGCAAAAAAGTTGTATGGCAGGCTTGCTAAAAACAGCGAGTAAGCTGACGCATTGATTTGATTTTGTGTGAGCGCTCCCGCAACTACCGACTCCATAAATCCGGCAAACGCCGTCGCGGCGGGAAGAAGAACGATAATCGGCTCTGTTGATACATCGATCATATACGCTATTCTCCGCCGGTCAACGCGGAATTTTCCAAGAATGGATTTTATCACAGGACTAAGCAACATAATGCGGAACATCGGCATAAAAAAGGTGAATGGAACCGTAAGCCATATAAACAACAATAGCCTTTGCTTCGAATGAAGGCGCCCGCCGATCCATTGCACAAATCCTTTCACCCCGCCGGCAATTTGAATCATGCCAATTAATGAGCCAAATAAATATAAAAAGGCAACTACTTTTATATGTTCAAAATTATTCATTGTTTTTACCAGTGTGTTTACCGCCCGCTCCATCGCAGCAAGCACGTTTCCGTTTTCCAAGCAAAACGCGCCAACGATCAATCCGATGATCAGTCCAGGGACAATCTCCTTCAGCCAAATCGCAAGCGGAATGATGACAAGAAACGGCAATAAAGACAACCATGTTCCTTCCAACCAACTCACCCCTTTGTCGTTACAAGGATAGCCATAATGATGATGGATTATGATATTTTTGTTGTTGATTATTTAGCACATAGTTTTATTAGATTTAAATGAGATGAAAAATAACCGATCTGGTTTTTAAATTCCTGCGCCAGTCCATTGCATTGGGCACACTCAAAAATTCTTTTGGTTTTGATACGGAATGAAAAAGAAACGAACACTTGCGTGAAAACACAAGTGTTCGTTCACTTTCGTCTCGCGAAATCAACGAAACGGAATTTATCAAGGCGGTGGCGCGACTCTGTATATTGAAATAGCGTTGCATCATCTAAATAAACGAAATTCTTTACGACAACGATGTGATCATAACCGTTTAAATCTAAATATTTCCGATCCTCGTCATTGACTTTTTCAACGGTCATTTCTTTTTTCGCAAAGCTGATTTTTAATTTTAACTGTTTCTCTAAATACTCGTAAATGGAATCTTCGCATATTTCCCGCGTCAATGTCGGGACATATTTTTTATAGAAAAAATCTTTGTCTAAAATGATCCGTTCTCCTTCTATTTCGCGGGAACGAATCACTTTCCATATTTCGTCTTTGCTCGTCGCGTGCAAATACCGCTTCAAATCCGGATCCGGTTTAATGACCTCCAGTTCGTTGACAATCGTTTTCACAGGCTGTTTCATGTTTTGCGCCAATTCTTTAAAGCTAACCAACCCGGAAACCGGAAAATCGTATTTGCCAACATCCAAAACGAGCGAGCCTTTTCCTTTCATTTTTTGAATATAGCCATGTTCAGACAGCAAATTCAGCGCTTTGCGAATCGTTTCTCTCGATGTGCGATACCGTTTGACCAATTCGTTCTCTGACGGCAGTTTGTCATACGGTTTCCAATACCCTTGACGAATTTTTCCGGCAAGATCATGATAAATCGTTAAATATTTATTTTCATACATATCACTCACCGACATGTATTGTATCATGATTTTGTCAAGTAATAAACAATCGATTCATACGGGCGAAGCGTTATTTTTCGAAAATCGCTCGGTGAGTCATCATAGTTAGAAATTAATATTTCGCTCGCATAGCCGTTTACAGCAACATCATCCGGCAAGATGAACGTCGTTTCCCTTCCGTAAAAATTATTCACAACAAGCAGCTTTTCATTCTCCCCGTTTCGCAAATAGGCAAAAATATCCGGATGATCTTCAAGCAATAGCTGATAATCTCCCGTCGTGATAATATCATATTGTTTGCGTAATTGAATGAGCCGCTGATAATGATAGAAAACCGATGTCGGATCTTCCAGCGCTTTTTTCACATTAATTTGTTGATAGTTCGGCGCGACGCGAATCCAAGGCTTGCCTGTCGTGAACCCGGCGTTCTCGCTGTCGTCCCATTGCATCGGCGTCCGTGAGTTATCGCGTGACTTCCGTTTTAAAATTTCAAGCACTTCTTGCTCGCTTTTTCCTTGTTCTCGCAAAATGTGATACATATTGAGCGATTCCACGTCCCGGTAATCGTCAATCCGCTCAAATTTCGGATCGGTCATGCCGATTTCTTCCCCTTGATAAATATACGGCGTCCCTTGCATCATATGAATGACGGTCGCAAGCATTTTCGCTGATTCTTTATGATATTTTCCATCATCGCCGTAACGTGACACGATCCGCGGCTGGTCATGGTTGCACCAAAACAGCGCGTTCCAGCCGCCGCCTTTATGCATCTCTACTTGCCATTCTGATAAAATTCGCTTCAAAGCAAGAAAATCGAAATCAGCGACCGCCCATTTTTCCCCGTTCGGATAATCCACCTTTAAATGATGGAAATTAAACACCATATTCAATTCACGGCGTTCCGGATTGGTGTATTTAATGCAATGATCAATCGTTGTCGATGACATTTCCCCAACCGTCATCACATCGTATTTCGAAAATACTTCCTGGTTCATCTCATGCAAAAATTCATGGATGCGCGGCCCGTCCGTGTAAAACTTGCGGCCGTCGCCCGGCGGCATCGAACCGTCGTCATCGAGAAAACGTTGATCTTTAGACAACAAGTTGACAACATCTAAACGGAAGCCGTCCACGCCTTTTTGAAACCAAAAATGCATCATATCATAAATGCGGCGGCGCAACTCTTCGTTTTCCCAGTTTAAATCCGCTTGTGTCACGTCAAACAAGTGCAAATAATATTGACCTGTTTTCTCATCGTACTCCCACGCCGAGCCGCCAAACTTCGACTGCCAGTTCGTCGGAGCGCTTCCATCCGGCTTTGGATCCCGCCAAATGTAAAAATTACGATACGGATTGTCTTTTGATGTCCGCGCCTGCTTAAACCATTCATGTTCTGTCGACGTATGGTTGACGACCATATCCATGATTAATTTCATGCCGCGCCGATGCACTTCTTCCAACAAGCGGTCAAAATCTTCCATCGTCCCATACTCATCGTGAATTTGAAAATAGTCGCTAATATCATAGCCATTGTCACGCTGCGGCGATTTGTAAATCGGCGTCAGCCAAATGACATCCACGCCGAGTTGTTTCAAATAATCGAGCTTTTCGATAATTCCCGCTAAATCACCGATTCCGTCACCGTTTGTGTCATTAAAGCTTTTTGGATAAATTTGATATACGACTGCTTTTTTCCACCATGGATGCTGCACTGAATCATCACCTCGTCCGATTATTTCGATTATATATGGATAAAAACACGATACCATTGGCGGATATTTGCCAATGGCATGTTTAATGATTATTTAGAACATAGTTTTATATATTAACGGCTCTCTTCTTTGCGGAACTTGCTGAAAACAAATGTTAAAACAAACGGCACGATGATTGCGATTGCCATTCCGATGAAGAACGGCACCCACTTTTGCGGCACGATCGACAAAAATCCTGGCAACCCGCCAACGCCAATCGATGGCGCGATTACTTTGTTCAGCGTTATAAACATTCCGGCAATCGCTGCGCCAGTCATCGCCGAAATAAATGGATAACGGAAACGCAAATTCACCCCGAACATCGCTGGTTCGGTTATGCCAAGATAAGCCGACACCGCAGATGTGAAAGAAAGACCTTTCAGTTTTTCATCTTTAGCAACAAACATCATCGCTAATGCCGCAGAACCTTGGGCAATGTTTGACATGACAAGGATTGGCCATAAGAACGTACCGCCTGTGTTTGCAATTAACTGCAAGTCAACCGGCAAAAATGTATGATGCATTCCTGTGACGACAAGCGGTGCGTACAACGCGCCATACAAAAAGCCGCCAATGGCTGGAACATTATCAAAAACGCTGACAAATACATGTGTAATCGCGTTTCCGATCGCGAATGTAATCGGACCAATCGCAATGAATGCTAAAAAGCCTGTAATTAACAACGCAATCGGCGCAACAAGCAACAATTGGAATGCATCCGGTATGCGTTTGCGTAAAAATTGCTCGATTTTCGCAAGAACATAAGCAGCGACAAGCACCGGAAGCACTTGGCCTTGATACCCGACTTTTTGGACTTCAAATCCGAATAAATTCCAAATAGGAATTTCGCCTTTTTCTTTCGCAGCTCCCCATCCCCACGCATTTAACAAATCAGGATGAACAAGCATCAGCCCAAGGACAATTCCTAACAGCGGACTTCCGCCAAACTTCGTCACTGCCGACCATCCGATTAAACCAGGCAAGAAGACGAACGCCGTATTGGCGATAAGGTTGATCATGTTGGCGAAGTCTGCCCATTCTTTATGCACTTCGACAAACGATTTGCCTTCATAAAAAATATCAGGACCTGTTAAAATGTTGTTAATCCCCATCAACAAACCAGCTGTCACAATCGCCGGTAAAATCGGAATAAAAATATCCGCTAATATTTTAATAGCGCGTTGCAATGGGTTTAGCTTCGCTTCCGCAGCATCTTTAATTTCTTGTTTCGTCGCTCTGCCGATTCCGGTCATTTCCACCAATTCGTTATATACTTTATCGACAAGTCCTTGTCCAATCACCACTTGAAACTGACCGTTCGCAGAAAACGAGCCTTTCACAATATCAATGCTTTCTAACGCTTCTTTATTGACTTTTCCCTCATCTTTTAACGCGAAGCGCAATCGCGTGACACAATGGGTGGCGGCGACAATATTTTCTTTTCCGCCAATCGCTTCGACAATTTTGGCGACCGATTGTTCGTAAGCCCCCATCACGAAAACCCCCTAACTCCTTGTGATTTAACCGCTTTCAGCAATCGTTTTCAAATTAAACTTGTATATACAAGCTACTTTTATTTTAACTTGTATATACAAGTTCGTCAACATTTATTTTCGACATTTTTCTTCTTTTTTCGCTACCGGCCACTTTTTTTGATATGTTTTGTCATTTAGCAGGAAAATAAACCATTCTCTTGGAAATAAACATATTAACTTTATAGAGAAAGGATGGACAAAGCCCGATGAAATCCTATACACTCCGCGAAGCCGCCAAAAAAGTGGAAGTCGCTCCGCGAATCCTGAAACAATGGGAAAAAGAATTTGCCCAATACATTACAGTTCCACGGACGAAACAAGGGGCACGCATTTATAACGACGAGTTACTGGAACAATTTACAAAAATTAAACAATGGTTCTCAGAGAAAAAAACAAAACATGATATTATTCAATATTTGCAGGAAGAACAACAAAACACCGGAGCGGGCGGCGAAGCGATTGACGCGCCGCATCCTTTGCGGCACGATTCTCACTACATAGCGGAACAATTGGCGAAGACGATGAAAGAAGAAATCGTTGGCGAACTCAAAAAAGAAACGACAGAGGCAGTGCAACAAGCAGTAGCAGAAATGAAAATATACATGGAGGAAATTTGCGAAAACTCCGCAGCCACGAAACAAGAAATTCATCAATCATTAGCACGATATACAAAAACATTGCAGGAAGAAACCGAAGAAATTCATGAACATCTCGACAATGTCGTCACGTTTTTGCAAGAAGAAAAAGAAAAACAAAGGCGCTACGAAGAACAAATTCTGGAGCGCGAAAAAGCGTTTCGCGAACTTGTGCTTTCCTTCCGCCAAACGGCAGCCAGCACCAACGCGAAACGTTCAAATAAATGGTGGAAATTTTGGTAATAAAAATAAAAAACAACTCGGTACATCGCCGAGTTGTTTTTAACGTTTGCGGTGAAGCGCCGCATGCCGTTTAATCTCACTGATAAGCTTTTCCCCCTGTTCATTTGAAATCAACAGTCGTACTCCATAATAATGCATTCGCGCAAACGGCCTCTCCCATACAATTTTTCCTAAGAAGCAAAACTCCACATCATTGAGCGTAAATATTATTTCAATCTCTTGGCCACGTTCGCACGGAATCCGCGCTGGGGTTTCCAGTTTCATTCCACGTGGGCTAATATCATGAATATGGGCGTTTTTCTCCTCGATTTCTATATATTTTTCATCATCGTGCACAAGACGGAATGTGCATGGGAGAGGCTGGCCAAACTGATAGCGAAACGCTTCTTGCCGTTTAAATTTCATCTCATCTCCTCTTTTCCTAATATATTAAATGGCTGTTTCCACATATCGATCACGTTTCCCGCTTCATCGCTGTCAATGATAAAAGAACCATTGCTGTAGCGATCGGCAACGCGCAGCGAAGAAACGGAAAGCGTCTCGATTTCTCCTGTTTCTGTGCGAATAAACAACATCTCGTCGTTCTTATCCGTCAAAACAGAAGCAACGATGCGGTGCGGGTTTGTTTTTAATTCACGCAGCATGACCACTCCGCGCTTGGCGCGCGACGTTTTCGTAAATTCGCTTAATGGCATTTTTTTTATGGCGCCGCGCTGGGTCACGATGACTAAATACTGCTCGCCTTCAGCCACAATCGGATGTGCGGAAACGACATGATCCCCTTCTTTTAAATTGATCCCTTTCACTCCAGCAGCGCGCACGCCGACCATGCTGATTTCCGCTTCATCGAACCATAATCCGTATCCTTGGTTCGTGATGAGCAATAAGCTTTGTTGTCCATCTGTCGCATGCACATGTATGACTTCATCGCCTTCTTTGACATTGATTGCGACAAGCGGACGCGTATAGCGTTGCACTTTATATTGCGCCAGCTCCGTCCGTTTCACCATGCCCTGTTTGGTGACAAAAACAAGGCTTAACGGTTCATCAAACCGTTTGACCGGAACGGCGGCAATAAGATCATCATCGCGGTCAAGTGGAATCAAATTGGAAATGTGCTGACCGACATCTTTCCAGCGGATATCCGGCAGCTCATAAACCGGACAGTACAAGTAATTGCCTTTTCTCGTAAATAATAATAATACATCGGTTGTGTTCATTTCCATTTGCGAAAGCAGCCGATCCGATTCTTTCATGCCGAAATCTTGACCATTTGAAGCATTGTAAGAACGATAACTCGTCCGCTTCACATATCCTTCTTTCGTCACAGTGACAATGACGTCTTCTGACGGAATCATCACTTCCAAATTAATTTTTAGTTCTTCGATTTCGTCTTCAATCACCGTTCGTCGTTCATCGGCATATTGCTTTTTCATCGCTTTTAATTCTCTTTTAATCACCGCAAGCAATTTCTTTTCACTGTTTAAAATAGTGGTCAGTTCCTGAATCGTTTTTTCCAGCTGTTCCGCTTCCTGCTGCAACGCCGTAATATCCGTGTTCGTTAACCGGTATAATTGCAGCGACACGATCGCTTCCGCCTGTGCTTCCGTAAACTCATACTTCGCTATTAAGTTGTCTTTCGCATCGCGCTTATCGCGGGAAGCGCGGATCGTCGCAATCACTTCGTCTAAAATGGATAAAGCTTTCATTAAGCCTTCGACAATATGCTGGCGCTCATATGCTTTTTTCAGCTCGTATTGCGAACGGTTCGTCACCACTTCTTTTCGGTGTTCGATATACGCGTCCAACAATTCCGGAAGGCTCAACAGCTTCGGCCGGCGCTCGTGGATCGCGACCATATTAAAACTGTACGGCACTTGCAAATCGGTGTTTTTATATAAATAATTTAAAATTCCTTCCGCATCGGCGTCTTTTTTCAGTTCAATGACAATGCGCAGCCCGGTGCGGTCCGTTTCGTCGCGGACGTCGGCAATGCCGTCCAGCTTTTTGTCAAAGCGAAGTTCATCGATTTTTTTGACAAGATTCGCTTTGTTCACCTCATACGGAAGCTCTGTGATGATAATTTGCTTTTTCCCGCCTTTTCCTTGTTCAATCGCCGCTTTGCCGCGGATGATGATTTTTCCTTTTCCCGTTTCATACGCTTTTTTGATGCCGTCTTTCCCTTGAATAATGCCGCCCGTTGGAAAATCCGGGCCTTGAATCACCGTCATCAGCTCATCGACCGTGCACTTCGGCTTGTCAATGCGCATGATTACCGCATCAATTACTTCGCCTAAATGATGCGGCGGAATTTCGGTCGCATATCCCGCCGAAATGCCGGTAGAACCGTTCACTAACAAATTGGGAAACATCGCCGGCAGCACAACCGGCTCGTTCGTCGTATCATCAAAGTTTGGGACAAATTCAACGGTCTGTTTTTCAATATCGCGCAACAACTCCAAAGCGATCGAAGACAGACGCGCTTCCGTGTAGCGCATCGCCGCCGGCGGATCGCCGTCAATGCTTCCGTTATTGCCGTGCATTTCAATTAATATATTGCGCAGCTTCCAATCTTGGCTCATCCGAACCATCGCCTCATAAACAGACGAATCGCCGTGCGGATGGAAGTTTCCGATCACGTTCCCGACTGTTTTCGCCGCCTTGCGGAACGGTTTATCCGCCGTATTCCCATCGATGTACATCGCATATAAAATGCGGCGCTGCACCGGCTTTAAGCCATCGCGGGCATCGGGAAGCGCGCGTTCTTGAATAATATATTTGCTGTAGCGTCCAAACCGGTCGCCAAGCACGTCCTCCAGCGGCAAATCTAATAACCTTTCTGCCATCAATAATCCCCTCCTGCGATAAATACGTGCTCATTGTCTAAAATATTTGGATCGTCTTCTAATCCGAAGGCAACATTCGCCTCAATCCATTTGCGGCGAGGCTCGACTTTATCGCCCATCAGTGTCGTGACGCGGCGCTCTGCTCTTGCCGCATCTTCAATCCGCACGCGGATCAATGTGCGCGTCTCCGGGTTCATCGTCGTTTCCCATAATTGTTCGGCGTTCATTTCGCCAAGCCCTTTATAGCGTTGCACCGTATAGCCTTTGCCGAGTTTCTTCGTAATTTCTTTGAGCTGCGCATCGGTCCAGGCGTACTCAACGATTTCTTTTTTGCCGCTGCCTTTGCTTACTTTATAGAGCGGCGGCAGCGCGATATACACTTTTCCCGCTTCGATGAGCGGGCGCATATACCTGTAGAAAAACGTCAAAAGCAGCACTTGAATATGCGCGCCGTCCGTGTCCGCATCGGTCATAATAATGACTTTATCGTAGTTAATGTCATCAAGCGAAAAATCCGGTCCAACTCCCCCGCCGATCGCGTGGATAATCGTGTTGATTTCCTCGTTTTTCAAAATGTCGGCAAGCTTCGCTTTTTCCGTGTTGATCACTTTTCCGCGCAGCGGCAATACCGCTTGGAAACGGCGGTCGCGTCCTTGTTTCGCCGAACCGCCCGCCGAATCTCCCTCCACTAAATACAATTCGTTTTTTTGCGGATTGCGCGATTGCGCCGGCGTCAATTTTCCGCTTAACACCGTCTCTTTTCCTTTTCGCTTCTTTCCGCTCCGCGCTTCCTCGCGCGCTTTTCGCGCCGCTTCCCGCGCCTGGTATGCCCGGATCGCTTTTTTAATCAGCATCGTGCTCACGTCCGGGTTTTCTTGCAAAAAGTACGTTAAATGCTCGGACACGATTGCGTCAACAGCGGAACGGGCTTCGCTTGTCCCGAGCTTTCCTTTCGTCTGCCCTTCAAATTGCAGCAAGTTTTCCGGAATTCGCACCGAGACGATCGCCGACAATCCTTCGCGGATATCGGTGCCTTCTAAGTTTTTATCTTTTTCTTTCAACAGCCCGTTTTTGCGCGCATACTCGTTAAAGACGCGCGTCATTGCTGTCTTCGCTCCCGCTTCATGCGTGCCGCCGTCTTTCGTGCGCACGTTGTTGACAAATGACAGCACGTTTTCCGAATAACCGTCGTTAAACTGAAAAGCAAATTCGACTTCAATGCCGTTTTGCTCTCCTTCAAAATAAACGACAGGATGAAGAACATCTTTATCTTCGTTTAAATATTCGACAAACGCTTTAATCCCGTTTTCATAATGAAACACATCGCTCATCCCGGTCCGTTCATCGATGAGCTCGATTTTTAACCCTTTTAACAAAAACGCCGATTCGCGCAAACGCTCGCTTAATGTCTCATAGTTAAACGTTGTCGTGCTGAAAATCGCCGGATCTGGCTTAAACTGAATGATCGTGCCCGTTTTGTTCGTCGTCCCGATTTTTTCCAGCGTCGTCACTGGCTTTCCGCCGTTTTCGAAACGCTGCTGATAAATAAAGCCGTCGCGATGAATCGTCACTACCAGCCATTCCGACAGCGCGTTGACGACCGATGCGCCGACTCCGTGCAAGCCGCCGCTCGTTTTATAGCCGCCTTGCCCGAACTTTCCGCCGGCGTGAAGCACCGTCAAAATCACTTCCGGCGTCGGCTTGCCGAGCTTATGCATCCCCGTCGGCATGCCGCGCCCTTCGTCAAGCACAGTAACGCTGTTATCTTTATGTATTTTGACGAGAATATAATTTCCGTAACCTGCCAGCGCTTCATCAACCGAATTGTCGACAATTTCATAGACAAGATGATGCAACCCGCGGCTATCGGTGCTGCCGATATACATCCCCGGCCGCTTCCGAACCGCTTCAAGTCCTTCTAACACTTGAATCGCATCATCGTTGTATTCATATACGGATGGTTTTGTCACATACATACCCCTTTCAAATAAAACAAGAACATTTGTTTCTGTTTTATTGTAACACAAAATTCGCGAGCGTCTACGCCTATTTTACCGATTAGGACAAAATATGCAAAATTCCCTCTAAAAATGGAAATGACCATCTTAAAAGATGGTCGATTTCGCTTAATGTTGTTGCGTCAACGCATGCTCCACTTTAATGCAGCGATCCATCACAACCGTATACCCTTTTTCTTTCAAAAATTCATAGGCTTCTTCATTAACAACGCCGAGCTGCGCCCAAAAAACATCGGCATCGATTTGCACAAATTCACGGGCGATTTCCGGCAAATGTTCGGAACGGCGAAATACGTTCACAATATCGACATGGCCATCAATATCCGTCAGTTTTTTCACCGCTTTGATGCCTTCCCATTCCTCGATCATCGGATTGACAGGAATAATTTCATAGCCGGCGTCTTTCATCGCCTTCGCCACCGTGTACGACGTCCGCTCCGGATTGTCTGATAGCCCAACGACGGCGATGCGCTTTGCTTTTCGCAAAATTTCCCCGATTTCTTCTCTGCTTGGATTTGTTATTGGCATATCCGCTCTCTCCTTTATTTTTGTTTTCGACGTACTTATTCTTCACAAGCGAAAAAAATCCTGCTAAAGAATCATTCAAACAGCTGCTCGGCAACAAACTCGACGTCCGTCGTCGGTTGCTGGCAGGCAAAATTTTCACACACGTATACGGTCGTTTCATCGCCAAGCGGTTCATACTCCGCCGCAAACGGAGCGATGCCCGCAACATCGGCCGGATGTTCCGCCACCAGCAAGAAAACGTTTGGCGCAAAAGCGTGCTGCCACTTTAGAATAAACTGCTCCCGCTTTTCATCGCCTTGTTTGCCGAACAGCACGACCTCGGCCGCCGGCGTTTCAATCAATAACAGCCCTTGCAAGAAAAACGTATGGCCGCTTTCGTATGCTTCGACTTGGCGCCGGAAAACTTTATACATCGTTTCGGCTTTTTCCAATAGCGCCAAATCGCCTGTCAGCCTTGCTAGGCGAATCATCTGTACAGCCGCTACGCTATTTCCCGATGGCAGCGCGCCATCATAAATTTCTTTTTCCCGGATAATGAGCGCTTCGGCGTCATTGCCTGTCATAAAAAACGCACCATGCTTTTCATCCCAAAAAAGGCTGATCATTCGCTCCACGCATGTTTTCGCCTTTTGCAAATACGCCAAATCCAAGGTCGCTTCATACATTTCGACATACGCCCAAACGAGATAGGCGTAGTCATCAATAATGCCGAGATGTTTCGCTTCCCCGCCGCGATAGCGCACCATCAGCCGGCCGTTTTGCCAAAGGCGTGTTTCGATAAACGAAAGCGCTTGCTTGGCCATCTGCAAATAATCGCGGCGCTCGTATACTTTTGCCGCTTTCGCCAGCGCGGCAATCATTAATGCATTCCAAGCTGTTAAAATTTTGTCATCCACATGTGGGCGGACGCGTGACGAACGCTCGGCAAGCAGCTGCTTCCTTGCTTCTTCCAGCCTTTCGCGCAATTCTTCTTCCGTCAGGCGGTATCGTCTTGCGATCCGCTCCATTCTCGCATGAATGAGGTTTGGTACATTTTTTCCAGCAAAATTTCCTTCTTCGGTAATATCGTAAACGCGGCAATACAGCTCGCCCAGTTCTGCACCGAGGACGTTTACCACCTCATCGGGCGTCCAAACATAATATTTTCCTTCCACTCCTTCGGAATCGGCATCAACCGCTGAATAAAACGCGCCATCTTGTGACGTCATTTCCCGCTTGACAAATTCGATGATTTGTTCAGCAATCTCTTTATACCGTTCCTTTTTCGTTAATTGATATGCTTCCGTATATACGATGACTAAGAGCGCGTTATCATACAGCATTTTCTCAAAATGCGGCACAAGCCACATCGCATCGGTCGAATAGCGGGCAAATCCATAGCCGATATGGTCATAAATGCCGCCGTTTGCCATGCCGTTTAACGTTTTTTCCACCATCAAAAGCGCGCGGTCATCCCGCTTCCATTGATAGTACCGCATTAAAAACATGAGCATATGCGGAATCGGAAATTTCGGTGCGCCGCCAAACCCGCCATATACTGCGTCAAAGCCGTTCAAAAGCTGCCGGTATGCTTTCTCGATTGCCGCAAAAGGAAGCCGCTCTGTTCCCGAAGCACGCGCAGACTGGCGAAGTGCCTCTGTCACTTGTTCTGCAACGTGAACAATTTCATCCGGATTTTCCTTATATTTGTCATACAACCGTGTCAATAGCTCGATAAAGCCGGGACGGCCATAGCGGCTCTGTTTTGGAAAATACGTTCCCGCGTAAAACGGCTTCCCTTCCGGAGTCAAAAACACGCTGAGCGGCCACCCGCCTTGCCCCGTCATCATCTGGCAGACGCGCATATACACGGAGTCAATATCCGGTCGCTCTTCCCGGTCCACCTTAATAGATATATATTTCTCATTTAATATCTTTGCCACTTCTTCATCCTCAAAACTTTCATGCGCCATGACATGACACCAGTGACATGTGGATATAAGCATCCTCGCTTTCATCTTCATCTATTGACCCCGAAGGGTCAGGAATAGCCAATGGACAAGAACACAGGCTTGCCTTCCCTTTTTGCTTTTTGAAACGCTTCCGGCGACCATTCCAGCCAGTTGACAGGATTCGTTTCATGCTGCTTCAAATAAGGGCTTTTCGACATAACCAACCAATTATATTTTTCGTTATAACGTTCACGTTCAAGATATTCCTTCATTATGTAACACTTCCTTTTATCCAATGTTAGAACGCTTCTTCCATCTTCTCCTGAGCAGTTGTCTGTAAGGCTGCAATAAAAGCATGGCTAGGAAGAGACGTTCATCTTTATTTTACAAATAATTTCTCTAAAATACACCTAAAAAAGTCTTGATTAGATCTTTACACTACACTAGTATAACTAATTAAAAATTAGCGATTAAGATGAAGTTAATGAACCCGCGACAATCGATGAAATTCGCAGTTATGCCAAAAGAAAAGAGGACACGGTGTCTTGGCAGGCTCAAAGGGGGGAAACACTGCAGCAAACTATAGAAGCACGAATTGACGTTGATATCTGGGATAATCCAACAACAAGAAACAACAAGAACACTATAAAATCATAACCCTATATTATGGGAGACACTGATTAACATAATGAAACACATCATAATCGCACAAAAAAGCTTGGGGAACATCTGTCCTCAAGCTTTAAATTTAACGTTACTATTCGACTAACACTATGCTTGGATAGTTTCAATTCCTTATAGGTAAGATAAAAACTTAGATGAAAAGGAGAAGGCATATATCAGAGAATTAAGTTTCAATTCCTCATAGGTAAGATAAAAACAACAAGCATCCCGTTCGCGTCGATTTCCCAGCCGAGGTTTCAATTCCTCATAGGTAAGATAAAAACTTGGCCAAAGGATTCCAAACAGATGGCCAAATCATGTTTCAATTCCTCATAGGTAAGATAAAAACAGGAATCGCCTTCAAAAATCAAATGGAGGTTGATAGTTTCAATTCCTCATAGGTAAGATAAAAACTCCGACGTGGAAAGCTTCTTTGTCTCTAGTAAGATGAGTTTCAATTCCTCATAGGTAAGATAAAAACCCCTAAAAAACGCTGATGTATCAATGTTTTTCTGAAATGGCTAAAATCAGTATACGTCATTTAGAAAATTTGATCAATATATAGTAATGATTGATGGTTGTAAGGAAGAAGGAGAAAAAGAAGTGTCGTCGATCCTCCACAATTTTTGCACGATTGGAGGTCGACGACACGGGTTAGCTTTCTAACAACGCCCGAATCGCTTGTACTTTTTCGTATTGTTTTTGCTTACTTGGTTTTACGTTCCATTGTCCGATGCGTTGCCAATAGGCTTTAAGTGCTTGTGCGGCCTGTTTGTTTTGTTGCGCGATGACCTCTTGATACAGCACAGATTTACTTTTTTCTTGATCTTGCTGGCTATTGGTAAGCATTTCGATTTGCCGCACTAGCCGTTCTTCTGGAGGAAGCTGTGCCAGACGCGCTTCTTCCTCTTATCTTTGGCGTTCTTGTTCTTTCTCACGTTCCTCTAAAAGCTTTTTTGCTTCCCGCTCTTTTTCTTTTTTGACAAGAGGAAGAAAATCGGATTCTGTAACATCCTGGATATTAGTAAAATACCCATACCCTGACGATGTTTTGGAACCGATTCCGAATTCGGTTAAGGCGCTGATTGTCCACGAAGCAGCTTTGTCTAACAGCTGCTTTGCTTGTTCTGTCGTTAGACTAATTGCGCGGTCACACGTTATATAGATGTCGACATCCGAAACCATTACAGTAAAAAACGTAACTGGTGTCGGGGATAGATCGTCTGTTGCCGCTTGTTTTCTCTCATAATATTTTTTCATATGTACCGTTAACACATCGGGAACGAGCTGTAGCCCATTTGTTAAAAAGATGTCATGAAATTGGACAACTCCTCGCCGCTCCTGTGTTCCGAACACGAGCGCACCAGTTTCGTGTGATAATAAGTTTTCTTCCTTTCCATCACAATATGCTTCGATAAACCAGTGGCGTACAACCCCTTTAACACTGGAGGCAGGAATGTACGGAACACCGTATACAGGGTGAATCGTCAATGATGTTTCCCGAACATGACCTGCGCCGAGTCCATGAACGATTTTCCCAATAGGATGTGCTTTTAGCTTTTTGACATACCCTGTTTGTGCCCAATGGACAAACGCTTGTTCACGCTGCCGGGCGACATCGTTTGCGATTTCTTGCAAATCACGATTCACAGGAATTGTTTCTATCTTTTTTAATATCTCGTATCTTTTTTTCTTTTTATTCCATATATGTTTCAAACAGTAATGCATATGATAAGCAAGATGGGAGATTTGCTGTTTGTCGGCAAGGCGGACCACCTCTTGTGTATCTCTTGGATGAAGAAACATCTCCCTCCCCCCTTTATTGTTCTTTCTCTTCATTTTCTTTTGCCATTCCGTCGACAAATTTACGCATCCAGTTTAACAGTGCCAACGCTTCCATCGTCCAAAGACGGTATTCTGCGCTTGGAAGGTTAATGACCACTTGGACAAATTCCTTTTTGTCACCTTGAAATGCATGAGGGTATTTTTCTTGAAACCATTCGTGAAGCGCCTGATAAATCGCCTCATATTCTTTTTCTTTTTGATAACAAAATGCCAATGCTTGCCCCAATCCGTTTACTTGAATAAGAGATGGCATTTTTTTGACGTAAGACCGATAGTTTTCAAATTTGCCGATACGCTTATCTTCCTTTACTTTTTTCACTGCTTCAAACGCAAAAGCGGCACGTCCATTTTCAATGCCAACACGTTGAATGTTTTTTGCCACGACACACACCCCTTTTATACCCAAATCGTCCGAAGAATTCCTCGCCCTAACGTGCTATTGCCGCCAAGCTGAAATACTTTCGGGAACGTATTTTCTTTCACTAAAAAAGCTTTCACGTCTTCCGCTTTTTGAAGGCCTTCCATTCCTTTTCCGCGTACATTTCCGATGTAAAGGAAGCTATAAAAAATCGTTTCCGGCGGAACGTTTTCTTCATACCAAAGAGCACCATTATCTTTATCTACTGTTCCCTTTTCATGGTCAATCTTGATACGCGCATTTACTTCAGTTGACAATTTCACAAAATCAGTAAAATCGTCATCAGACAATACAACCAATCGATCTTGAATGTTAATTTGCACATGGTCAGAAAGCAATTTCGCAAGCTGATCCGCCAACTGTTTGGCATCATCGGAAACCGTTACTTCAAACGTATATTCCTCCAATACAATATGTTGATTTGCCGCAATTAGGCGATCAGAACTCACTGTATTCGGGCTTGGCACTAGGAGCGGATCGATACTGATATCATAAAGCGCGATTTCATTATTCCACCGCTCTAACACTTGTGGGCATGTAATCCACGCAAACACGCCGCGCAACGACTTAACTGGGAACAACAACACGCGCGCGTCGCTAAGCGCAATCGCGCTCGCCTGCGTTTCGTTTTCTTTTCCTTTTTCTGAGCCAAATATCAATTCTAGTTTTTTGTCTTCCCCTTTTTCTCTTAACGACTGCGTGATATGGTAACGCAACGCTCCTTTTAACGATGAGCTTTCGATTTTTGGAAACCCTGTATGCTTTTCGCGTTGAATCGGCAAATCAACTAATCCGATTTCACTTCCGCTTCCTGCGTGAACGGATGTAACTGCATGTAGAAAAAATGGACGTACGATTGAATACATTACAATTCCTCCTCACTTTTACTTGCACTTGCAATGACGGCAAAACCGAACCCTTCTTCTGCCCCTTCATCGGTAAAATGCATTCCGTTGGCAACGAATAGTAATTTCGAAATATCTTCTTCTTCCACTTCTACATAAATAACCGAACCAGCAGGCACCATCCATTTTCGCGGTTTCGGACGATGACGGACGATATCCCAGCCGCCATATAACTCTGGTCGTCCAATGGCAGCAGTTAGCCATTTTACCGTCACGCCATTCGGCAATGTCACCTTTTCGCCGTCAAAGTTGCACGGGCGTGAACCACTTTCAAAAATCGCTGGAGATAGGAAAATAATTTTCGCTACCTTTGTTTGTGCTATTTTTTCTGCTAGTTGTTTTTTCTCTTTTTCATCCCATAATGTAAATGTTTCTTCAGACTGCTGAATAATCCACGGGCGATTTTCTCCGCCGATGCGGGCAAACTTCACTTTCGAAAAATCCGGTCCGTTTCCAATGTAAACCGCAAGAGCTCCGTCATCACGAAAACGCCCCTGCATGACTCGATATAAAAGCCCTTCCTGTGCGGTGCGGCTCCCTATATCCAACCGAATTCCTACCTTTTCTTCCCGCACGACTAACTTCGACAACGAAATAAGAGATGATATTGGCGCTTCGTGTAAAATGGCATGCTTCCATTCCTGTAGAGAAACATACTGATGTTGGGAACTTTTCGTTTTTTCTCGTCTTGTAGAAGCAAGCCGCCACTTTCCTTGCAGCGAAGACGGCTTTTCATCGTTTGCAAGCAACAACGGATACGCTTTTAGAGATTTTTTTTCTTCAATTACTTGATAATCTAATGGCAACGGGAGAAGAATGTCTTGTTTATATGTAAGTGCGCAATATTGTAATCGAAATTCCCCACGTTGATTTGGTGTTCCCATCCATCTTTTCACATGTTCATCTGTTTCACGAACAAATTCATCAAACGTAGTATGGGTGTGAATATACGCGGCACGTAAAGCTCCGTAAATCGTGTTTGGTCGCGGAGGGAACATCGACTCCATCACCGTATCTTCTCCTGCTTCCGTAACATGATGGTTTTTGAAAAAAAACGTATCTACCGGCTTCAATGTTAATTTTGTCATTTTTCCGTTCCCTCCTTCCGCTTGAAAAAGGTTAAGATTTTCAATAGATACAAAAAGTCGTATCCGCTTGGCACTATATCGTACAACTTCATAAGTGTTTCCACATGCGAATCAAGATTATTTATTTTTGCACCTTCTTTCACCGATCGTTTCAACAATCGGCGCAACTCTGTGCGAACCATTTCTTTGTTTTCCCATTTCGAATGATAATCCTCATGTAAGAGAGGATAAAAAGCTTGTGTAAAATGATGAATAAACGTCGGTGATAGCGATTCCTTTAATAGTAAAAGAAATTGATGTAACTCATCAGTAATTTTTTCCTGTTCCACGGTCCATGGCAACACCGCCTCCGAAATCTCTCCCGAACGAGTATGAACGGCGATCGCTAAAGCGTCTTTTTGATGTTTCGTAGTTTCCGAGTAATAGCTTTTTGCTTTTTGTTCTAGTCTCCGCACCTCATTTAACACTAATTGCAGCGGAGCCTTTTTATGGGCAACGATCAGCCCGACCGAAGCAGTGGCGCCTTTTCCTAATCCCTTTTTCTCATCGCTAAAGGCAAAACGTAATTCCTCCGCTATTTTTAACGCTTCATCTACCGGAACGAAAGCGAGAACATCGTCTCCGCCCGCATATACAAGCCGGCCATGATAGTCCTTCTCAACGATGTTCGGTACAACTTCCTGTGAAAAATGTGCAAGCTTTCGGCTGATGCGGCTATAGTCTTCCTTGTTCTCTCCGGAAAACCATTTTCCCATATTGTCGCCGTCCATCATCACGATCGCGTAATATTTTCCTGAACCAATTTCCGTTACGGATGGAAAAATACGGAATTTTGTTCCTGCTGTTTCGAAGATCGGGGTGAAGTAATCACGCGCAACGCGTTTACCAAGACAAATACCGCACAAAAACTCATTCTTTTTTATTCTTCCAACATATTGCTCTTGTTCTGAATTTTCTTCCGGCTCTTTGTATATTCCCGCGCGCCGTTCCCATGTTCTCACCAATTTTTGTTTCATCGCACCGTATCGGTCGAACTCGTCTATATCCTCCAAACATAACGCTTCCCGCTCTTTACAAACGGTACAAACTAAACCGTGTTGAGGAACAGATCCATAACGCTTTTCGTTTTTCAACGCCCCAAGCCGGCGCTCGGCACGCTCACGAATTTGTCTAAACGACTCCGTTTCATCATAAGGTTCAGCAACCCAATAAATCTCTAAAAACGAACGGATTTGTGCTTCCGTCGTTGTCTTCAGTTTTTCTTTCTCATGATCTAAAAGAAATGGAAACACGTTATCAATCGCTTGAAAACAAAAATCGCAAAATACATTTCGCACGCTTTGGTCCGTTTCTTGCAATATCGCTTCTACTTTTTCCGCTTCTCCATTGACAATTGCCGTAAATCGGTTCGGAATGGAGGCGATATGGAGATGGCGCGATGATGGATTTTCCAATTCCTCTTTAGTAACGAGAGGATATACAATTTCACAATGCGGAGCGGCTTGGTACAACGCTTTCATCGCTTCACGCACAAGGTAAGATAAGATGTAACTTCCGCTCCAAAAATCTTCCGTTTTCCGCGCTGATGCAATAAATGACTGCACTGGTCCAACCGTAAAAATCACTAGTTGCCGTTTGCTCATACCCTCACCCCAGCTATTTCCAAAAACAAATCTCGATCTCGTTGATATTGTGGTTGTTTGTATACAGAGCTATCCGCCTTTACTTCGGTGACAACCGGATAATACAAATCCCCGATCTTCCGCACGGTACACCATAGCGGCGAAGCGAATCGTTTCGGACGAACTGCACCTAACCGACCATAGCGGTTCGCCTCGTGCGACGCGACGCCAAAGCGTTTTAACACTTCCTGCGGTGTTTTTTGTCCTTCACCGACCCAAACCGCTGACAACACTGGATGATAAGTGCGTGCTTCTCCTTTGCGCTTTACGATGCATCCACTGTCGGAAAACTGAAACCTCTCACTCTGTCCCAAACGAATAAGCACTTCTTGCAAGCTAGCCACGAAATCCGCGACCGTCTCCCAATGATGTCCTTCCCATTGGACCGCGCCAAATCCGCGGCGCGCCCGCTGTCCCATCCCAGCAAGATGAAGCATGTACTGAAAATACAATTCATATGTCTCCAACAACTGCTTGTGTTTTTGCAATGTCCGCATAACAACAGCTGTTTCTTGTCCTGCTGGAATCGTTCTAACCGCAAACGACTTTTTTGTTCGATGCGGAAGGATGCTTTCTCTTTTTAAACCACTTAACGAACGTTGTAAAAGCAAATTCACTGGAGACTTTTGTTTTTTTATCTGTGTCCCGCCAAACCATTCTTCTTCTTGCTCTAGCAGCGCGGTATGATTTTTTTCCTCCTGAAGCGTCCGCCACCAATAACGCCACACTCCGCGCAATGAGGAAATGCGGAATTCCGCCTTTTCCCCCGCATTGGCACCATGCATTGCCATCGGTGTTATCAATTTCAATTTGTACGTTGTTTCCACGATCGCTGAGGCTTTCATCCGTTCGTTATCAACCATTCACTCTTTCCCCTTTATTTCATTTTCATTGTGAAAGTGCCGCCATTTCCTCAAAAAATGGCTTTATCGCATCTAATAACGTTTTCACACGCTGGGCAAATCGATCGGCTGTTAACGGACGTTCTCTTACTCCCGCATGATTCATATCATTGCGAAGTTCCGCTACTTCTCCAAACGGTTTCAGCAATTCCCGATACGGAAGCAGCTTTTCTACCATTTCCTCGACAAATGGAACGCTATGTACTTCCCATTCTTCTTTTTTCGTTCTCCGTATGATAATCCGTATGGCAGAATGAAGGTCGTTTCGGATCTCCACATTAGTGACTTCCAGCTGAAACGCACGGCAGATTGCCGTAACAACATTTTCCGATAACATCGTTAATGCTGACTGAATCAGTCCGTTATCTACGCACCAGCGCGCTACTTCCCATCCATTGATAATCGTATTGCCGCCAAAATTCGAATATTTCTTCTCCATTTCATCCAATATCGGAACAAGCGGTTTAATCGCCTCCGCTTGCGAGTGACGGACTTGTTCAAGCTGATAGCGGAATTTTTCCACTTCTTCTTCCACTTGCAAGCTTCGGCATGTACGAATAGAATTTCCAGTTCGATCCAACTGTTTTGCTAATTTATTTAGTTTCTCCACTTCCCGTTTCAATAGCGGGCTTGCATTGGCATCGCAAAACACTTTTCTATTTTCGCGCGCCGTCAGTTCTTTAATGAGAGACGCATCTCCCGTTCGTAAAAACTGGTCGACCCCGTTTGTCCAGTCAAGCAATTGTGCCATATTCGTCAAATCCACAATCGGCACCAGCCGCTGTTCAGGAGAAAGCTGTTTCACTTCGTTTGGTCTCCCTAATTTTTCAAACCATCCGTATGCCAATGCTCCAATCGTCGCTTTTTTTACTAAACGTGCGTAATTTAACACAATTAGCGCAACAAATGGAATCGATCGGAAACTGTGGGTGATATCGAAGTAAATCGTATCCCCTTCACCAATTTCCGCGATAATGGAATCAAATAGCTTCCAGTTGGCGGATTCATCTTGACCGCTTTCTATTTCAACAAGCTTGACGGTCGCTTCTGGAGCGATCTGTTGAAAAGCGGTTTGGATCCCTTTCACTTGCTGCCCCTCACGAACCTTATCATTCCAGTTGCTTTCTTTTGCCTCTTTCGTCGCAAAGATGATCACATCCATTGGTTCTTCATTTCGAAATAATTCATAAATGGCTGTTTGCACAAAGCGCGTATAACTGGAGCGCTGGCCGCGATATGTGTAAAAACAATATTCGTAATCATTGCGGCCTAGAAAAGACAATAGCACATTTCGAGCCATCCGCTTTACTTCACCACCGTCATTAAATCATTTGTAATATCGAAAAATTCCGACCAGTCTTCATAAAGCCCGCGCCCTTGCGAAGCTTCACGTTCATAGCGTTTATGATCAAGCCATAAGTAGTTAGCATATAATCGATCTTTCTGTTCGTCATAGCGGTACGCCAAACGAAAGGCGGTTTGGCCATTGCTTGCTCCTTTGTATAAATGGTATTTTATTTGTTTTTGACGGATCGTTTTAAATTCCTTTTCATGTTGTAACTCAAACATATTTCCCTCTTTATATTTCAGCTTTTTCACAAGCTCGTGAAACTGCTGAAAAATAAATAACGATTGATGGCGATTATGCTCCATGACATCCAAAATTTGTTTTGATACGAAATAAGCTGTGTCAAACAAATGTCTATATTTCTCATGTTCTAGTAAAAACTCTCCAAACGCGCTTAAGCAAACGAAGCCATCTTCCTGATAAAATAAGGAAGGATATTGTTCTACACATCGCTTTTCTTGATAGGACAGTTCTTGAACCGGCACCACGTCTTTTTGACATTTCCGAAGCAAATCTAAATGCTCATAAACAAATTCCTCTTTAATATGAATCGGAACTGGCGGAATTTCATGAAGGACTTGATGGTCTTCATGTAAATAAGCAGTTGGATAATTTAAAAACGCACCAACAATATAGCCGAGCGATGTCATCACTTTATATCCGCCGATAGGCGCAGAACATGTCGATGTTGGCTCTCCTTTAGAAAGAGCATAACTAAGTTTCGACATATATTCGCCTAACGTTTCATGCATGCGTTTTGGATTTTTCACATCAATGTCTACGTATATCACGCGGACATTGGCTTGAAAATGCATTTCCAACAGACTCGTTAAAATGGACTCAACGATCCGGCCTCCTACTGTTTGCGTTACAAAAAGGACGATCGTCGGCCGTTCGACCAGTTTTCCTTTTTTGCGAAGCTCATGCACCGTCGAGTATTCGGCGGAAACATGGTTAGGCCGATGCACCACTTCATGTGAAAATTGCTTAGCATATTGAAGCCAGCGCTCGACCTTCTTTTCGATTTCCTTGTTGATTTCTTTTACATCTAGTAACGATCGTATTTCCGCCATCGTTTCATCACGGTTTATCGAAAAAACGTTCGCTTTTCCAGTCAACAAAGAAATTCCGCATGTAATGACGATATGCTGATACATTTTCGTTCCGCAATTATATCATCACCGCTGCTGATGAAGAAACTCTAGGAAACTATCAACAACGGAAACGCGATTTTCCGCGGTCCACCACCTTTCTCCTACTTCTAATTTCCTATCCAAATTTTAACTAATTTCTCGGCATATATCAACAAAAATTAACAACGAAACTAAAAAAGCCCACAATTTCGGGGCTTTCGCACTAACGGTTCCGTAATGCGCTAATAAAAGCAATTGTCATGGTTGAATATCATGGTAGTTGCGTACATGCAACCTTTGATGTGCTTTTTGTACAGGACTTATTTCTCATAGTTAAGCGGCAAACACAGAGTGTCGGAAGAGCACACATCTTGAATAGTCAGTTCCAGTTTCTGTGTTTCAATTCTTCATAGGTAAGATAAAAACGACAGTTCTGTTACTTGCAAATGTGCGTTGCCGCCATGTTTCAATTCCTTATAGGTAAGATAAAAACGTTGTTTGCGTCATGATTTTGCGTCCTCCATTCCGTGTTTCAATTCCTTATAGGTAAGATAAAAACCAGATTGACCGCATCACTATCGCGAGGGTTGATCTGTTTCAATTCCTTATAGGTAAGATAAAAACCATGATATTGTCATTCCGTATGACACCATGAACGACTGTTTCAATTCCTTATAGGTAAGATAAAAACGCAAGTATCCTTTTTTCCAATCTTCAAATTTTCTTGGTTTCAATTCCTTATAGGTAAGATAAAAACGTTGACGCCTTTCGATAAAGCCTCCATCTGCGTTTGTTTCAATTCCTTATAGGTAAGATAAAAACGAGGAATTAGAAAAAGTGAAAACAGACTATCAAAAGTTTCAATTCCTTATAGGTAAGATAAAAACTCAGATAGTTTACTTGTTTTATCACGGAAGAATAGAGTTTCAATTCCTTATAGGTAAGATAAAAACGTCATGCCTAATGCATATAAATCTTTTAACATTGTATGTTTCAATTCCTTATAGGTAAGATAAAAACCTCTGCGGCTTGGCACATCGTTTGCCCAGCGTGGCTTGTTTCAATTCCTTATAGGTAAGATAAAAACTCGCCAACTAAATCCGTACCAAAAGCTTGTTTATAAAAGTTTCAATTCCTTATAGGTAAGATAAAAACGGATACATGCCAATCCTTTCATCTTTCTTAAATAAACAGTTTCAATTCCTTATAGGTAAGATAAAAACGTGTGATTCTTGGAGGATGCACTCGTTCGACCGAAATGTTTCAATTCCTTATAGGTAAGATAAAAACGTTCCGTCTTTTGATACATCTTTAGTGGCAACTTCCCGTTTCAATTCCTTATAGGTAAGATAAAAACAACAGACGGTTCATTTACGTCATATCACATGACTTGGTTTCAATTCCTTATAGGTAAGATAAAAACCTCGGTATGCCTACCCAATACTGTCCAGTGATTTTGGGTTTCAATTCCTTATAGGTAAGATAAAAACTGTGATGGTGAATAGCGGAGTTCGTGCATGCAGTAGTGGTTTCAATTCCTTATAGGTAAGATAAAAACTTTGAGGTTACTAGTGTGACTACGAATTATATTTATTAGTTTCAATTCCTTATAGGTAAGATAAAAACCCCCTCGAACGAATTTTCGTCAGATTTTATTCGCCGTTTCAATTCCTTATAGGTAAGATAAAAACATGTTAGGGTTCCGGCTCGGTATCATCGACCGTTTGAGTTTCAATTCCTTATAGGTAAGATAAAAACACCTGCGCGATTTTCTTCGCCAAGTCATGTGTAATTTTAGTTTCAATTCCTTATAGGTAAGATAAAAACTGGATTTCAATACCATGAATCCAGCGGCATAACCGAGTTTCAATTCCTTATAGGTAAGATAAAAACACACTTTCGACCCCATCGATGATATCAACCAAAACTGGTTTCAATTCCTTATAGGTAAGATAAAAACGGTTTTGCCGTCGGTTGCTAGCAACGACACGGCGTTGTTTCAATTCCTTATAGGTAAGATAAAAACATAAACGTTCATTCGCTGCGGAAACAAAACGAAAAGTTTCAATTCCTTATAGGTAAGATAAAAACGCGAGGACGCAATTAGTGGCGTTGGTTTGCGTCATGTTTCAATTCCTTATAGGTAAGATAAAAACGGGACGAAGAGTGTCACGGTCTTCAAGATGCCTGGTGTGTTTCAATTCCTTATAGGTAAGATAAAAACGATTCTGTCGCTTTTTCAAAGTGGTATAAGAATCAGTTTCAATTCCTTATAGGTAAGATAAAAACAATAATTTTAATGATCAGTGTTCTTTTCTTACGCCTTGTTTCAATTCCTTATAGGTAAGATAAAAACTGACCTCCTCGGAATCAAAATCGAAGGGGTGAACGCCGTTTCAATTCCTTATAGGTAAGATAAAAACCTGGATGGCAAAAGGTATCGCTGCTTCACAAATGCCAGTTTCAATTCCTTATAGGTAAGATAAAAACAAACGAACTCCCAAGAGAGTTGTTGTTTGATCTATATAGTTTCAATTCCTTATAGGTAAGATAAAAACCACGAATACTTGAATTTTTAGGGTGCTCATTGTGAGTGGTTTCAATTCCTTATAGGTAAGATAAAAACCGGTACTGCAACAAGCATCTCAATTTGTATCCTTTGAGTTTCAATTCCTTATAGGTAAGATAAAAACCCCAATAAATGCTAATATATCAAGGATGGTGGATAATGGATATGTATAGTATACGCCAGTTTGAAAATTGCGTCAATATGGGAAAAATACTGATATTTGTAGAAAAAAGCAGGAAAATAAACATGTCGTCGATCCCCTGGGGGTTGTGCGCTATTAGGGATCGACGACAAAAATATACGTTGCTATTCAACGAATTCAAACATCTATTGTTGATTCGATTAACCGCTAAGTATTCATTAAGAAAAAGGAAAGACCAACCACAGTCCCTATATACCCTTAAAGCCTGTCTTTAAAATAACAAGCGGCTGAATGCTGGCAATAAGCTGTCGCCGCGCGAGTTGACTTAAGATTAGCTATTCTTTGTCTGTTGGCGTTTGAATTCTTCTTTCTATATTTAAAATTTTTTATTTTAATCATTAATTTTTATAAGATATTGTGTAATGTCTTCTAGTGTTTGAATAGATGGGATCTCTTCTGCTTCAATGTCAAGAGAATGCTGTAGCTCATCCCAAAATTTATGAGAAACATCCTCCAATACTTTCCTCCCTCTATAAATGTTGATATATCAACGGTTGTAGCCGTTTCAGGGGTGTCAAAAAAATTTTTTTCGACACGTTTTCTAACTTTGTTTTTCAAATCTGTATATATATGACATTGTGACATTGGATAGGTGCGCTTCACTGCCACTACTGGTTAAATTGGGATGTAGTGGTCGAAGCGGATCATCGGCATCATCACGCGGAAGAGGAGAGCGCGCAACCGCCTTCTTCCACGCTTCGAGATCCGTTTTTGCCCTTTGTGTTGGCCGGGGGAATGTTCCCGCAGCGTCAGGCCCGCTAATTTGATGAGTTGCCGTGGATCCTGATAATGGGAGAAACTCCCGATCTCTGATAACAGTTCCACGATGGTCGCATCGCCTAAGCCCGGAACGGTCTTCAACCATTCGTACTCGACGGAGGTCTGTACGAGTTCGATCAGCTGCTCTGTCAGTGCCTCGATTTCTTCTTCCAGCTGGCGGTACCGGCGGACAAGCATGGCAATTTCGATACGGGCCATCTGTTGTCCTTCCGTTACGCCAATGGAGTGTTGGACCCGTTCTATGAGCTTCTTCGCTTTCGGCTTTTGTGGCGATTGTAATTCCTCGCTTTGCCGGTAAAGGGGGAGAACCTCTTCGATCTCTTTCCCTGCTAAATCCGACGGAAACGGCGTCTGTTCCAGCGCAGCGAGCGCCATTTTCCCAAACGGCGGAAAGACTTGCGTAAATTCCGGAAAATACCGATCGAGCCAGCGAATCATTTGATTTCGAATCGCTCCCTGTTCTTCCGCCAATTTGGAGCGAAATGTCGTCCCTGCGCGCAGCTCCGCCTCCATCCCTTTCAGAATACGCGGATAGCTGAATCGGCCGTCTTTTACTAACCGAGCAATGACGAGCGCATCTTTCGCATCATGATTGGTTGGAAGATTGTCGTCCAGCTCTTTGGAGCGCTTCACGTGCATCGGGTTTGTCATCACGAGAAGGATGCCTTTCTCGTCAAGAAAGTAAGCGAGATTGAGACAATAGTCCCGTTGGCTCGATGCCAACGATCACTTCCGTTTTTTCAAATTCCTCCATCGCTTTCACGATGCACTGGTACAACCCATTCCAACCCTTCTTTGGATTGCGGAACGGGAAACGATTTTTTCAGCACCCTCCCTCGCTCATCCACAAAGCAGGCAGAATGTTTTTTCTTTGCGATATCCATCCCAACAACCAGTGTTTGATCGGTGACTTGATTCATCTTCTTGTTTGAGATAGAATGCATGTAGTCCTCCTTGGTATCCAAATTAGGGGTCAATTTCGTGCGATTGACACCCCCGAATCATACCAAGAGGGCTTTTTTTATTCAAGTCCCCGAAAAAACTTCTAACAGGAATGCTCCCTTCAGAAATGTTTTGGCCAAATCAGAGAATCCCTGCTTTTTTCTTTTGCTCCAGCAAATGCTTTGGGCAAAATTTTAAACATCATCAAGGAAGACAACCAATTGTAGCAATTATATCCTTCAGCTTCACAAAATGGAAAACAGGTCAAAACAGAAATAAAAACGGCAGAATGTTTTTATTTATCACCTGTTAAATCTTACACTAGTTGATTTTATAGTAATCTTTAAACCACTCGACAAACCTTTTGATTCCTTCCTCAATAGATACTTTAGGTTTATAATTAATATCCTTAACTAATTCATCAATGTCCGCAAATGTCTCTGGAACATCGCCGGGCTGCATTGGCAAGAGCTTCTTGATTGCCTTCTTTCCTAAATGTTCTTCTAGTACTTCAATGAAATAATTAAGTTGCACTGGCTGGTTATTTCCTATGTTATAAATTTTATACGGAGATTCTGTTGAAGGTCCTTTATCGATTAAGCGTAAAATCGATTCAGTCACATCATCAACATAGGTAAAATCTCTTTTCATATTTCCGTAGTTATAAATTTCAATTGGCTGTTGTTTCACAATGGCGTTCGCAAATTTAAATAAAGCCATATCAGGCCTGCCCCAAGGGCCGTAGACAGTAAAAAAGCGCAGCCCTGTTGTTGGGAGACGATATAAATGGCTGTACGTATAAGCCATTAATTCATTCGCTTTTTTCGTTGCTGCATATAAGCTTACCGGGGAGTCCGTACGATCGGCTACAGAAAATGGGGCATTTTTGTTGTTTCCATAGACGGAGCTTGATGATGCATAGATAAGATGGCGTATTTTATGCTTTTTACAGCATTCTAATATATTTGCAAAGCCAACAACATTCGCTTGAATATACTTATGGGGATTTTTCAGGCTGTACCTTACTCCAGGTTGTGCTGCCAGATTTACAACTGTATCCACATCATATTGGGAGAAAAGCTTTTCAAGTAATTCAATGTTTTCAATTGAACCTTTGACAAACCGAAAATGGGGATGCTTCATCACAATTTTTAATCTGTCATATTTTAAACTTGTATCATAATAATCATTCATATCGTCCATCCCGAGCACAGAAAAGCCTTCATCTAACAAGCGTTTCGTCAGGTGGAACCCTATGAAGCCCGCACAACCAGTAATAAAAATATATTTTGCATTATTTTGCACCTTTTAGACCTCCTTCTGCGCTGTGGATATCATCAAGGGGTGAAACGGAAATAAATTACTATCATGAAGGATTATAGCAATTCATGAGATACACGACTAGCCAAGCGCTTTTCAAATAAAGGCTTGGCTGTTTTCGTCTTTAAAAAGAACCATTTATTCTTTCATCCAAGTTAGGCGTGCCTACTCCTTCATAATGGTAGCCTAATTCCAGCATAACAGAAGCATCTAAGCAATTTCTGCCATCGAAGACAAATGGCTGAGACAGTATGCTTTTTGCTTTTTTCCAGTCGATTTCTATAATTTCCTTCCACTCCGTTACAATTAATGCAGCATCTGCTCCGTTTAATGCTTCAAGCGTGGTTTTGGCATAGTTAATGGTGGGATAGATCTTTTTAACATGTTCTGTTCCTTGCGGGTCGTACGCAGTAATGCAGGCATTATTTTGGAGGAGGTAATGGATAATTTTTAATGAGGATGCTTCTCTTATATCGTCAGTTTGCGGTTTGAACGTAAGGCCAAGTACCGCAATGCGCTTTCTTGATAAAGAGCCCAATGCTTTCTTCACTTTTTCCATAAACCATTGTGCTTGGGTTTCGTTTACATCTAATACTGCCTGAAGTATTTGTAAGGGGGTTTTCTCTGCAGAAGCCAATGCCAATAATGCTTTAACATCTTTAGGAAAGCATGATCCGCCAAACCCAATGCCTGCCTGAAGAAATTGGGGGCCAATCCTGCTATCTAATCCCATCCCTTTTGCAACTTGAATAACATTTGCCCCGACCTTATCGCAAAGCCGTGCCAACTCATTGATGAACGAAATTTTAGTAGCTAAAAACGCGTTTGATGCATATTTAATCATTTCAGCATCTTTGACAGTGGTAAACA
Source organism: Parageobacillus thermoglucosidasius (assembly GCF_001295365.1). GTDB lineage: Bacteria > Bacillota > Bacilli > Bacillales > Anoxybacillaceae > Parageobacillus > Parageobacillus thermoglucosidasius. The sequence continues at coordinate 2,537,647 of NZ_CP012712.1, read as the reverse complement.
AAATTGGGGAGTTGATCCCGCTATACAGCTCTTTCATCACCTGCCGGGCTTTTTCGGTTTCACAGCCAATGACAATCCGCTCAGGATGCAGAGCATCTTGCAATGCCTTTCCTTCTCGTAAAAATTCTGGGTTCGAAATGAGATCGAAAGAAATTTCTTTGTTTCTTTTTTTTAGTTCCGTTTTTATGATTTTATTTATTTTATCACCTGTGCCTACCGGAACAGTGCTTTTGATGACGATTGCTTTATATTCATTCATCGATCTTCCGATCTGCCGTGCTGCTTCTTCAACATAGGATAAATCCGCTTCTCCGTTTGGCAAGGAAGGAGTACCGACCGTTATCATTAAAATTTCGCATTGATCGATAACTTCCTCGATATAATGGAAAAACAAAAGATTTCCGTTGGCACTATGTTTTTTGAATAATTCCTCCATCCCCTCTTCAAAGAAAGGAAGCACGGACATTTTGAGCTTTTTTAATTTTTCCCAATCACGCTCAATAACATATACCTTGTGTCCATATTCCGCAAAAGCCACACTAGTTGCCGTTCCTACATAGCCTGCTCCAATCATTGCTATATTCAATAAAATTCACCTCGCTTTTTTATTTTCTTCATGTGTCTTTCCGGCATTACGCTGCTTATCCAAAGCGGGAAAATCTATTTCAACATCGCCCAGTAATACAGCAAATAGTTCCCCTTTTCGCACAATAACATGCCCAAGGCCTTCCCGTTCTTTTTGACGAATATAATATTGAGCTAATTAGAAATATTTTATTATTTTTCTAACTTATATGATCTATCAAAGTGATCTTCAATCGAACGCTTGCTGCGGCCGCTTATTACAATAATATTCTCAATCTCAGATGCAGCGGCCTTTTCGACAATATATTGAATGGCTGGCTTATCCACAATCGGAAGCATTTCTTTTAGTAATGCCTTTGTTGCAGGAAGAAACCTTGTGCCAAGCCCTGCTGCAGGTATTATCTAAAACAAATCTTTAAACTTGATTGTCTTATATGTTGAATGCTCCATATGGAAATTTCTTATGGTGAGTCAACAATACACAAGTATGGATTTCCAACCATTAAAATTGCTGGAATGCCATATGGAATTTCTTAACTGCCTTTTCGCCCACGTCTATTATTACGTTTTCGCCCACGTTTATAAGTGCTGGAAAACCATATGCTGTTTCTTATTGTCTCTTCGTCCACGTCTATTATCTTAATCCTTGCTACACTTTCCGGTTCTTCCACTTCCGTGTTATTCACTTCATCTTCACTGATTTTTTCCGCACTATCTTGTTCCATCGCTGCCTTTTCATCCTCTTTTTTCGTTTCGGAATTATGCTCAATGACATATTCCAGTTCTTTTGCACCTGTTTGATTCGTTTTATCTGTACTATCTTGTTCAACAGCTGTTGTTGATGTCATATGAACCGCTTGATTCCAAACTTCTAGCAGCTCGGAGGCCACCCGCTCCCATTTATATCGGGAAACGGCAAGCTCTCTTCCTCTTTCCCCCATTTTTTTCATCAATGATTTGTCAAATAAAATTTTGGCAATTTTTTCTGCGAAATTGCTAGGATCTTCAGGGTTTTCAACAACAAGACCGTTTTCTTCTGAAAAAATGACTTCTGGGTTGCCGCCCCGTGCTGTTGTTACAATCGGAAGCCCTGCCGCCATCGCTTCATAATGCACCCGGGCAAGCGGTTCTTGCCATTGTGACGTGCATACGAATAAATCAGCCGCGGCAAACCAATTTTGTATTTCATCTGGTGCAACAAAGCCTGTTGTCACAACCGGCACTGGCACCTTTTTTGCTAATGCCCGTACGTAAGCAACATAATCGGTTACGTTATTTTGGCTAAACCAGTTACTTCCTACAATAACGAGAGCTAAATCTTTAAATTTTTTTGAAAGCTCCGGTAACGCTCTGACTAACTTATCGACCCCTTTATTACGCGAAAGCCTTCCTGCAAATAAAATCACCGTTTTGTTTTCTAAACCATGCGCTTTTCGAATTTCCTTTCGTGTTTCTTGCATCTTTGGATGGCTTCCAGGTAAAAATCTCTCGGTATCTACTCCGGAATAAATCGTGCGAATCTTTGGCGAGGCTTGTGGATAGAGTTGGCGTATCACATTCCCAACATAATTACTGACCGTTACAATGCTTGAAACTTCTTCTAAGACTGCTGTTGCTTCTTCTGGATCGATTTTTTCAATATTGAACATATCATTATGCATGCTTAAAGTAATCTTCGCATGAGGCGCTGCCTGGCGGACAGGAAGGACAAGGCGCGGGCGGTTAAAAATGTGGATAAGGTCAAATGAGTTTGATTCAATATAGCGGACAACACCTTCTCGATATATTTCAAAAATTTTTCCAGGCACCCGTACATAATGAACGCCATCTAACGTTTCTTGATCAGGGAGAGATGGATCGCTAATCCCTAACACTGTAATATCATGATGCTTACTTAAATATGGGAGAACACCGGATATATAAGTTTGAATGGCTCCTCCGCGTACGGGAGGCACAGGGAGTTTTTCCGTACAGATCATCAAAATTTTCATGTTATTCTACTTCCTTCCAATCATTTTGAATTTCCGCCAAGACTGGCCATTTCGTCTGATCAGTGTCGATAATTGTTTTCATTAATTGTACGGTTTGTTCATTAAGGAACATTTCAGGATCATACACGACTTCTTTTATATTTTTGTAAAATTCATTTGGCAGTGATAAATCAATCATAAGAATCTCATATAATTCAGGGGAAATCGGATTTTCTTTATGGTAAGCCTTTATCATCTCTCTTATCCACTTGGCATCCCATTTATATAAATCCGCCATCGTTCCGGAAATTAACTTTCTTAAATCACGAATAGGCAGATCAAACGCGACACCATCAAGATCGATAATCCACATCCCATCGCGGCCCATTTGTCCATTGGACCAGCCATAATCTTGATGAACTAAGCCCCAATAGGCATTGCCATGTTTAATTAATTCAAAATAGCTGGATTGATCCAGTCTTTCTAGACTTCTTCGGGCTTGCTCTTCAAATTCATCTATTACATTTAATAAGTAAGAACTTGCAGGCAGCTCGTTATACGCTTTGGCAATGTTTCGAAACCAATCCATTTTATAAATGATTTTTTCATAATTTCTTCGCCATTTGTGCAATCTTGAAGCTGTTTCTGCTTGGGGAGGGGGGACATAACCTTTGCTTAATCGATGAAATTCACCAAGGGCGGAACAAAGCAGTTTCGCTCCCTCTAAATCTTTTGTTACAGGTGTTAATGATTCAATCCACTCTGCGACAAACCATAGCTTTCCTCCTGCCTCAACATAATTGGTTCCGTCCTTTGTCTTAACAATAGGCGGCACCCTTGCATGCCGAACATCTACTAAATATTCCTGGGCTCCCAAACTAAATAAACTCCTGGTTGGTCTGCGGTGTAACAACTTTAAGCTTTTCGGCCCCGCACTTGTTTCCAGCTTCCAAATAGCGCCCCCTTTATCCGGTTTAGTCGTAACTACCTGAATGCTTTCAACTGAAAAATCATAATGCTTAAGAACTTTATCTGCTAGCTCGTTGATATAGTCAGGTATAAAAAACTCATGGGTGGATTCATCCACTTCCCATGGTTCAATGAAAATACTCTCCACAATATCCCTCCTAATGAAAATAAAAATGAAGCAGCGGCCGCGCAATTGATTTAGTGAAAGCTATTTTTTATGCATGAAGAAACATTTTGATGGCCGCATCGTTTTCTTTGTATGAAAAGCTTATAAAGTATATCGCCTAGCAGACTTCTGGCATCCTCAGATCTTGCGTTCTCCCGAATGAAGTATTCATTTTTTGCATGCTATGGGAGTTAATCCAGCAATTACACTTTCTCCATCTTTTTTTCTAAATTATGTTTCATAAAAATATCTGTATAGTACAGTTGAACTAGATGATGAAGGAATTGTGCCTTTTCACCATTTTTGGTGATAAATGCTCATCCCAACAAAAATGTTAACTGTTTATTTCTTTCGTCAGCTTACTGACCAATCCGTTGCAGAACAGAAGCGGTCAAACGTGCTGCTTGTCTTGGCGTCCCCCTTTTGCCAACCGCCATGCAAAAACTGATGAAAATATCTGCATCGTTGTTTCTTGGCACCATTCATAGAGATATTTACGAAAACAGTTGGGCTGATGTTGATTTAGTTGGATCGAACCAAATGCTTGAAACAATGTTGATAACAATAACGCTTCATATGAACATTCGTTTGCTGAAGGAAAAGAAAATAGGACATGCAAATTTTTGCAAAAACAAAAACCCTTCAGCCGTTTGCTGAAAGGTTTAGCTTAGTTTTGGGGCATCAGTGACATATGGACGAATGCTTCTTCTGCATATTTCTACTCCAGCCCCTGTTCGAGGGAACGGAACATCCGACAGACAGGAAAACCGGATCGCCTTCTCTTTTGAAACACTTCCTGACACCATTCCCAGAATGTATCTCATGTTGTTTCAAATAAAGGACTTTTCAACAATAATCCATCAATTATCTCATGAATATCTTTTGCATCTAGTGCCGGCTTCAGTGGTGTCCTTATGAAACAGAGCAAAAATCTGTCACAATTTTCGCCCCTATGCTAAACGATAAGCAATGCATCCTTCCGAATTGTCACATTCACTGGAGTTTTAGCGAGAACCTCACCATCGCTTTGTACAATAACTGGCAATTCAGAAGTGACTTCTACTTGCTTTCCTTTTATCATGGCTACACCAGGATGAAAAATATGTTTGCCCTTATACGCCTTTGGAAAAGTGCGTAACAAATCCCGCTTTGTTATGCTGTGTACGGATGCAAATGTCGAAAAGTCCATCATGATAACAAGCATCCGGACATATTCTAATACCTCCGCCGTAGTTTGGAATATTAGCAATAGCAATTAACCAGACATTAAAAAAACTAGCTTCTCCCCATCAACATTTAATTGAATGTTGACAGGGCGGTATTTTAATAAAACTTGCAAGAAACTAAGTACATAGGAAAGAGCACCCAATCTAATAAAATTAAACCATTTTTTGTATTTGGAAATATTATTTACTTCAGCCACTTTGCCATCCAAACCAATCCCCACTACAGTGATGCAATATTCTTCGTCGATTCTTCCGACATCGATTTTTCTTTGCTTTCCCATTAAAATACGTTCTAGCGCTTTTTTATAATCCATTAAATTTACCATTTCACCATCTAATTTTTAATAGCAATTTTCTCCCTTTGCATACATGTAAATCACTCTTTGTTGGAATTCCTCTGTATAACGGTGAAATATTTATCCTTTTCATGCGAAAATCCCCTCCAAGTATAGTGGAACACCCATTGATTAAAAATGGGCTTTTTACACTGTCCACTTAAAGGGGGATCATTAAGTGTTAGCTCTTTTGGATATAGATTGTCAGTGCTTTAATTTCTTATAGGTAAGATAAAAACTCCAAGGCAGCCTGTGCTGCTGTTTTCAAGATTACTTCGTTTCAATTCCTTATAGGTAAGATACAACGTGGGATGGCGACCTACGCGCTGATGATGGCAAGCCGAGTTTCAATTCCTTATAGGTAAGATAAAACTACAACGCAGCGAGCTATGTTGGTGAAGGTTCGATATATGTTTCAATTCCTTATAGGTAAGATAAAACGGATAAGTTTGTGGATAAGGTGTTGGTAGGGTGTGAGGTTTCAATTCCTTATAGGTAAGATAAAACCAAAGAAAGGCCGGCACGCTTCCCGACCGCTAGCCATTGTTTCAATTCCTTATAGGTAAGATAAAACCGCCCTTATTTATTTTTATTTTCGAAATCTTTTTCTTCCAGTTTCAATTCCTTATAGGTAAGATAAAACCCTTCAGTTGCGGCGGCTAGTTCCTCGAGGGAGATGCCGTTTCAATTCCTTATAGGTAAGATAAAACCATTAGCTCAACCCCAAACTAACGCGGCGACTCGGCTCGTTTCAATTCCTTATAGGTAAGATAAAACCCTTATACTTTTCTTCATTTTCCCACCTTGCAAATGTGTTTCAATTCCTTATAGGTAAGATAAAACCAAAATATCATTTCATTAGATAGAAGCATGATTCTATCGTGTTTCAATTCCTTATAGGTAAGATAAAAACAAGAGCTGCAGCTTGGTGTTCATTCATATTTACTTGTTGTTTCAATTCCTTATAGGTAAGATAAAAACAAATAGACGCGATCCATCCACTGGCTTTCCCTACAGTTTCAATTCCTTATAGGTAAGATAAAAACACACAAGGGAAGGTTTATCGCGTGCAAGTCGGGGCATTGTTTCAATTCCTTATAGGTAAGATAAAAACTGTTCAGCCATATTGAAAAAGATATAGCATACAGTTCGTTTCAATTCCTTATAGGTAAGATAAAAACTATCGATATTGTACTAGTTTATCGGTTAGACCGATGTTTCAATTCCTTATAGGTAAGATAAAACCGTCGATTTTGCGGACAATTCCTAGTGGTTTCATCGTGGTTTCAATTCCTTATAGGTAAGATAAAACCCAATACGGCTCGCAAAGAAAAGGCTCCGAGAAGAAAAGTTTCAATTCCTTATAGGTAAGATAAAACCTCGTCGATGCGGACCGGAATTTTTTCAAGCTCTTTGTGTTTCAATTCCTTATAGGTAAGATAAAACCCACGGTGCCGCGCTTCAAAACACCTTGGCCACCTTTGTTTCAATTCCTTATAGGTAAGATAAAACCGGCACAGACTTTTACGGCGAAAAATTCGAATTCGACGGTTTCAATTCCTTATAGGTAAGATAAAACCCCTCGACAGGCGGAGCGCCTGCCGAACGCTGCCAGCTTGTTTCAATTCCTTATAGGTAAGATAAAACCTTGTTCGCCGGGGGAATCATTTATTGCTGGTGTTCTGTTTCAATTCCTTATAGGTAAGATAAAACCCGAAGCATGCCATGATAGAAAAGTATGGATATCCAAGTTTCAATTCCTTATAGGTAAGATAAAACCTTCGAAAAGCTCTTTCCAATGCCCGACTTCCTTTTCCAGTTTCAATTCCTTATAGGTAAGATAAAACCGTGCCATACTCGTCCCTCCTTTCGATAGATATGTAGCGGTTTCAATTCCTTATAGGTAAGATAAAACCGTTTCCGAATCAGAAAACGTCCTAACTAAAGACTCGTTTCAATTCCTTATAGGTAAGATAAAACCAGAAACGTCAATGACTTTTTCTTTGTTTTCTTTCATTGTTTCAATTCCTTATAGGTAAGATAAAACCACGGTTCGAATTGCCGCGTTCCGCAGTGAAGGCCATGTTTCAATTCCTTATAGGTAAGATAAAACCATCATGGCTTGGTTTTTATCATTAGCGTGGAAAGAGTTTCAATTCCTTATAGGTAAGATAAAACCTTTTTTGTTTGGAGAAAGTGATTTGTTTCTCGCATGTTTCAATTCCTTATAGGTAAGATAAAACCGACAACAACGAATACACCAAAGTCGAATGGTACGAGTTTCAATTCCTTATAGGTAAGATAAAACCATTCAACAACAGGGGAAGAAAAAGAACTTCACACAAGTTTCAATTCCTTATAGGTAAGATAAAACCTATCTGCAGATATTATAGTATGGATTCTTCATCGTTGAGGTTTCAATTCCTTATAGGTAAGATAAAACCCCCAATAAATGCTAATATATCAAGGATGGTGGATAATGGATATGTATAGTATACGCCGTTTTGAAAATTGCGTCAATATAAAAAAATGCTGATGTCTGTCGGAGAAAATAGGAAAATAAACATGTCGTCGATCCCCTGGAGGGTCAAGTCCAAATTATTGTGTAAATTCCCCTTTGATAGACAACATGGACCTGATGACTTGACGTATGGTAGGTAAGACCGGAAAGTCTCCCTGCCGGTCGCCTTCCCGGACAAATGATCATGTTGTCAAGGAACAGGCGTGTCAAGGAGCTTTCGCGGCATATCCTCACTTCGCTCCGGTATTCCACGTTCTCCTTGACACGGCGTAGAGGTTATCCCACTCTCTTGATCGCCGGAGCCTCCTGATTCACCGATCGGACTCCTTGCTCTTTCGTTTTCCGCCACTTCCAATATTCAGCCATATCCAAGTATTTGCGCCCTGACATCCATTTTTCATCGATTTCGATCAACACGGCACCAACGAGGCGATACACCGATTCCCGGTTCGGAAAGATGCGGATGACCCGTTCTCTGCGACGAATTTCTTCGTTCAGCCGTTCCACTCCGTTGGTCGTGCGCAGACGCCGACGATAACGGTCCGGATAGTCCAATACGGCGGTGGCGTCTTCGAATCCCTCTTCGAGGATTTGCATGGCTTTTGGGGCTTTTTCTTCCCATTTGGCCAGCACTTGTTCCAATAACAGCCGGGCCGTTTGCTTATTTGGAGCATGAAGAATCCCACGAATCTCCTCGAGCAAGGCATCCTGCATATACTTTGGTGCGGCATCGAGGATATTACGAATAAAATGTGTCTGGCATCGTTGCCATGTAGCGCCTTGGAAATGCTTTTCAATGGCTTGCACCAGCCCACCGTGCTGATCCGAGATGATCAAGTCCACTCCCCGGAGTCCCCGGTCTTTCAGCCATCCGAAGAACTCGCTCCAGCTGGACTCCGATTCACTGTTTCCGATTTGCAGGCCAAGAATTTCTCGATATCCTTCCTCATTCACTCCTGTAGCGATCAACACGGCTCTGGAGCGTACTCGTCCATCCTCCCGGACTTTCGTATAAATAGCATCTACTAGCACAAACGGATACACGTGTTCATGAAGGGAACGATAATTCCAGTCTTGGATAATCGGATCCAGTCCCTTGCACAGTGAGGAGACCGTGGATTTGGAAAACGAAGTGCCGCATAATTCCTCCGTGATTTGAGTGATTTTTCGGGTAGACACCCCGTTTACCACCATTTCCATTAGTGCCAGTACCAGTGCTTGTTCGCTCCGTTGATACCGTTGGAACAGTTCCGTAGAGAACTCCCCATCTCTTGTCCGTGGAACGCGCAAGGTCAACCGTCCTACCCGGGTCGTCAGCTGGCGTGGATACGAACCGTTTCGATAGCCTTTTCGTTCTTCCGTTCGTTCATAACGGCGAGCTCCCAGCTGTTCTTCTACTTGTGCCTCGAGGATTTGATTGAGGACTTGTTCCAATAGCTTAGCTAATCCCTCATCTCTGGTGAATAACCCGTGCAAAAGTTCATCATTTAGGGTAATATGATATTGAGCCATGGTTGCATTCCTCCTTATGTTTGGTGTTTTTGGTCCACTGTTTATTCTACCAAAGGGGAAGCAACATGGCTCTTTTTCTATTTCCCTTTTTACACAATTATATGGACTTAACTCCCTGGAGTTTGTGCGCTATTAAGGATCGACGACAAAAATATATGTTGCTATAATGAATTCAAACATCTATTGTTGATTCAAAATTTTTAACCACTGAGTATTCATTAGAAAAGAAAAGACCGGCTGCAGACACCTCCTGTGTTCCCTCTATATCCTCATAAAAAGCGGCTGAGTGCTGGCAATAAGCTGTTTCTAGGCATGTTATCGTTAGTCATTATTCTGGCTCATTTATTGCTATCTGTTTTATTGTTTTACCGTTCCTGCTGTCACCATTTCATATGTGAAGTGTTTACAATACTCATGATTTTTACATCACATCATTATGTAACCTTTTAACGATTTTTTATCATATTTTTATAAAGACATATAAAAAATCAAAAATGGTCTTTTTCGTACATATTGTCCATTATCGCACCCCTTTTGTTCACCGAAAACATCCCCCAGCCGTACTGGACTATCCAAATCGTTATCAGCGGCACCTACCGCACAATATAGCTGTCTTTTAATATCAGAGCGTCTTGGCGATATAGCTGTTCCCCCAGCTAGCCTTTGAACTTTTTCAATAGTTATTGTTTGTGGCGTAATTTTTATTTAGCAAACTATAGCTTTCGATCATTTGCAGAATAACCAAAACCGAAAACTTCAGCGAGCGCTGGCGTAAAAAACGCATGATGCTTGAGTGACATGCGGCTTTTTCTTCGTTGAACATGCGTTTTATTATTGGTCCACCATGTTCGATATTTAAATGCTGAATTTGGTAACTAATCAGAAATAATTATTTCGATTTCCGAAAATGATATATTTACAAAATCACCATTCAGCTCAGTTAGATGGTCGTTTAACGGGTTGATATTTACTCATACCCCCTTCCCCTATCTTTCAATTTATTAAAGTCCTGTTCTAAACGTTCGCCTTGTCCATTGATTGCTGCAACACAGGAAAACGACGGACATAAAGCCTGCCGAAAAAATAATACCTTTAATTAACCGAAGACACTAGATAAATCTCTGTACTAATGGACCTTTTTTCTTTTTATGATTACTTTTCAATTTTCTCGATTTCCCCATTTTCTCCTTCTGGAATTTCACTTTTTGTGTATGCCCATCTTAAGCATAACCATTTTTTTGACCATCCCATCATGCCGATAAGAGTCTTATAATTTTCTTGAATAGCGACAAGCTCTTTCTGCAAAGACTCCTTTTCTAACTGTAACTTTGTCACAGTTTGCTGTAACTGCCCCACACCTCTTTTTAATGCACGATTTTCATCCGCTACCCGCTGATAATTGAATGTATGTGATTCCTAGGCTTCTCAAAATAAATTACGTGCGCTCCTGTTAATTTGTCTTCAGCGTCTTTCTCGTTTCTTTCCTTCACTTACCAATGTTACGTTTCCTTCTGCTGCCTTTTCGTTAGTTCAATCATTTCTGTGTATTACTTCGACACATATGAATTCCAGTGAAATCCGCAGGATGCCGGTGTTTGCGATAGGCGGTCCTCAAATGTCACGAACTGAGCTCCCCTTCTCGAATATAACGCAATACAACTTCTGACAACAGCAAATCTTCATCTTGCTTCCATGCATCTTGGCGTACGCTCGTCATAGCTTCTAATCTCCAGTTATTTTTTCACTATATATATGCAGCTAGTAGAAAATACAGATAGAGGAGAGAAATATTATGATTTCTATAAAAAGGTACTCACCGCCTATTCATGTTCTTCCGATTCCCATAAATCTTCAATTTTTATTTAGTTAGGTATACCATAAGTTTTTTATAGAGCGACTGAATGCAATAATCATCATAAATATAGGAAATAGATGAATTTTATTTATTTCCTGTTTACCTTTTACTTACATAAACGTCTTATCAGCGGGAGGGTTTACATGAATGATTTCGAATTAGGGGAGAAACTACATGAACAATTGGAGCGAGTGAAGGTTTATCTTTTAAAAATGGGAGCAAGTCTGCAGGATGCTGAGGATATTACCCAAGAAACGGCTTACAAATTTTTAACTTATATAGACTCCGTGAATATTGAAAATGTAGAAAGTTGGCTTTTTCGTGTATCAGTTAACCAATATTACGATTTATGCCGCAAACATAATAGACAAAAAAATATTTCATTGAAATTCAACTACAAAGAGTTATTTGAGGAATTCACTCCTGAAAAAGCAGTCCTTCAAAAAGAATTCGAAAAAGACATTTATATCCTTCTAGACCGACTCAAACCAAAATATGCGCAATTTCTAATTTTAAAATACAGCATAGGCTTAAAACTAACAGAAATTGCAGCTTTATATGATATGAAAGTAGATTCCGTTAAGACCATCATTCACAGAGCACGAAAACAATTCATAGAGGAATACAGGAGGCATCAAAATGAACGAAGAGAATGAGTTTCTTCCGCAAGATCCAGATTTCCGGAAACTGGTTAAAAAGGCAAAACGGAATTCTGCTTTAAGGATAGTTGTTATATCTCTAATTATAAGCATAATTGTCGTCATAGCTTTTTACTTTGTTGGTAACTCCATCATGATAAATAAGGTTAATGAAGAAGTGAGAAATGATGCAATATGGCATAGTATCCACGGTGCCAATATAGAAGAACAAGGAACAAGTATTAACTATTCGTTGTTTTCAGCAACTTCAAAAACAGAGTTTATCAAAAAAGTAAATGGCATTCCTGTGCCTTGGGTGCCTGTAGAGAAAGAGTATTCCATCTTCGGCCAGTCAAAAATTATCATTTCAAAAGGTGCAAGTGGAACTGGAAATGTAGATGAAAAAAGAATTCCGATGTACTTTAATGGAGAAAGAGTCATTGAATTTATTCATCCTAAAGTCAACTCTTCTTTATTTGATGATAGAAGCATTGTTTCCAGCATGGACGATGATAAAGTAATAGAATTGGCTCTTTCCTTTGATAAAGGCTATAAAGTAACGGATGTTCAAAAAATATTCAATAAAAATATCTCTTGGTTTTGGGTTGATACCTATAGTGAGTCAGACATAAAAAATTATAATAACTTCATTAAAGAAACAGGAAAAGATTTTACTATCATTGGTGATGATGCAATTGGTTTTCATTACATCAATCAACCAGAGAGCAAATGGGGAGCAGAATACTTCATCCGCAGCTTAAAGGAACTTAAGCAGAACGGTTCTTATAAAGATGTAGCCGATAAAATCATTCAAAATATTACGCATAGCAACAAAGAGAAATTGTCAGCCGAAAACCTTGAAATTATAGGTGTAGTAATCACCGGAACTCCTAGCGAAATTGAAAAATTTAATAACGTGCCTTTTGTTCGAGCCGCTTCCCTTGGAGTCACTGCTGATAGATATTAAATGAATACATCTGATATTGCACGTTAAGGCATATCTCAAAAAGGAGCGCACCCATCCAATGTCATATATATACAGATTTGAGAAACAAAGTTAGAAAACGTGTCGAAAAAAATTTTTTTGACACCCCTGAAACGGCTACAACCGTTGATATATCAACATTTATAGAGGGAGGATAATATGAAAAAAATAATTAAAATTGGTATTGGTGTATTCGGCATAGTAGCATTCGGTATAGGTCTTCTTATTTTCGTATTTTTACAAAGCATGAAGGCAGATGAGGATGAAGTGAAAAAGGTAAAAATACAAGCGCAGGGATATATAAAAAATACATTTAAAGATGAAATTGTTATTTATGACACACTTTTTGATAATATGGGTAACTTTCCAACTTTCGATTATGCTGCTAAAGCAGAGAACAAAAAGGATAATACACAGTTTTTGATTTACTACAATGAAGAAACAAAACAGATGGAAGACACCTATATAGCGGAGAAGTGGGAAAAAGAATTAGAAAATAATATACGTCCTTATATTGAGCAAAAACTGGGAACGTTGGATGAATTTTGGGTAGAATATGATGAAAGAGCAGGAATAACATATAACGTTAATCCAAATAAGCCAAGTAGTTATAAAGAATATGATGCGGCGCCTACTATTCTCATATCTGTACCTAGAAAGCCGGATAAAAAGGATGAAGAAATTTTGAACGAGATCGTAGCATTTCTTCAAAAGGATGTTGGATTAAAGCATGGAACGGTTTCCATGAGTTATATTAAAAATGGTGCACCATTAGATGATAAAGAGTGGTTCAAGACCTTTTAATAAGTTCTAAATAGCATAATCGAGTAAACATTACAAAAATGGCATGAAAAAAATTAAGCATACATCATGTTTAAATGTACGCACAGCTTGTCGACTTGGCCGACAAGCTAAAAGGAGGCTGTCTCAAAAGGTCGTCTAAACCGACCTTTTGAGAGTAGCCTCTGTTTCTTTTTCTTACCATTTGGTTATTTATTCCTTTTTTGAGGCAGGAATTTCTCCTTATTTCCGAATTTTATCCTATTTTTTCCTTGTTGGGTCGGTCGTTGTGGCCCACTTTCTCAAATTGTGGGCAGCACAAACTAGACCCCACTCCAAGGTAATTTTTGGGAGGCCTCTCAATGAAAACCGATGAAATTGCTGATTATGCTTGATTTGCCCAAACACCGGCTCGTTTTCGATTTGCCGTCTTCGATATGTCGTCGCCCCTTCTTCCGTGGACAGCCGTTTCCGGATTTCTTGCCGTTGTTGTTGATTTTTCAAGGAAACGCGGATGGTTTTCGTGTCTTTGCCTTTGGCACATGCTGCTTGAAACGGGCATCCGGCACATGCTGTACAACGATACGTCCGTTTGACGATGACGTACCCGTTGTCGGTCGTTTCCTTCCGTTTATACACAAACACCAGCCGTTCCCCTTTCGCGCAAATCCACTCATCCAATTCCTCATCGTACGTCATGTTCTCGATTCGGCCGATCTCTTTCGCCCACGCTTTCGTTTGTTCCCGGTCCAATGTGTTGTACTTGATCAGCGCGACGATCTGCTTTTTCTCGCAGTACGTGTAGTTCTCCTCACTCCCATAGGCGGAATCCGCAATCGCTCGTTTAGGCATGGGACGCCCATAGGCGGCCAATTGCTCCAAATGTGGAATGAAGCATCCGGCATCCCCCGCCCGTTGATGCACGCTAAATCCAGTGATGAATTGGTTCTCTGTCCCTATCTGCACATTATATCCCGGTTTGAGCTGGCCGTTTTTCATATGGTCGTCTTTCATCCGCATAAACGTCGCATCGGGGTCCGTTTTCGAAAAACTGTTTCGTTCGCCTAACACTTTTTTGTATTCTTCATATTTTTTCTTACGGGGGAGAATGTCTTGTTCCAATTGCTGTTTTGCTTTCTTTAACGTGCGATTCTTCGGCTCTTTCTTTAGATGTTCTTCCACTTGTTCGATCACGGCTTCGATCTTTTCAGACGTGATCGGTGAAGCTTCCAGCTTTTCTTGAAAATCTCCTTCTTGTTCCGACTCTTCATCCTCTTTTACCACCTGTTCGATCGAGGCTACGATTTTCCGGAATTTCTCCTCCAACTTCTGATCGTACTTTTCCGTTGATTTGCGCCAAACGAACGTGTACTTGTTGGCGCTGGCCTCGATTTTCGTTCCATCCAGAAAGTAATCCTCTAGTTTGACCAACCCTTCTTGACGCAGAAGATCGACAATGGAGAAAAACGTTTCGTAAATGATGTCCTTCATCCGTTCCGACCGAAATCGGTTGATGGTGCGGAAATCCGGTGTTTGATGGCCGGATAGCCACATAAAATAAATGTTTTCTTTCAATTGCTTGGCGATTTGGCGAGAGGAATAGATCCGATTGGCGTAGGCATACAGGATGACTTTCAACATCATTTTCGGATGATAGGCTGGGCGGCCTCCGCCGGGATAGAGGGAAACGAGCAGAGCTGGATCCATTTTTTCCACGGCTAGATCCACGATCCGGCAAAGATGATGTTTGGGAATGAGAATTTCAAGATCCATTGGCAAAATGAGTTGATCTCGGTTATAATAAATGTACATAAGAAAACCGTCCTTTCTTGGTAGGGTTGTGGTGACTCTATTATACCAAAAAAGGAACGGTTTTCTTCTTTTTTTGCCCAAAAAAGTGCCCCAAAAGCGAACGCTATGCGAACACTTTTGGGACATCCTCCTTTTAGTTTTTATTAAGTTAATAAGGATAATTTCTGGACAAACAATATAATGCTATTGGGTAGTAACATTAGCGGAACTATAATTGCACATCCCATTTACGAGAGAAGTATGCCTAAAATATTGGATAGCTAATAGCTGTGATAGAACTAAAATCCGTTTCCCCGAAAAAGAAATCCCATCAGCTCAATACCAATTAGATATAATAAACCAATAATAATAACAACAGTTAGTGCAGCATTTTTCCATTTCCCCTTTGGGCTCAATAACGCTAACACAAAAGATACGATAATTCCTAAATTGATGATTATTCTAATTATTGGTGCCGGAATAATTAGGCCTAAAAACACTGCCATAAAAAATGACATAAAGAAAAAGAGCAATGCTGCGATAATTACGGTTAAAGATAATTTGGGCATAATGTTTTTCAACAAATCCCCTCCCGTACAATATAATGTTTTTTCGTGCAATTGAATTTCTTCATAAAAAGGAACGTTTTAAAATTGCAATTTCCCATTTCTTTAGTTAAATTCCATTTATTATGACATAACGTATTGTATTGTAAACACAAAAATAAAAAATTCCGAACAAATATACTTGTATAATTACAAAAAATTTGTTTAAGATTCGAAGCAATCGCGAGATCTGATGCTCGTATAAAAAGTGGACACAGAGGACAGAGAGATTATAATTATAAGCCATCCATTCAGAATAGATTGGGGATTTGCCCTCCCTTATCATCCTTGAAATATTCAGTCTGATGATAAAGGAAGCAAAGTCTCTGTATTTTGTTTGCATTTTTTGAATCATTGCATCCTGTTCTTCGCACAACAAAGAAGATAGATGCACTGTATGAAACTTGTTTTTGGATGAAATACTGTAAGTGAAGGAGTGAATAACATGAAACACGATGGAAGCAGAAAAATTCATCTATTTTTACTATTGGTTATTATTGCCGTTTTTATTTGGTCTGCGATCAAGCCAGCCAGTTACCTGACATGGGCGTTGGAGGTCAGCCCTGCTGTTGTCGGTTTGATTATCGTCATCACAATATACTATCGATTTCGTTTTACTACTCTCTCTTATGTGATTATGGCTGTTCTAGCCATTCTCATGTTCATCGGCGGCCATTACATCTATTCCAAAGTTCCTCTTTTCGATTGGATCAAAGACACTTATGACTTAAAGCGGAACCATTATGACCGGTTCGGGCATTTACTTAAAGGCTTGTTTGCGATTGTGCTGAGAGAAATTTTATTACGAAAAACTCCATTAACGAAAGGGACTTGGTTATTTGCCATTGTTGTAAGCATGTCTTTGGCCATCGCTGCATTGTACGAGATCATTGAATGGTTAGTTTCAAAAATCAGTAAGGGAGGAGAAGCATCAAAAAACTTTTTAGGAATTCAAGGAGATATTTGGGATACGCAATGGGATATGTTATATAGCTTGACTGGCTCGATTGTTGCATTGCTTATTTTTTCCAAACTACATGACAAACTGTTAAAAAAAGAAATAAGAACCTCCAATGCTCAACACTGACTAGGCAAACAGCCCATTCACCAGCACTGGCTATATAAAGGGGCGGTGAATGATTGGGCATGCTTTACACGTGTATTAAGGAATTCGTAAGAAAATGATTGGGACGTCAAACTGCCAAACTTGTTTTTTCATGTTCCAGGAAACAATAATAAAAAAGTTGCTGAAAAGCGGCGGTTGTTCAACTATTGATTCAACAAATGTTTCTAATTGCTATCAAAAATTTTTACGCCATTAGGGTCCACCTTATCCGATTGCGAAAACCCTTTTATAACAGCTTCTTTAATAGTAACTTCATTGCCGGCTACGGAACCTATATGATGAATAGGTTCGCCAAATAAAATGGAAAGGTCATTTTCCAGTCCTTTCATTTTCATTGTCAATTTTAGTTCTTTTATTTTTGCATTACCAGCCATAGCATCTACGACATCTCCGTTTGTCTGGAGCTCTATTTTAAATGCATAAGGAGTGGTGATAAATGTCTCCGTTCACCTGCATTAATTTCCCAGTTCAGTGTTTTTGCGTTATCACATATCACTTATTATGCTCCTCCGTAGATACTAAAAAACCATACTTACCGTTCACTTTCGCAAAAGACATCTTTTTTGACAATGAAAGCAAAATCAAGTGCTGTTGTTCCTTCTGGCAATAAACAAATAATTCAAATGAAGCCAACCAACTGCCTCACCCGGATTTTAAAGTAAATTGTAACAATAAAAATACAAATTTTCAAACATAATTTTATATTTTTGGAACAATCAGCTAATTTTTGAATTGGACACCACCTCCATTTTTTCGCACAATTTTAATGAAGATATTAATGCCTTAAAAATTAAAGTGGATAAAATATTCGCCAGAAAGAAACGTTAACAAATATTTTGCAATAAACACATAAAAAAATGTCGCCAACAATCAATTGATCCAATATATCTAAAAAAACGGCGCCGACCCGAATAGTATAGACCATTCGAATCAGCGCCGATGCCAATCGCAATCTGATCGCGCCCCGCTTCACCACGTGATGTTTAAGTTAAGCGGCGGCTTGGAAAGCACGTCGGCCAACTGTTGTTTAATATCAGCCAATGCTTCCGGTGATGCTGCTTCGGCACGCAGTACAAGAATTGGCTGCGTATTTGACGGGCGCACCAATCCCCAGCCGTCTTTGAACTGAATGCGGGCGCCGTCCACATCAACGACTTCATGGCTGTCCGCAAACCGCTGTTTTACCGCAGCGATGGCTTCTGCCTTTTTCTCCTCTGGACAAGGCACGCGCGTCTCCGGAGTAGCATGATAACTTGGGACGTCGGCAAACAGCTGCGACAGTTTGCGGTCATCGCTGGATAGGATGCGCAACAGACGACCTGCCGCGTACAAGGCGTCATCATAACCGTAGAACTCGTCATTGAAGAACAGATGGCCAGACATCTCGCCGGCAAACGGAATTTCCGGACGGCTGCGCAGTGTCGCTTTAATATGCGAATGGCCAGTGCGATGGAAGAACGGTTTGCCGCCAAGCCGTTCAATTTCCTCCACCAACGCCTGCGAGCACTTGACCTCAACAGGCGCGTCAGCTCCCGGATAACGGCGGAGAATCTCGCGCCAGAATAAAATCATCAATTGATCGCCCCAGCGGATGTTTCCCTCTTCATCGACGACTCCAAGCCGGTCTCCATCGCCGTCGAACGCCAAACCGACATCCGCCTTTTCCCGCCGCACCGTATCAATCAAATCTTGCAAATTCTCTGGCACGACCGGATCCGGATGGTGATTAGGGAACGTCGGGTCAGATTCGCAATACAAAGGCACGACCTCGCATCCCCATGCCTCTAATGCTTTCGGAGCAATGATCGAAGCAGTTCCGTTACCGCAGTCGACCACTACTTTAAGCTTGCGCGCTCCCAGTTTGATCTTGTTTTCTAACATCTCTAAATAGGCTGGCTTAATGTCGAGTTTCTCCACATATCCTTCTTTCCACGAATCGCTGCGGTTAACCCCTTGTGTTTGGAGACGTTCCATTATCCGCCGCAATTCTTGGATGCGCTCGCCGTAAATGGTCGTCTTATTCATCGCAATCTTAAATCCGTTTTCATCGCCAGGATTGTGGCTAGCGGTGACGATGATGCCGCACGGCACATTAGTATATTCGAGGCTGTAATAAAACATCGGGGTCGTCACTAGACCGATATCGATCACTTGGCATGATGCCTGGCTAAGCCCTGCAATTAGCGCACGATGCAGTGTTGGAGAAGAGATGCGGTTGTCATGGCCGACCACTACCTTCTGCTCACCAGCTTGCCGAACCATTTCCGCAAACGCCAATCCTAGCAAGTAGGCAAAATTCTCGTCCAGTTCCTCCCCAGCACGTCCGCGAATGTCGTACTCTTTAAACACATGTGTTGGTAGAACGAATTGTTGTTGTGCCATTGAAAAATTCATCGTGAAACCACCTCCAATTGCAAGGATTGTGCCATGGCTTCTGTCAATAAGTAGGAAAGTGTCGACTCAGCCCCCCTGTTCGGATTCGGACCATCCGGATTAAGACCGTCGCAGCAACTCCCGTCGCTTGGATCGGCAAGCGGAGTGCCAAGATCGTTATCACCGTAAAACCAATTGCGACAGCGACGAACGAGTTCCCGGTACGTTTCGTCGCCCAACGCCCGATAAGCCTCGCGTGCAGCCAAAGCCAGCTTCATCACGTCGACAGGCTGCTGATCCCAGTCAGCACGCCGGTCGATGCTGCACCAGCCGCGATTGCCGACAGGACGGATGACACCGTTTTGTCCACTCATCTTTGCCGCCAGAAAATCGAGGCTCTCTTTCGCTACTTGTAACGTTTCATCACGTCCATGGTAGCGGTACGCCACAAACAGAGCCCAAGGCAGAAGCCCATTGGCGTAGGTTATTTGCGGCTCAAACCAATGCCAGTCATCCGTCCGATGTGCGCGGTAAGCGGCGAGCAAACGCTGCTCAAAGTTATCCGCCAAATTGGCAAGCTCAGCCGCGGCTACTCCAGAAGGTAAAGCCGAACCGTTATTCCGCTTGGACAACATCAGGCAGCAAGCCGCAAGCCCCCAAGCTTGGCCGCGCAAAAACTGCATCCCGCCGCTAGCCGGGAGCGCTTGGCGAAAAATCTCGGCAACCACGCGACGCCGGGCCTCATCGTCAAGGCTCACATACGCCGCTGCCGCCGCCCAGATGGATCGCCCCAGGCAATCATCGGAGTGCTCTTCCGCTTCCGGCGTCCGGTCAAAATGGAAGTTGTTTTGAAACGTGCCGTCTTCCCGCTGCGCCCAGAGCAGAAAGGCCAAATACCGGTCTAGCAGCCGGTATAGCCTCCGGCGCTCCCCTGATTCATCACCCTTCAGCAAATCAAGCCACTCCACACACGCCCAGATGGCGCGCGCATTGTCATCGGTTGTGTACCCCTCGCGGCGGCGCGGAATGCGCCCGAGGCAATGCTCGAGCAACCCCGTATCATCGGTCAAACGTTCCAAGTGGTCAAACTTAACGGCTGCCGGAGACAACGGATTTCACCTCTCCTTTCAATTGCGTTTCCGCTGTTTCCTCACCGCCTTTTTCTCCGCAGATCTGTGCAAACAGTTGCACATATTGCGCACCAACACACGGCCAATGCGTCGCTTCGCCAATTTTCCAAATCCGTTCCTCCCACTGCCGCAAAGCCGCGTCATCAGCCAATAGCCGCCGCAATTGCCGTTCCCATGCTTCAGTGTCGCCATACGGCAATAACAATTCTTCGCAGCCGCGCAACAAATCGCGGGCATGCTCATATGGCGTTGTAAGAACCGGACGACCCACGCCGACCGCATAGGCCAAAGTGCCGCTTGTAATTTGCTGCATTCCCGGATATGGGGTGACATAAAGATCGCACGCTGTCAAGTAGTCGACTAGTTCTTCCTCACTGAAATAACGATTTATCATTTGCACGTTATTTTCTAATCCAAGACGGCGAACCATCTCCATCAGTTCTTCGCGGTATGCTTCCCCTTCGCGTTTTTTCACTTCAGGGTGCGTCTGTCCGGCGATGACATACAGCGTCTCCGGCACTTCGCGGATGACTCCCGGCAAAGCGGCGAGCACCGATTCAATGCCTTTTCCGCGATTAAGCAATCCAAATGTAAACATCACTTTTCGTCCTGCAAAGCCAAGGCGGCGGCGGAGACGATCCCGTTCCTCGCGGCGCGGTACCGGCGAACCGTGCGGAATGTAGAAGATTTTGCTCTCCGGCAAATGAAACGCTTTGGTCAAATATGGAATCGCCTGACGGTTCATGACCACGATCGCATCGCTCTCATCCGCAATTTGTTGCTGAACGTGCCGGTAAGGCGGCTGAGGATCGGCAAAGATCGTGTGAAACGTCGTAACGAGCGGCTTCTTCAGCGCGCGAACGAAATCGAGTATGTATTCTCCCGCTTCGCCGCCAAAGATGCCAAACTCATGCTGCAAAACGACTACCGAAACATCACTGTGGTTAACCCTTTCCGCCATTCGCGCATAAGCGGCGCGGTCCTCTGCTGCTAACGGCCAAAATTTCGGGTCATTCCGATAAACCGAATCGTCATCATTCTCGTTATAAAGAACGATCACCGGATCAATATCGCGCCGTTTGCCGGCAATGCGCACGCTCTGCAGAAGATGTTCGGTGAACGTGGCAATGCCGCAGCGGCGCGGCGGATATGTGCTGACGTAAGCAATCCGCTTCATGCCCGCATCACCTCTCCTGGTTGGTTAATAATTGAATTGTTGAACACCTCGCCGGCCGGCGCCACAGTCCGGTAGCCAAAAATGCTGTTGCTGAGACGGCTGTTATCACGCACAACCGAACGATCCCAAAGAATGGAGTTCGAGCAATGCACATGGGCGCCAATATAACAGTTATCGCCGATGACAGCGTATGGGCCGATCACTGTTTGGTCACCCACTTTCACCTTATTGCCAATCAAAACCGGCGGTACTAAGAGAACGCCAGCACCGAATTCGACGTCTTCCCCCGCCCAAACATCCGGCTGAATTTGACGTCCATGCATGAGCAGAGGAAACCGTCGGTTAAGCACATCCCAATGGACTTGGCGGTAACGCGCCGGAGTACCCATGTCACGCCAATAGCCGTTGCTGACCATGCCGTATACGCCGGCACCTTCCTCAATCAAGCGCGGGAATGTTTCGCGCTCAATGGAAACTTCGCGCTGCGCCGGAATATAACGCATCACTTCCGGTTCAAAGATGTACAACCCAGCATTGATCCGGTTGGACGGCGCCTCTTCCCGGCGCGGCTTCTCCACAAACCGCAAAATCCGTCCGCTATCATCTTGTTCTACTACTCCGTATGAAGATGGATCTTCTACTTCTGTCAGTGCGATGGTGGCAATTCCTCCGTGTTGTCGATGAAAATCAAGAAGAGGGACTAACTGTGGCAAGTGGACGATGTCGGCGTTGACAACCAAAAACCGTTCATCAAGAAACCGTTCCGCGTTTTTGATGGCTCCAGCCGTACCCATCGGGAACGGTTCGAGAGAATACTCAATCTTCACTCCCCAGCGGCGGCCATCGCCAAAATGACGGCGAATCACGTCAGGATAATGGTGTGCAGCCATAATAAATTGATCAACGCCTTGTTCACGAAGATGAATGATGAGGTGTTCCAGCCATGGGCGATTTGCAATGGGCGCCATCGGTTTCGGCAAGTTTTCCGTTAACGGGCGTAAACGTGTGCCTAAACCTCCAGCCAACAGCAATGCTTTCATTTTGCCATCCCTCCATTAGTTCCGAATTTCATAAAATTTGTGGGTACCCTGCTAAAACTCAAACATCGAAACAGATGGAAGAATGAGAAAGTGGAAAAGTTGTTAGCACTCAATATATTCTGTTGCTAATAATAAGTATACATAATATTCCTCGCAAATGGCAAGTAAAATGCTCTTGCTATTGATATTTTCAAGGCGATATGCTTTTCTCCCGCATCCAGCTTGCCAAATGCTTCTTGCTCCGCCGGCACGCGCCCCCATTTCTTGGCGGACTCCCAAACGAGGGTGACGAAAAGATGCCACATCGTTACAATTTAATTATATAATATATAATTGCTGAAAATACGATCAACGCAAGATGAAGGAAGGTGAAAGCGCATGTCTTATTCTCTCCCACCGTACCGTGTGGGCATTGCCGGCGCAGGCGCTTTTGCTGCATTCTTGGCCGGTGCGCTCGCAATGTTGCCTGAGTTTCAATTGACGGCTGTTGCCGGCCGTACTGACGAAAAACGCCAGCGCGTGCTGGCTGCCTATCGCCAACGTCAATCCGATGTCGCTAGCCCGCGCGAGTATCGGGAAGCGACCGAGCTCATCCGCGATCCGGATATTGACGTGGTGATCTTGTCGACGCCGCCTCATCTTCACGCTTCGCTCAGCAAACTTGCATTGATGCAAGGCAAACACGTGCTTTTGGAAAAACCAGGGGCGCTCACTTCAGCGGCACTGAAAGACAATGCCCATCTCGCCACAAAGCAACGGCGTGCGTTCGCCGTCAACCTCGTCTTGCGTTACAACCCGCTGGTAGAAGCAGTCGAATGGATGATCCGCCACCGCCTGTTGGGGCGTGTGTATCATGCCAGCCTCCATAACGCCGCACATCGCGTCACATCCGGACATTGGTTTTGGAACCGAAACCAAAGCGGCGGCATCTTTATCGAACATGGAGTTCACTTCTTTGAAGTCGGCAGACATTGGTTTGGCGAACCTGAAGATGTGCGCGGTTTTGCGATAACCGAGGCAAGCGGCGAACAATCACGCGTGTGGGCGAGTGTCATTCACCGCAGCGGCACACATGTTCAGGAAACACAATTGCCTAAAAAAGAATCAGCTTCCAACTCCTTGGACGAGTACGTACCGGTTCAATATTACCACGGATTCACAATGGAGGAGGACGCTCCTGAGTCGACGCGGTGGGAAGTCCACTGTGCTCAGGGCCGGATTGTGCTCGAAGGCTGGATTCCTCAACGTCTGTACATCGAAGGCATGCTCACAGAAGAACAAGCAAAGCAGATCGACGCCCTGCTTGATATCGTTCCAACACAACCAAGAGCAGACGCCGGCGAACAAGTACGGGCATGGGCCGCCGCGCGATTGTCTTCCGTTTTATACGCGCCTGAGCGCACATCCTCCTCTCTCGTTTCCCGCCTGACGTATCAGCGGACGTTATCCTTGCCGGACCGGCAAGGATGGTACGAAGCAATGGCCCAAGCCCGTTTCCTGGATTTATGCCGGATGATCCAAGATCCAAACTGGAGCGGATTAGTGACGCTCGATGACGCCGTGGCTGACTTAGCTCTGGCTGAATCTTGCACAGTTTCAGAAACATGGCAGGAAGGCTGATCTTTTCGCCGAACAAACAAGACCGCTTCAGCCGGGGACTGGTGCCCGGCTACCTCCTCTTTGAACATCATCCAAACATTCTGCTTGTCAAACGCGCAAAAAACCGCCAACCAGTTGTTTTTCTGGTTGGCGGTTTCTAATTTATCATTCTAGCGTTCAACACCAAAACACACTACCCTTTCAAAGAAGTTTTTTCTTTTGCGCGGCGGCATAATCACCCGCAGAAGCTTTTTCTGCTTGCATATCCATGTTTTCAGCATTATCGCTCATATCGTTGATTTTATCCATTTCACACTATCTTTCTTCTCCTCATTGACTAATAGTTGAAATACATCTGGCCTTGAATAGTGACCGACCACATCAAAATCAAATTGGCTGTAGGCGATCTCACGCAAATCCAAATCGGCGATAAGAATGTCTTCCTTGCCATAGACAGGTTCTTTAATATAGTTTCCTAATGGGCCGACGATCGCACTGCCTCCAGCGCACATCTCGTGAGGGGCTGACACCAATTCTTCATAGCAGGCTAAATCCGTAGGATACATATCCTTCGTGACATACTGGTTGCAAGATAAAACAAAACATCTTCCTTCCGCCGCAATATGACGAATCGTAGACTGCCAGAGTTCTCTAGCATCTGCCGTCGGGGCGATATAAATTTGAACTCCTTTGGCGTACATCGCCACCCTCGCCAACGGCATATAGTTTTCCCAGCAAATGAGCGCCCCGATTCTTCCATATGGCGTATCGAAAACAGGCAAAGTGCTGCCATCTCCTTCCCCCCAGATGATCCGTTCCGAAGCTGTAGGTTTTAGCTTTCGATGTTTTCCAAGCAAAGTGCCGTCTGGCCCGAAAAATAAAACACTGCAGTAAAGAGTGCCTCTGCTAAACTCGTTATCTCTTTCCACAACACCGATAACGAGATAGACTCCTGTATTGCGTGCTGCTTCTCCTAATATTTCGGTCGTTTCACTTGGCACGGTTACGGAATTTTCCCAGTAGCGAAACCAGTCTTTCCGGCCTTCTGGGGAACGGCTTCCGACCCTCGTTCCAAAAGTAAGCCCTCTTGGATAAGCAGGAATAAAAGCTTCTGGAAAGACGACGATATTCGCGCCTTTTTCGGCAGCTTGTTTCGTTAATGAAACCGCCTTTTCCGTACTTGCTTTGCGATCCATAATCACAGACGCAGCTTGCACGACAGCTACGCGCACATAAGATTGGTTGTCTGCCATTTTAAACGCTCCTTTTTTATTGTTCTTTTTGCTAATTATTCTTCATTTCGAAAAATAATCCTTTTTCATGTTGAAAATGTTATTTTTACTTTCCTAAAAAATTCTTTATGGTAATGATTTTCCTTCATCATGCGCCAATAAAAAAGGCGCTAACTTTAAAGCTAGCGCCTTCGATAAAACATGTCATCCATGTTATCAATGATGGCGCGCACGCCATCGATTATGACCATTTTTCCCATTGCCCGCTGTCCGGGTCAATGGAAGCTAAACGGAGCCATCCGTTTTGCACCTTTTGCCGGAAATGCGGATCGTCTTCGAGCAAACGTTTGATATATTGCCGCGGCGCCTCGATGATGACGAGCAAACGAAGCGGAGAATGGAACATTTCAAAATCAGACGACATGACCGACTGCCACGGAAGCCCGGTGAGCAAGTCGCTCGCATTTCCTTGCATGACTCCGATCCCCGCAGTGACCGTTTGCGTTGTTTTGCTGCCGCTTCCGTAGTAATGCGGAACGACGGTTGATGCATAATATTGCAAGTTAATCCATTGCGCAACAGTCACCGGACCAGCAATAATGTTTGCAAGCGACTCTGCGGACGGATCCTCGCGCCAGTCATAGCTATGCAAAAATACTTTTCCTTCAAAATTGCAGTGCTGTGTCAGCTGACGGCGGCCGATAATAAACGCGGCATTCCCCGCAAGCCCCCATTCCGGGCGGATTTCGCTCCAGTCTGCCGCGCGGCGGCGCGCCTCGGCAAGCGGATCTTGCTTTTTCCGCACCAATCCCGGCAGTTTCGCCAGCCGCTCATGATTTGCGTTGCGGCTTACTTCTTTTAGCTTGCCTTGCAACATCTCAAACGCTTTTTGTGCCGCTTCCGAAAGTGTCGGCACATAAAGCCAGCGAAGTTCATCAACCGTTGTTATATGCTCGGCAGCGATAAAAACAGTGTCCTCGGGAATAACCATGCCTTTTTCCGCAAGGCCTTTGCGAACTTCTTTCAAGTTGCAAAGGGCGGCGAACACCCGGGCGTTGAATCCTCCCGCTGCTCCGCCGCACGCACCGCAATCAAGCGACGAGGCATAAGGATTGTTCGCCGTTTCACTTTCATGGCCGCAGACAACGACAAGTGGCGCAAAGCGGCTGGTAAGCCCTATTCCTTTTAAAAGGCGATAAACATACTGTACTTTTTCCTCTGTGGAAAAACCTACAGGAAGATCCGCGGCTTCCAAAGGAGATTCCCGATCAAGCGAAAGTTCGGTTTCCGGCTTTTGCACCCAATTATCTGGAAACTGCCGAAATGCGCGGCCCGTTCCGCTAGGCGCTATGTTCCAGGCCAGTGTGTGCAAACCGAGCCACGGTCCGCTCACTTCTGGAAGCAACAAACTAGCAAACAAATGCTGTTTCATTTTTTTAAACATATAGCCAAGCGAAAGCCGCACGTTGCGGCGGCCGCGATATTCCTTGACAGTTGCCGCTGATGCATATTCACGGACTTCATGAAGCGGCTCTACGATGGCTGGGCAAGAAGCGTGCGCATAATCGCTATCCAGTTCGCGCGTCTTGATGGGAAGGCCGAAAAAACCAGCGCACCCGTATGTTTCAAACGGTCCTGCCTGCTCTAAATGGCGCCGGAAAGGTTCGGAACGAACATCGATACAAAAGATAAGCTGGGCGATTGCTTGTTTTTGCTCGCTGTTAAGAGAATGAGACGCTATTTTTTCCTTTAGCTGTGCCTCTTGCGTATCTTCCCATGCTTCGAGCCAAAGTTTGCTGCGAACGATTTTATCAAAGCGATAAGCCAGAAATAACCGCGCTTGTTGTGCATCCCGCGGCAACCGCAGCCATTCTTCCGGCGTCAACCCTCCCCAGTGCATCCAAGCCGCGAGAAGCGGAAGAAGAAACGCTTCATCGTCCTTTTTTTGTTTTGCAAACGGCAAATACGGCGCAATCAACGCCCATTCCAGCGAAAGGCGGATAGCTAAATAATCCACAAGCAGCAAATGCGCTTGGCCGGACATCTGCGAACGCCATTGTAACATTCCTGCCCATCCTGGCAAGGAAAGAAGATGCGCTTCCAAGTAGTCTTTCATCGCGCCATGCGGTATGCCGAGCATGATTAACGCTTGCCGCAATGCCTCTTCAGCATCTTGCGGCAAATCTTTCAATCGCTCACGTTGTTCTTTGTTTAAAGCAGGGTCGTTGGTCACCAGTTTCCGCCATGCGCAGTAAAACCCTTTTTCCCGATATGGCAGTGACCACGAAGCTTGCGATTCATCTAAAAATAATTTGCACCATTTAATCATATGATGGTCAAGCAGACGCGCCCATTTTCCTTCACCTTGCTCTTCAAAAAGAAGGCTTATCGGCCGGATGGGTAAACGTTCGCCATCGACATGCAATTGTATGTCTTTCATTTTTGCAGCCAAGCTTTTTAGCCTTGAAGACGTTAACAACTTATTGGGAATTTCTTCATGCTGCAACGCGGCGCGGCAAAAACGTTCCGCTTCCTCGCGCGGCAGCGCCAGCTGCTGCTCGTCAAGCCAGCGCTGCAGCCGCATTTCCAAAAACTTAGGATTCAACTCCCCTTTCCGCTGGGCCGCCCGTAACATGGACATACTTGGATAAATGTCAATATCTTTCAGTGACTTTAAACGGCGGGCCACTTGCTCAAACGGAAGATGTTCCAGCCCCATCCACGGATGGCGGGCGATAAACGTGGCAATCGGCCAAAGCGGAGCGATTGCCTTGCTGGCATTTTGGACAAGCTCGGCCACATTGATAGCTGCCGCGGCATCACCTGTCCGTTGCTCGCGCGCATTCGGGCGTTCGGGCGATATGATAGTCGTGCTCATCTATTCACAACCTCCTTCTGCAAGTAATCATCAAGATAACGCGGATGGCTTTCCATCGACTCTAATCGCGGTTCGCCCATATGGACGAGCTGCATATACAATCGCGCAAACAGTTCCGATGAACGATGGGCGGAAAGCCATATGCTCGCCAATCCGCCGGCCGCCAGCATCAAGACAGCGATCGCTTCGGCGGCAACAGATGTATTCGAACTTAGCGGCACCGCCTTATGCAAAAGCATCATAAGACCGCCGTGCACCGTCCCAGAAACAAAAACCGCCCCTACTAGTCCGAATAAGACAATGATCCGTCCATCCTTAAACACGGCAAGCCGCTCCCACGCAAACGCCAGCGTCCAGCCAAGAATAAGACTGCTTAGCCATTTTGCATTTTCTTCTGGCGACATCAGCAAAATAATGCCCCCTGCGACAAAGCCGACCACCACTCCGGTAAACCGCCATGTGCGGGACAAGCTTTGCGATAGCCGGATCGTTTGATTCGGGCGCGGCACTACCGAACCGGATTGCAAAAATAACGTCGCTTTAAACATCCCGTGCAACACTAAATGAATCACTGCCGCAACATAAGCCCCTAATGCACATTGAATGAACATCAGTCCCATTTGCGCCATCGTGGAAGCAACTAATTGCCGTTTATAATCCACTTGCACAAAACTTATTCCTGTACCGACCAGCACCGAAATCGAAGCGAAAACAGCCAGCAACATTTGTGATACATCACCATTGAGCAACGGAGCAAATCTCGTCAGCAAAAGACCGCCGGCATTGACCAATCCGGCATGCATGACCGCGGAGACCGGCGTCGGCGTCACCGCTGATTCCAGCAGCCAACGCTGAAATGGCCATTGTCCGGCCGGGACGATCGCCGCCAAAACAAGCAGCATACTCATCCCCGTTTTTTCCCACCATTCGAGATGGCGGATGCTCTCCGTCGACAAAGCAAACGACAGCCGCCAATGCCCCGTTGCGTTCCATAGCCACAAACCAGCGATGAACAAAGCAAGCCAGCTTAGCGAAAATGCGGATGCCATACGGGCTGCTGCCATTCGCGCCGGACGCCATTCTTTTTTTAACCGCGTCAGTTTTGTCAACCCTAATAACGGCAACTCCCAGAAGAGAATCAGCAAGCGAATATCATCGCTTAACCATGTCAACGCCGCGATGCCAACGGTAAAAGTAAGCAACGTAAAATACTTCCGGTACACGCGGTCGCCATACAAATAACGAAGACAAAACCGCTCGATCATCCAGCCGAGCGCCAAAATAAACAACGCCATAAACCAGCCGAGCATATCAGAACGCCATAATCCGACCGTGACGTGATGATTCGCGAAAACCAGCCCTGCTAACGCCACGGCGGCCGGCAACACCATCACACCTACGTGCACTCGCACATAGCATAGCGGCACACGCCGATCCAGCAACAATAAAGAACTGATGAAAACAATTCCAACTGCTGTGAATAACAAGATGAACCAAACCAACCTGAATCCCCCTCTCTTTGCCGCAACAAAAAACCGGCTATGCCGCCCTCTGTCCATCGCGTTTCCCTTTTTCAGCAAAAGGGCACACGAATGGCATCGAGTGCACATAGCCGGTTTATCTTCAACGAGCCGAGAAGGCTTTTTGAAGATCTGCCACATTGTGCGCTATTTCCGCTCTTCGGTTTACTTTCAACCACTCCGCCGCAAACAACGGACTGTTTGAAAGTCTACCGAATTGCGAAACATGCAAATTTATTTGTATGTTACTTAATGTAATATGGAAACGTATGGTTTGTCAATCCCTTTTCTTAACAAACGCTTTTTTCCGTCCAAAATCGTTCCGCCATATGCGTATGCCAAACATCTTCGCCTTCCGCTTTTTCATAGCGGGCGTCAAGCCAAGCCAGCCACCATTCGATTCCCCCAATCAACAAGGCACCAGCGAAAAAACAAGAAACAATGAGCAGCTGCTTCCACTCGAATTCTCCTAAAATGAAAAAACGTAAAGCGATTCCAATCGATGCAACGGCGAAAAACAGCAACAATCGTTCCAAAATACCCCTCTCCTCCTGAAATGGTAGCAGACGAAAGGCAAATAATTTTACAATGTATTTGTTTTATTATTTAATAATTAATATAAAAAACGTTAAAGGAGTGAGTTTATGTCCATTTACAATTATGAAGTGACAAAACCAAACGGAGAAACGGTTTCTTTGTCTGAATATAAAGGAAAAGTGTTGCTCATTGTTAATACAGCGAGCCGCTGCGGATTTACACCGCAATTTCAAGATTTACAAAAATTGTATGAAAAATACCGTGAATATGGATTTGAAATTCTTGGTTTTCCGTGCAATCAGTTTGGTGGGCAGGAGCCGGGAAGCAGCCAAGATGCCGTTGCTTTCTGTCAACGAAATTACGGGGTAACTTTTCCTATCTTTGCCAAAATTGAAGTAAACGGCGATAACGCTCACCCATTATTTCAATATTTGAAAAAAGAAGCCCCATTCAAAGGATTTGACGAAACAAACGCGAACGGAAGAATTTTGAAACTGATGATTATGGAAAAAAACCCGGAATGGTTGGTTGGGGACGAAATCAAATGGAACTTCACCAAATTTCTCATTAACCGCGACGGCAAAGTGATTCGCCGATACGAACCAATTGAAGAGCCGATCGATTTTGAACAAGACATCGCAGCGCTTGTCAACGCCTAATTCCATTCGCCGAAACAGCCCACTTTTGTGGGCGCAACCGGCAAATGATCGCCGTGTCGTCGTGTTGGCACACGGCTTCTTAACGGGAATAGAAATACCGCCATCTTGACGGCTATGGCGATCTATCCAGTAAGCTTGGATCAATGGAAAACGAAATCGCTTTTTGTCGCCCTCTTTTCACACCATTCCGGGACTTCTCGTCCCGGCCAGCGAGGCAAGAGATTTCCAAATGTGTTTGGCTGAAAACTCCGGCTCCCTTATGGATGGTAACGGTTGCTTAGCGGCTTGTTGCCAAAGGTTTTAGCCACTAAAATCTCCCCGACTTAAAAATCGAATACAGCAGCCACACAAACATCAGTGCCGCTACGCCGAAACCAATCTCAATCGCTGGGATTTTCCACAACAATGTTGATTGCCTTCCCATGGAAGACCCGATAATAATCCCTACCATAATAATGCTGAAAGACAGTAAAACGATGCTAAATGATAATCGATTGCTGATTTGATCTAATTTTTTCAAAAAATGATCCAGCTCAGGAATGTCGATTTCAAAATGAAGCTTTCCTTGTTTGATTAAAGAAGCGAATTCTTTCATGTTCTTGGGAAAGTCAATCAACATTTCCCTATAATCGGAAACGTGCTTCCATACCATTTCCGCTATGTTTTTCGGGCGCAATCGCTCCTTTAATAGCCGCCGCCCGAACGGTTCGGCAATATCGAGGATGCGGAAATCAGGATCGAGTTTTTCCACCATTCCTTCCACCGTCAGCAACGTTTTTCCTAATAACGTTAAATCTCTAGGAATGCGGATGGAGTGGCGAAACGCTACACGGAACAGGTCATTGACAGCCTCGCCAAGACTGATTTTGCTTAATGAGACACGGTAATATTTTTCTCTTAACTGCTCCACATCATCACGCAGCTGCATGATATTCACATCATCCGGCACCAACCCCATTTGGCAGATCGATTTTATGACCCCATCTGTACTTTGGTTCATTAAAGCAATAACCAATGAAGAAAAATGATATTTTATCTCAGGATTCAGCCGCCCCACCATTCCGAAATCAATAAACGCAATCACTTCTCCAGGCAACACGAGCACATTCCCGGGGTGGGGATCCCCATGGAAAAATCCTTCGACAAAAATTTGCTGAAAGACCGCCTTTGCCAGGCGATCCGCCAGCTTTTTCAGATTATAACCGTTCTGCTTCAGCCGCTCTAGTTCATTGAATTTGATGCCTTCCACATATTCCATCGTTAATACCTTTTTGGTGGAATACTCCCAAAACACTTTAGGAATATGGATGCCCGGGTCATTTTTGAACTGATTGGAGATTTTCTCGGCATTGCGTGCTTCGATCGTATAATCAAGTTCTGCTCGCAGGGAGCGAGAAAATTCATCAACCATATCGCAAATTTGATACTGTGCGGCCCACTCCAGCCGGCGTTCAGCAAGAGTAGCCAAATCTTGAAGAATTTCCAAATCCGTCTCAATGATGTTGGCAATGTTCGGACGTTGAATTTTGACAGCCACTTTTTCCCCCGAATGCAAGATGGCCTGGTGAACTTGCCCAATCGAAGCAGCGGCAAGCGGAACATCCGCAAACTGGCGGAAAATTTGCGTTAAGTCCGCGCCTAACTCCTGCTGAACGATGTTACGAACTTCTTCAAACGAAAAAGGCGGAACTTGATCTTGTAATTTTTCCAATTCGCGGATAATCTCTTCCGGAAGCAAATCGGGGCGCGTACTTGCGATCTGCCCCAATTTCACGAAGGTCGGGCCTAATTCTTGCAGAACAAGCCTAATTCGTTCCCCAATGGTTTTTCCATCCTTTTCTTTCGTGTTAAAAAATATCTTTTGCGGGAGGGAGAGGAACTGAGCGAATCCAATTTCTTCGACCACGATTCCAAATCCATGACGAATCAATGCGATGGCAATATCACGGTAACGGCTCATATGGCGCATCCTTTTCCCAACCATCCATCCACCCTCCTTTACCAGCAAAAACTTTGGCTAGACTCCCTTCCTTCGTTTAATTGCCGTCGCTTTTTTCTAAATTCTCAATTCGTTGTTCTAATTTTCGAATGTCCTCTTTTGTTGCCAAATCCAATTTATCCGTCATTTGCTTAAGCTGTTCGCGCACCATGCTCTGCAACTCTGCTTTTCGTTCTTCCTTTTGCTGAATCCACTGATCCATAATATCCTTCGCCTCTTCCAAAGATAATTCCCCTTTTTTCACCAACTCATCGACAAATTTTTCCACTTGTTCTTTACCTGTCACAGCCAAGCCGAGGCCAAACATCAACCATTTTTTGATAAAAGCCATTTTTCGATATCCTCCTTATCAACATTTTCATTGTTAATCCTATCATCTCATAAATCTGGCGCTTCTTGCAACAAACTGAATGGCATTCGTTTTCCGAGCGCTAATATAAACTTGTCATATGGGAACAATTTTGCTGTTTACGCAATGCTGATTAGTTCCAGCAAACACGGTCATTTGCACATCATTGGCACGGGAATTGGATAATACTTCTACCAGCATCTTCACTCTCCATGCAGTGTGCAAAATAAAGATATATGTACGCATAAAAAGTA
Organism: Parageobacillus thermoglucosidasius; assembly: GCF_001295365.1. Lineage (GTDB taxonomy): Bacteria > Bacillota > Bacilli > Bacillales > Anoxybacillaceae > Parageobacillus > Parageobacillus thermoglucosidasius. The sequence continues at coordinate 2,503,836 of NZ_CP012712.1, read as the reverse complement.
CTCGAACCTATACTTTTCGGAATCTTATGCTGTGACTACTGTTACACAGTTCGAGTACTTTTGTTTTTTATATTTTATGGCATCATGATATTTAGAAGAAATGGAAATTTTTTAAAGATTTAGCGCATAGAATTGCTCACCGCCGCGAGCGCCGCCTGACCGAGACTAATGCCGCCGTCGTTAGGCGGCACTCCTTTGCCGATCCATACGTGCATATCGTTTTCCAAAAATAACGCTTGCAAATCAGCTAACAAAAGCGAATTTTGAAATGCGCCGCCGGATAGCACAACCGTGTCAATCCCATAGGCCGCTCCTAAAAAACGAACACTGCGGAATATGCCTTCAGCGACGCTTCGATGAAACGAACGAGCAATCATCGCCACATCTCTTCCGTTCAAACGATCCGCGGCCATTTCTTTTAAGAGCGGGAGATAATCAAGTTCTTTTCCGTCCCATGGAAAAGAATATACCTTCTCTAACGGAGCTGTACGTGCTAAATGCTCCAGCCAAATAGCTGCTTGACCTTCAAATGAAATGGTCTCGGTGAATCCTAAAAGAGCAGCTGCCGCATCAAACAAACGCCCGACAGATGTCGTAGGAAAGGTGCGCAATCGCTTTTCTACCATCTTTACCGCCGTGAAAAAACGTTCAGGGAACGATAATCGCTTTCCTACATCCATTGCCAATTCCGGTTCATCCGCGAAGAAACCAGCCAGCGCTTGAAGCGGCATGCGCGCTGCCGCGTCGCCGCCGGGAAGCATAGCGTAACGAAGATGCCCGCGACGTTCCAGCCCTTCCACAGCGCTTCCGACAAACAGCTCGCCGCCCCAGATCGCTCCATCGTCGCCAAACCCTGTCCCGTCCAACGCTACTCCGATCACCCGTTTGTCCAATGCATTTCGCTCCGCCAGCACGGACGCCACATGAGCGCGGTGGTGCTGGATGCCAATATGCCGATAAGCTTCCAAACCATAGGCAAAAGCAGAAGAACGGTAATCAGGATGAAGATCGTACGCCACTATCGTTTCTTGCAACGGAACATCATACATTGATAAAAGATCGTAGACAGTCTGTTCAAATGACATGTACACTTCGTATTTTACCAAATCTCCTAAATGCTGGCTAACGACCGCCTGTCCATTGACTACTAATGTGACAGCATTTTTTAAGTCAGATCCGACCGCGAGAATGGGCCGAGCGCTTGGCAATTGGGCAACAGGAAGCGGCGCATAGCCCCTCGCCCGCCGAAGCACGGCAGGGCCAAACGGGGTGACGCGAACAACGGAATCATCGACGCGGCGGGCAATAGGACGCTCCCCAACAAGCCACACATCCGCAATGCCTTCAAGCGCTTTGGCCGCTTTGTCATCTTCATAGATGATTGGTTCACTGGAACGGTTGGCACTCGTCATCACAAGTACATGCGGCGCACCAAAGTGAAATAGCAAATGATGGAGAGGAGTGTACGGAAGCATTATCCCTAAATCGGAATTATCAGGAGCAACTCCCGGCAACGATCGACGCGCCCGCGCCAACACGATGGGACGGGCGGAAGAAGTAAGAAGCTTCTCTTCTTCTGCTGATATATCGATGAGTTTTTTGGCCGTTTCGATATCTTTCACCATCAGCGCAAACGGTTTTGCGCTGCGTCGCTTCCTCTTTCGAAGCTCCCGTACTGCTTCTTCGTTTTCAGCATCACATGCCAAATGATAGCCGCCAAGCCCTTTAATTGCTACGATGCGCCCAGTACGAAGGAGCTCTGCTGTTTTTTCAATCGCTTTTTCATCCCCATGCATTTCCCCGCCCTGCCACCGCACATAATAATGAGGGCCGCACCCGGGACAAGCCGTCGGCTGCGCATGAAACCGGCGGTCTGCCGGGTTATGATATTCCGCCGAACAATCCGGACACATAAGCCATGCGCGCATTGTCGTATAAGGACGGTCATATGGCAGGCGTTCAATGACAGTATAGCGGGGTCCACAATCTGTGCAATTGATGTATGGATAAAGATAGCGGCGGTTAACCGGATCGAACAATTCAGACAAACATGCTGAGCAAACGGCAAGATCAGCAGGAATATGCACTGTCGGCCGATCGTGGCGCATGCTTTCCAAAATGTTAAAATCAGCCGCTTCTTGTATAGCTGCATCTTTGATTTCTAAATTGGTTATTTTGGCTGAAGCAGGAGGGCACTCCATAATTTCCCGGACAAATTGTTGAACGGCGCCTGCATCCCCTTCCACATGGATATCCACGCCGCTTTCTCCATTGCGCACCCATCCGCTGAGTCCCCACCGTTTTGCTGCACGAAAGACAAAAGGACGGAAGCCAACCCCTTGCACAACACCATAAATGTGAATACGCTGCGCGATTTTCATTAAACCACCTGCTTTCACTATCGTTTGGAAGCGGGAGATGTTTGGCAATTCCTTTCTAGTTAACAAGTTAACGAATCTTTGCGAACCGTCCTTTTAAGAACGGCTTGTGCGTTGAAATTGATACGCTGACGTATCGCTTCGTTCTCACAATCGGCTCACATGAGACACACGATGATGCAAGATCTTATGAAGCAATCCTGCACATGGCAATTTGTTTGTCTATTTGAGCAAAAGAAAAGGCGATTTAGCTCCTGTTTTCGTTCACCAGGCCGCGCCTTGCCCAATGAGAAATGGGCCTTCTCGCCTATTTAAATTCCTTTGTGGACGGCAATGCAACCATGCAACCACGACCGGAAACTCCTACTTGAATGACCCGCCCATCTTCTACTAAGACAGGAACGGTGCCCCCTCCCGTCAAAACGATCAGCTGCTTTAATGCCTCTTTGTCTTCATCGACATCATACTCGACAAATTCTTTTCCGTCCCATAGTAAACTTTCCCGCAATTCTCTCGTGTAAGGACATCCTTTCGCGCCATACAGCTCAAGCATCCTTGTTCTCATCCTCCTTAAGAGAGATTATCTCATGATTGATTAACAGATGCGTGGCAACGGGTCGCCGATAAGCATGTCAATTATTCGCGTGCCTCCATACCGGGAACGCGCTAAAACGACTTTCTTTGGTTCTGCTTGTATTTCACCAATGCGCTGCGCATCCTCTCCGCCCGGCATGCTTCTCAGCGTTTTTAACGCGATATCGGCGTATTCTGGCGAAACGACGGCGAGAAATTGCCCTTCATTGGCAATATGAAGAGGATCCAATCCTAAAATTTCACAAGCACCGCGTACTGCCGGGCGTACGGGAATCGCCTCTTCATCAAGCATCACAGCGACCTGAGCGTCCCTCGCCAATTCGTTTAATGCCGTCGCTACGCCTCCTCGGGTTGGATCGCGCAGCCATCGCAATCCCGGAGCCGTCGCCTCAATAAGCGCTGATACAAACGGCCAGAGCGGACGGGTATCGGAAGCAAGATCGGCTTCCAAATCCAATTCCCCTCTAGCCAAGAGAACGGTAATCCCATGGTCTCCAATCGGGCCAGACAGAATGACTTGATCCCCCGGTTGAACGTTTTTGGAAGAAAGGGAAACGCGCGGATCGGCGAGGCCGATACCGGCCGTCGTGATGAACAGGCCGTCCGCTTTTCCGTGCTCCACAACTTTCGTATCGCCCCCGACCACAGGCACTCCGGCGCGCTGGGCCGCTTTAGCAATAGCCGCTACTTCCCACTCCAGCTCCGATGCCGCCAATCCTGCTTCTAAAATAAGGGTAGTCACCAAAGCCAGCGGTTTGGCTCCTCCCATCGCCAAATCGTTGATCGTTCCATTGACGGCAAGTTCACCGATAGACCCTCCTGGAAAGACACGCGGGTTGACAACAAAGCTATCTGCTGTAAACG